>CAMHOE010000055.1 GCA_946186665.1 uncultured Clostridia bacterium | reverse complement strand
TTTGTTGTTTTGAAGTTTTGCAGGGTGGTGTAGGACGAGTCGGACGACAGCTTATAGTATACACCATAAGTGTAAGGTGAAGTGCCGCCGGATGCTGCGCATTTTATTGTTACGTAGCTGCCGAGTGGAAGTGTGGCTGCTGAAAGAGTTGTTTTATTTGTAAGACCGCCGATTATAATAAGGGTGTGTTCCTTTCTTGCTATTGAGCCTGCGCTGTCCTTGACTTTCGTTACGATGGTGTATGTACCTGCTTTAGATGGTGTGAAGGTAACTGTCTTTGTTGTTTTGAAGTTTTGCAGGGTGGTGTAGGACGAGTCGGACGACAGCTTATAGTATACGCCATAGGTGTAGGGCGAGGTTCCGCCGGATGCTGCGCAGTTTATGGTTACAGTGCTGCCGAGTGATGTTGTTCCGGAAGAAAGAGTGGAGTCGTTTGAAAGCTCCGTTACATAGCCGGTAACATTGACAGTAAAAGTCTTGTCTTCTATTGCGCCGGTGCTGTCCTTTACTTTTGACAGGATTTCATATGTGCCGGCTGTGTTGAGAGTAAAGGAAACAGAGCTGTTTGCGCTGAAGGACTGCGCGGTGGTATAGGAAGATGCGGAGGTCAGCTTATAGTACACGGCATAGGTATAGGGTGATGTACCGCCGGATGCCGATGACCTTACGGTTATCGTATCACCGGTATCAATGTCTGTAGAGCTGACAGATGATGTGTTTTCAAGCTCGTTTATAACACTGCTCTTGTAGGTGTAGGTTACTGTAATAGTGCCTTCGGTGTATAAGCCTGATGCGTTAGTGGGAGCGGAAACAAGCTCATAGCCGTCAAAGCTCTTTGAAGATGTGCTGTAGGTGTTGGAACCGTCTGCCATACCTGTAAGTGTCTCTTTTGCAAGTACGTTTCCGCTCTGGTCAACGTATCTTACATTTACCTTGCCTGTTTTATAAACCTTTGCGCCCTTTACCCAGACTTCGCCCTGTACGGTATAGCCTGTGGGGTTCAGTCCTGACGGGTCCTGAGAACCGCCGCCGTTATTGTTTGCGATAAAATATGCGCTTTCGGTGGTGTTTATAGTGCCGACATACCAGCCGCTGCCTTCGCTGGTCATCATGGTGCCGGGCCATGTACCGGAAAGCTGTGTGGCACTGCTGCCTGAACCCTGATATACATACATAGCGACTGTGGGCCAGCCTGAGGAATTATAGTAATGTATCTTCAGTGTCTCTTCCTCAGTCTCGTGATACTTGAATATTACGGTGATGCCGCCGCTTGCAAAGGTGCCGCTGGCGTTTGCAGTAAGGCTTGTGTCACATTCATAGCCGCTTATGCTTATGGGGCTGTAGGAATAGGCTGAACCTATTAGTCCTGAATAAACATTGTCTGATGCGAGGCTCTTTCCGGTCTCAGCGTCCTGATACTTGACTGTTACGGTGCTGTACTTTGTCTTATCAAGCTCATAATAATATGTAACTGTAGTTCCTGCTTTTGAGAAGGTACCGGATGTGGCGCCCGTTGTGGAGGTCACAGTATATCCGGAGCTTGTAAGCTCGCTGAGGGGGGAGGTGGTATATGATGCGCCCTCTTTGCCCTTGAGAGTTTCTGTTTTGTAGGTCGTACCGCTGGAGCTTATGATGTGGTTTACTGTGACACTGCATTTTGAAGAAATATCTGTTCTGTCAAAGCTTGTCTTGTCTACCAGTACGACTGTGGAACGGGCAGGAACAGTCACTGTGCTGCCTGTTGTACCGAGTGAAGTTACACCTGCGTTGGAGCCGTCTGCTATTATGACCCATGAGGAGGGGAGGGTCTGGGTATCATAGGTCTGGAGTGTTACTGTCTGCTGAGTGCTGTTTGAGTTATGGATGACCGCAACATAGTTCCATTCGCTTTCCGGATGGAGCTTATTGTACATAGTGAATGCCACTACGTTTGCAGGACAGTTTGTGCCCCATGAAAAATAAATGGTATCGTTTGAAGTGTTTGTCGGGTCACGGAAGGGTGAGTATGCCTTGCGTATCTCTATGAGACCTTTATAATAGGATGTGATATCCGAATAGGTTATAGTGTTTGTCCATTTGAGCTGATTTACGGAAGCGGAGGATTTGTAGCTGTTTTCATCGCCGTACTTGCTTCTTGCAAATTCCTCACCTGCCTGGAAGAAGGACATACCCTGTGAGGTAAGTATGATGCCGCCTGCCATTTTGTTCATTGCAACAAGGTCATCATATCTGTTGCCGTAGCCTGAGCCGCCCTTTACTGACAATGTGAGCTTGTCATAAAGTGTGTAATTGTCGTGGGCGGATGTATAGGTGACTGTCTGTGAGGGCTGCTTTGACCATTTGGCATTTCCCATTGTGGTGGAGTTTGCCTGTATGCCGCCCTTTAATGCTGTTTCAAAGCCTGTGCCGCCCTGTATAAATCCGCTTTCGTATGCGTTGAAGCAGCTGCCCTTTATAGCGTCTCTTACCTTATCGTTAAAAGCTGCGACCTCTTCTGAAACGAGAGACATATTGCCCTGTACAGCTGTGGGTATGGGGCAGGTAGTTGTTGCGGCAGTCCAGGGTTCGCCGTACATTATAATATCGGGATCTATCTCATCGAGTGCCGCTCTGATAGCGTTCATCGTTTCTGTATCGTGGACACCCATAAGGTCGAAGCGGAAACCGTCAAGGTGATATTCTGTAGCCCAGTATACTACAGAGTCTACAATGAACTTTCTGCACATAGCGCGGTCACTGGCAGTTTCGTTTCCGCAGCCCGATGCGTCAGAGTATGCGCCTGTGGAGGTCTGACGATAGTAATATCCGGGAACTGTGTAGTCGAACCAGTCGTTGCTGCCGGAACCTCCGGAATAGGTGTGGTTGTAAACAACGTCCATGACAACGCCTATACCCTTGTCGTGGAGGGATTTTACCATCTGCTTGAACTCGTTTACTCGAACGCTGCCGTCATAGGGGTTTGTGGAATAGGAGCCTTCGGGTGTGTTGTAGTTCATAGGGTCATAGCCCCAGTTGAACAGATCGGCGTTGCTGCTTGTTTCGTCAATGCTTGCATAGTCGTATACGGGAAGAAGATGTACGTGGGTAACTCCCAGATCTTCAAGATAGTCGATACCTGTGGGGTTAACGCCGTTGCCGTTTACAGTTGTTCCGGTCTCTGTGAATGCCATGAACTTACCCTTGTTTTTCATGCCGGAGTCTGAGGAGGAGGAGAAGTCTTTGACATGTACCTCCCATATAACGGAGTCCGTCTGGTTTTCACATTCTACGCGCTTGTCGGAATCCCAGCCGACCGGATCGGTGCTGTCAAGGTCAAGCACCATGCCTCTTTTGCCGTTGACGCCGGTGGAGCGGGCATAGATATCAACGGTTTCCTTTGTGCTGCCGTTAGTTGTTACAAGATATGTATAGTATGTCCCGTTGAGGTCGCCGGAGATGGTGACAGACCACACGCCCTGACTGCCCTTTGTCATCGCTTTTGTTTCAATGACAGCTGCGCCGCTTTCGGAGTCGCTGCCTGTGGTATAGCGTTTGATCTTTACATCAGATGCAGTAGGCGCCCATACCTTGAATGTGGTGGATGTTTTGCTGTAGGTTGCACCAAGATCATTGCCGCTGTATGCCTGAGAGTCCAGTGCGGACAGCTCCGAGTAGGAGGCTGCGCTTGCCTCCAGTGTGGACAGTGAGGTGCCGACAGAAAAGACCGACATTGTGAGAAGTGCCGACATAAAAATCGACGCAGCTTTTCTGAAGCCTGTTTTTAGTTTCGTCATTTTGATACCCTCTTTCAGAAGTAGTGAATAGTGAATGGTGAATAGCGAATAGTGAATAGTTGCTGCGTTTTCGCACGGCGCCCGCAGTAAGTGACTCTGGGGTACGAAAACGGATTACAGCAGGTTTGCAGCAGAGTCCGCTTCGGTATGCTCCACCGGTTCCGAGTGGGACTCTTGCAGCGCTTCGTGCCGCCTTTCGTTTTCAGGAAAGACTCCGGATGTACTTTGTGCTTAGGGCTTTTCATTGTACATTATACGTACCGTGCAGGTTTTGAGTATTAATCTCCAAGTATAGTTTAATATACTCAGATAGATTTTTATTTCTGTAATAGAATTATACAGAATTTTATAACTCATCAATCTGAAAATGTTAAAAATGCACAGTCGGAATACCAATACGGGAATAAAAAATAAAAAATTAAAAAAATTTTTCGGAATTCGACCTTTCGGGGTCGAATTTTTTGTGTCATTGAATACCAAATGAAAGCTGTAAACAATAATGGTCAGATAATAGTTCGGAGTTCATAGCAGACCGGAGGTTATAAAAGACTTGCTATGATGAATTTTCGCTCAGCGAGAATATACCGCTATTATTCATTTTTAAGTTTTAAGTTTTCAGTATTCATTATTTTTTGGGAGGGTCGAGGTGCTGAAAAGAAAAGAAAAGGTGTTCTGTATGTTTTATGCAGGATGCGGAAATGTATGGGAGGCAGCGAAGAAAGCAGGCTACAGGGAACCTGAAAAACAGGGGCGGGCGCTTCTTGGAAGGGAGGATATAATCGGGGAGATCAACCGCCTTTACGAGAGAAATCTTAGGAACGCAAGACAGCAGGCATATTCCGGATATGAAAGACTGGCATTCGGAAGTGTGAGGGACGCAGTGGAGCTTCTGTTTGCAGGGGATACTGCTTTGGAACAGGAAAAGGAACCGGATCTTTTTAATGTTGCGGAGATAAAGCGTCCCAAGGAGGGGGCAATGGAGATCAAGTTTTTTGACAGGTTCAAGGCACTGGAAAAGCTTGAACAATGGGGCAGCGGAGAAAATAACTGCTCTTCGGATTTTTATAAGGCTATCATCGGGGGTATAAAGGATACTGAGGGTGAGGAACAGGAGGAAGTATGAGCTTTACGAATTTTTCGGAAAAGCAGCTGAATGTTCTGAGCTGGTGGTCGCCGGGCAGGAAAAGCTCCGCCTGTGACGGGATAATCTGTGACGGCGCTGTGCGAAGCGGAAAAACACTTTGTATGAGCGTGTCGTTCGTTTCATGGGGGATGTTTGCTTTTAACGGCGGAAACTTTGCTATCTGCGGCAAAACTATACGCTCTGTCAAAAGAAATGTTGCGGTCCCTCTGCTGAGGATACTCAGAGAGCTGGGATTTGAAGTGGAGGAAAAACCTTCCGCAAATATTTTCTATGTGAGCTGTAAGGACAGAAAAAATACATTCTATCTTTTCGGGGGTAAGGACGAGGGTTCAGCGGCGCTTATACAGGGAATGACATTGTGCGGCGTTTTGTTTGATGAGGCGGCGCTTATGCCCAGATCTTTTGTTGAACAGGCACTTGCAAGGTGTTCTGTGGAAGGCTCAAAGCTGTGGTTCAACTGTAATCCGGAATACCCCCAGCATTGGTTTTGCAGGGAATGGGTGAAAAAAGCAAAGGAAAAGAATATGTACTATCTGCACTTTGTTATGGAGGATAATCCGTCACTGTCGCCGAAAATACTTGAAAGATACAAGAAGCTGTATTCAGGGAGCTTCTACCAGAGGTTTGTATTGGGAAAGTGGTGCGCAAGTGAAGGCCTTGTTTACCCGTTTATGTCGGCAGAGAATATGCTTTACGATGTGCCGGGAGGAGAGTTTGAGGAATTTGCTGTGTCCTGCGACTATGGAACGGTAAATCCGGCATCCTTCGGGCTGTGGGGATATTATGAGGGCTGCTGGTACAGGATAGATGAGTATTACTACAGCTCGAAGCGTGAGGGAGCGTCAAGGACTGACGAGGAACATTACAGAGGCTTGTGTGAGCTTATCGGGGACAGGGAGATATCTGAAATAGTTGTTGATCCGTCTGCGGCAAGCTTTATAGAGGTGATAAGGAGACATGGAAAATATCGTGTCACGCCTGCTAAGAATAATGTGCTTGACGGAATAAGACAGACAAGTACGGCACTGAAAGAGGGCAGGATAAGGATATGCAGGAACTGTCAGGACTGTATAAGAGAATTGGGACTTTACAGGTGGGACAGCGGAGGAAGAGATGCGCCGCTTAAGGAAAACGATCATGCTATGGACGATATGAGATACTTCGTTACAACTGTTGCCGACAGCGGCGGTGATGATATTTTCGCCTTTGCTCTGGAGAGATGATATTGGGATGAGGTGATAGAAATAAAGCTTTTTAAAAGAAAAAACAAAAATGAGGGAGTTACTGTTCAGACGGCTGTAAGTGACGGCTACAACAGCGGAATGTTTTCGTATGTGAACAGTACGGGAATGTATTCATGTGAAAGAAAGCTATACAAGGAGCTCAGGGAGTCGGTGCCTGTTATCGATGCGGCTATAAGCAAGATCATAAGACTTGTGGGAAGCTTCCGCATAAGGTGCGGCAGCAGAAAAGCAGAAGAGGAGATCGGACGTTTTCTTGATACTGTCAGGGTGAACAGCTGCGGCAGCGGAATAAACAGCTTTCTTGCGGCACAGCTTGACCAGATGATCACATACGGCACGGCTGTAGGTGAGATAGTCATTGACAGCACCGGAAAGAATATAGCGGCTCTTTACAATGCGGATCTTGATGATGTGGAGATATGTCAGGGGGATGATCCGTTTGACCTTCGGATATACAATACTTCCGGCGTTGAGCGGGAGCCTGTCAGGTTTCCGGCGTTGGTGCTTTGCAGTACGCTGATGAACGAGCCGGGAAAAGTGTACGGTACGTCCGTTTTAAAGGGGCTGCCGTTTGTCGGTGATGTACTGATGAAGATCTTTCATGCTATAGGCACCAATTGGGACAGGGTAGGAAATGTTCGCTTTGCGGTATCGTATAAGCCTGGCGAGAGCGAAAGAAGCTACTCGAAGGATCGTGCAAGACAGATCGCGGAAGAGTGGAGCAAGGCTATGAAAAGTCCTGAACCTAAGGATTTTGTCAGTGTAGGGGATGTGAGTATAAGGGTCATCGGAGCTGATAATCAGCTGCCGGACAGTCAGGTACCTGCAAGACTTCTTATGGAACAGATATTGTCAAAGCTTTCGGTGCCGCCTTTTTTGCTGGGGCTGTCATGGTCGTCAACCGAGAGGATGTCCAGTCAGCAGGCGGATATCCTGACCAGTGAGCTGGAATTTTACCGCAGGTGTCTGGAGGGGAATATCCGAAGAATATGCGATATGTTTTTTAAGCTCAGGGGCGTTCAGACAGATTATGCTATTGAATGGGATAACATCAATCTTCAGGACGAAGTGGAGCTTGCAAAGGCGGCTCTTTACAGAGCGCAGGAAGAAAAACTGAGAAGAGAGGCAGTAGAACTATGAATGACATGAATAGCATGAATGATATAAGCGGCAAGCCCCTTGAGGGGGAATTGCAGCTGATAAACAATTATACAAGAAAAGAGCTTGGAGAGGAGGATGTATATGTTTTCTCTGTGGTGCTTTGCGACAATGAAACAGACAGGGACTATGAGAAATTCTCCGACGAGGCTCTGAACAAGCTTGCACAGCTTTATGTAGGAGTGACGGGTATTGCTGACCACGACCCGAAAAGCCAAAATCAGCGGGCGAGGATATTTTCCTGCAATACGGAGGAGGTCAGCGGCAAAGTAAACTCTTTAGGAGAGCCTTACCGCAGACTCGTGGCAAGGGCGTATGTTCCCAGAAACGAAAAAAGCGAGGAGCTTATTATGGAGCTTGACAGCGGTATAAAAAAGGAAGTAAGCGTGGGCTGCGCCGTTAAAAAGCGCATATGCTCTGTATGCGGCGAGGATATATCTCTTTGCAGTCACATAAAAGGCAGGGATTATGCAGGAAAGCTTTGCTATGCTTTATTGTGTGAGCCTGAGGATGCTTATGAATGGTCTTTTGTTGCGGTGCCTGCTCAAAAGGCTGCCGGAGTCATCAAGGCATTTGAAAAAAACAAAAGCACATCGGATACAGTAAAACGCTGTGAGAAAAAGATCAGATATAAAGGAGGAGAGCTTTTGGATATTGAAAAGAAACTGTTTTGCGGTGAGGAGCAGAGCTTCTCACGGGAGGAAATGAGAGAGCTTGCCGGTAAGTTCAGGAGCCTTGAAAAAAAGGCTCTTGACGGTGAGTACTACCGTGAAACGCTTATCAAGGATGTAAGGGGACTTTCCGCTGTTGTCCTTCCCGGTCTTTCGGCGGACATTCTCATGAGCATTACCGATGAACTGTCGGCAAGTCAGCTGGGCGAGCTGAAAAAAGCCTTTGAAAGCAAGGCTTCGGAGATACTTCCGATAAGACCTCAGCTGTCCGGTAATGACAGCAGCAAAAAAAATAACAATACACTTTACAAAAATATCTGAGGAGGAATAGTTTATGAGTACATCATTTAACGGTTTTAAAGAGGAAATAGCAACCTTTGAGGCTGCAAGCGGCGTCAGCGCAGGTTCGCCTGTGGCAGTGACAGCTAACGGCAAGGTCAGCGCAGTGACAAGCGGAGCTTTCTGCGGTATCTGCACAAATGTAAGAGGCGGTTATGCCGCAGTGCAGCTTGGGGGATATGTTTATGTTCCCTATTCCGGAACACTTACGGTGGGCTACAAGATGCTTGCAGCGGCTTCCGGCGGCAAGGTGACTGTGGATACAACAAACGGCAGGGAATACCTTGTGGTCGAAGTGGACTCTGCAAACGGCTGCGCAGGCATATTGCTTTGATACAAAGCAATGAATACTGAAAACTTAAGACTTAAAAATTAATAATAGTTGTACGTTTTCTGTATTATCTGATTTGCTTTGAGCTTACACTAAATACTAAACACAAATTACAAGGAGGATTTTTATTATGGCATTTTATGATTCTATAAAGCTTGAAAAGGGTATGTACGGTAACGGCAGAAGCCTTACAGAGGTGTTGGAGGAGCTTGACCCCTCTGAAAGCTACAAGGGTACGGAGCTGGAGGGGCTGGATGCTTTTCAGCGTCAGCTCAAAAGATATGACATTAAGGTCGGAGGTGCGTATTCCGACAATGTGCAGAAGTTCTTCGAGACTTCAAACTCTGCGGCTCTCTTTCCGGAGTATGTGTCAAGAGCGGTAAAGCAGGGCATGGAAAATGCGGATTATCTCGGTGATATCATCGCCGCAAGAACAGTTATAGACGGTATGGACTATCGTTCGGTGGTGTCCGACCCTACGGACGACGAGAAATCCCTCAAGCCCGTTGCTGAGGGTGCGTCTCTTCCTCAGACCAATGTGAGAACAAGCGAAAATCTTGTGAAGCTCATTAAAAGAGGCAGAATGCTTGTGGCGTCTTATGAGGCTATCAAGTATCAGAGACTTGATCTCTTTACAGTGACCCTCAGACAGATAGGCGCGCATATTGCAAGAGAACAGCTCAGGGATGCGGTAGACGTTCTTATCAACGGCGACGGCAACAATAACGCCGCTTCTGTGATAAACGTTACTACAAGCGGCACTCTTACATACAGCGATCTTCTCAAGCTCTGGGCAGGTCTTGCGCCTTATGAGCTTAATACACTGCTGGCACCTACGGATGTCATGCAGAAGCTGCTTGCGCTTACAGAGATGAAGGACGCACAGGCGGGGCTTACATTCCAGGGTACAGGAGAGATGATAACTCCTATGGGTGCAAAGCTTATGCACATACCTGCTATGGTATCGTCAAAGATCATCGGTCTGGACAAGAACTGCGCGCTGGAAATGGTGCAGTCCGGCGATATTGCTATGGACACCGACAAGCTTATTGACAGACAGCTTGAAAGAGCAACTATAAGCTGTACGGCAGGCTTTGCAAAGATATTTACGGATTCTGCAAAGGTCCTTGCCTGCTGAGAGGAGGTCTGACAGTTGAATATTGAAAGGGTACTGGAGATATTCGGCAGTCTGACGGGACTTTCAGAGGATAACATACATAAGTACCGCTCCTTGTGCGAGCTGTCTGCAAAGCATTTGCAGGAGATGCTCAAGGACGGTGAAGAAAGTGATGACGGCGGCAGAGTGGATTTTGCCGCCGCCGCACTTGCTTATTACAGGTATGTTCTGTGGTCGGTGACTGACGGAGGGGATGTTACAGTAGGCGATGTATCTGTGAAAAACAGCAGCGGCAGACTTGCGGGTGCCGAAGCGCTTTACAAGGAGGCTCTGAAGGATATAAGAGAGCTGATAGAAGATGAGGGATTTGTTTTTGAAAGGATATGAGATATGGAGCAGCTGGAGGGTGCTATAAGACAGACAGGGGTCGAGATATACGTTGAAACGGAGGACGGTCTGAAAAAGGGTATCGCAGTCATATACCCAATGCGGTACCGTCAGAAACAGTGGGGCGGTGTTGAAAGGAACGAAGAGGGAAGAAGTGACGCAAAGAGGTACTTCATGTTCTGCGCGCCGCAGCTTCTGGAAAAAGCGGACTTCGGAGCTTATATCTATGAGGGCAGGAACAAATACCGTCTTATCTGGAAGGACGAATTTGTGTGCAGGATAGGAGGATATGTAAAAGCCTGTCTGAGAAAGGTGGCAGAAGAGAAAAACGATGAGCAGTTTATTTATTGACAAGATGATGGCGGCTGTAAAGCAGTGCAGTGAGCTGAAGGATCTCAGGCTTGTAAAGGCTTTCGGCGGAGGAGAGGTGCCTTATCCCATCGATAAGCCTATGGCTTGCTTTTGTGAGGGAACGGCAGATAAAATGGACTTTCTGCTGGGATATGATGAGGGACTTTTCGGCGGTGAAAGCATGGTGGTGTATGTGCTGACGGATGAGTGTCTTGGAGGAGCATATTGTGAGGAATGCGCCAAAAAGCTTTGTAATGCTCTTTTGGAGCTTGACGGAGACAGGATGATAACGGCTGTCAGCGCAGAGAAATATATGTACGACAAGGTGAATTTTGCATATAAAGTAATAATGAGGTTTTCGCTCAGAGAGCAGATGACAGAGGTATAGGAGGGGATGGCTTGGAGGAAATGACGGCTTTATGCGGCAGAGATGTGGTGATATACATTAACGGAAAGAAGCTTTTGCAGGCGGAGAGCGCCCAGCTCAGGAGAAGCACCACGCTGCACAGGGTGAGGACCTGCTTTTATAGCGGTGATGTTGCGCATCTGGCAGGCAGGAGGGAATACAAGCTGAACCTTATAGGTGTGAGGTTCCGGCAGCCCTTTGAAAACTGCAATTTCTATGATCTGGATCAGTTTGTTACAGAGCTTTCAATAGACGGAGAATGTGTAAGGCTTGAGGGCTGTATGTGGGACGACTTCAATGCCGTTGCAAATAAAGAGAGCTTCCGGGAACATATAAGCATTGTGGCAACAGATATGAAAGAGGTGGAGCAGATTGAGGGAAGCTGAAAATATTGACGAGATAAAAAGTGCGGTGAAGTTTACGGCTGATGAACTGCTTGATATGATAAGGCTGTCGGATACTGTAGAGAGTGACGGGTCAAGATATGAAAGACGGATCTCGGCAGAGGAGGAGACAAATGAAATGTAACGGAAAAATGAGCTACAGGGATTTTATCTTTCCGGTAAATCCCTACCTTATAAACGTAAGGGAGTCGAGAACTGTTGCGGAACAGAAGATACCTTACGGCGGCAGCATAGTGAGCGATATGGGAGTGAAAGGCAGGATCATAACAGGAGAAGGAGAGTTTTACGGCAGCGGTTGTGACGAGTGCTTTGCTGGACTGAAAAAGGTCTTTGAAAAAGGAGGCGGCGGAATGTTGTACATTCCGTCACAAAAGCCTGTATATGCCCTGTTTGAAAGTCTTGAAATGATGGCAAGGGACGTTGAGGGAGTTATCAGGTACAGCTTCCGTTTCAGGGAAAGCAGGGTATCAGAAAGAGAGCTTAAAGACAAGGTCATAATTTCCGATGGGAAGCATACTCTTTGGGACTATTCCTATGAGAGCAAAGTCGATATTGAGATACTCAGGGAGCTTGCGCCGGATATCATCAGACCGGATGTTCTTATTGAAGCGGGAAGGAGGATATATCTTTGCTGACATATATTATCAGAGATATTGAAGGAGCTGAAACTATCTTCAGGGAACCGCTCAAGGTAAGCTATGTGTCCGGAGAGGATGCGCCGGCAGATCAGCTGAGCATTGTCTTTGGAGTCAAGGGGAATGTGCCGAAGCTGTCCGCCATAGAAATGAAAAACGGCAACGAAAGACTGTTTTACGGGATGGTAGACAGTCAGTGTGAGGAATACAGCGAAAACGGAATTTTTCTCACTATACAGGCAAGAAGTCTTACGTGTTTGCTGCTTGATAACGAGGCGCTTCCACAGATGTACTGTTCGCCTTCAATGCCCCTCCTTATGAAAAGACATTTTGAACCTCTTGGTTTTAAGGAGTACAGGGGTACCGACAAGGCTTTCAACGGAGAGCTGGCGATAAGCAAGGGTATGAGTGAATGGACGGTGCTGAGAAATTTTTGCAGGTATTTTCTGGATACGGTACCTTATATTGATAAGTACGGTGTTATAGATATCACCGGAGAAAGGGAGCAGGATACGATGTATCTGTCGGGCGAGCGCATAATGTCATGCAGGCATTATCTTAAAAACAGCGCGCTTGTATCGGACATCAACGTAAGGGCAAGAAGCTCAGGCGGATATGAAATACCCTTTGTGAATGATATGGCAAAGAAGTACGGCATTATCAGAAAAAGATACGTAGACTCCATGACCGGCTCCGGCAGGACAGTACAGTCTGTAAAAAGAATGATGCGAAAATATGCTGCTGAATATGAGCAGCTTATAGTTGAATGTGCAGGCTGCTTTATATGCAGTATCGGCACCTTGCTGAGCGTGGACGGACAGAGAAAAACATATAGGGTCCGTGAGGTGAATTATACCTTTGATTCGGGCGGAGAGAGGACCAGACTGTATGCGGAGGTGAATGATACATGAGAATATCGGAAAAAATCGCAAACGGTAAAAGGAGTATACATTTTTGCAGCTCCGGCACAATAAAGAACAGTGCCGACAGAAGAATAGCAGCTTCGGCTACAAACGGAACTCAGCAGATATCTATAGTGTCTCCCGGCGGAATGGTATACATACCTCAGCAGAATGATGAAGCGGTGGTGATCTCTAACGATGCAGAGCAGCTTTGTGTGGGGGTAAAGGTCATAAATAACTATTATGATATAGATCCCGGAGAGATAGTGCTGTTCTCAGCCGGAGGAGCATCTGTTCATCTGACGAACGAGGGAAAGGTACTTATTGAAGGAGATGTGTATATAAACGGTGTAAAATCGGAGGGGTAAGCTTTGGATACAGAACTTGGATATAACGGCGATCTTGCAGTGGATGAAAACGGCAGGATCGGGTATGTTTCGGGTCAGGATGAGATACGGCAGCGGCTGTATATACATCTGTCGGCAAAAGAGGGCAGCTATATGTATAACAGAGAGCTTGGCAGCGGCATAATTGAAGCGTATAAAAGCGGAGCGGATGCCGTACAGATAGAAGCAAAGGCGAGAAAGGCGCTTGACGGTATTCCGCAGGCGGAGGTCGCAGGAGTGGAGATCACGCAGGAAGGCGTGACGGTATTTGTGGAGGCTTTTGGAAATACATTTGACATATGGATAAGGGGGAGTGAAAGCGAATGAGTGAAACATATGATGAGATACTACAGCGTATGCAGGATAAATTTGAAGAGCTTGCAGGATATGAAGCGGACGAAGCCGGCGATATCGGCATAAGGCTCAGGCTTCTTGCAGGAGAGATATACTCTTTGGGATATAATATTGATGCCATAAAAAAGCAGATGTTTCCCGGTACAGCCACAGGTGAGTATCTGGATCTTCATGCACAGCAGAGGGGGCTTGTAAGAAAAGAGGGAAAAAGAGCATCGGGTACCATAGTTTTCCGACTGGATATGCCGCTTGAATATGCAGTGAATATTCCGGTGGGAACTATTTGTACGGTGTCGGACGGTTCATTGAATTACGTTACAACAGCTGCCCGTACAATAGAACGGGGAAGTACATATGCGTGGGTACCGTGCAAAGCGGAGTACAGCGGAGAACAGTATAATATAGGTTCGGATCTTGTAGATACTGTTGTGACATATTTTTCAGTAGGAATAAGCGTGAACAACTCCACTTCGTTTTCCGGCGGAACGAACGATGAGAGTGACGAGAGTCTGAGAAAGAGACTGTTTGAAAGCTACAGCAATACGCCTGACGGTGCAAATGCGTCATACTATGAAAAAATAGCTGAAAGAGTAGAGGGAGTACAGTCTGCATTTGCAGGGTTTAATGATGAAGAGCCGGGCAAGGTATCTGTATATCTTGGAGGTCGCGGAGAGATGATATCCGACGATGTGCTGAGTGAAGCTATAAGCGTTCTTGAAGAATATACGCCTCTTGGGATAGTGCTTGATGTACATAAAGCTTATTCCCGTGGAGTGGAGGTCAGGGTAAGCATAGCAGTTGAAAGCGGATACACCTTTGAAACCGTCTCAGCGGCGGTTGAAGCAAAGATACGGGAATTTTTATTGGACAAGTCTGTGGGAGAGGACGTGTATCTTTCAAGTCTTGGCAGGGCATTGCTTGAAGTGGATGGAGTGAAAAACTACATTTTTAATGATATGGCGGATATTCCCATAGGTGACATAAGATTTGCTGTACCAAGTTATTTGCAGATAACGGAACTGACATAAGGCGGTGATGGAATGTCTGAGTTTGATATTATGAAAAGTGCCCTTGAAAAAACGGGGCTTTATTCCGTAGAGGAGGGCGGAGCCGTCTATGCGGAGCTGATGGCTTATGCTGAAGGACTGGATATGTATTTCGGCGCATTGAAGGAGCTTCTGAGGGAGTGCTTTGTCGGCACGGCTCAGGGGTATGGTCTTGCTTTAAGGGAGAAGATATTCAACAGGATAAATCTTGATACAAGCCTTCAGGGAAGAAGAAATGCGCTGATAAAAGCCCTTTCGGTAAATGTGTGGGATTATACGCTTGAAGGTATGGAAAAAGTACGGGACAGCTTCAATGCGGAAGGAAGCTTTGAAACGGACTATAATAACATGAAGGTCATCTTCAGGTGCACACAGACCCTGACGGCTGCTCAGAAAACTGCACTGCAAAACCAGATGAAAAAATTCATGCCTTGCTGGATGGATTTTGAAATACCATAAGATGATTGCCCCTGATGCTTAGTGCAGGTATGATACCGGTACAGGTATCAGTTATGGGGTTCTCTAAAAACCGGAACACGAGCGAGTTTGCGTATATGGATTTTTTCGTA
>CAMHOE010000054.1 GCA_946186665.1 uncultured Clostridia bacterium | reverse complement strand
GCAACCGGCTCATAACCGGTTGGTCCGGGGTTCGAGTCCCTGTTGGTCCACCAAAGCGAAAATCCTGACACGCAAGTGTCGGGATTTTTGCTTTGTATTATTCATTTTTAAGTTTTAAGTCTTAAGTTTTCAGTAATTTTGTGTCAGGATTTTCTAAATGAATACTGAAGACTTAAAAATTAATAACCGTATAATAATTGAATTTTCAAGACATTCAGCTAATCGGATTTGCATTATATTATCCGGTTTCCGGTGTTGGGATTTCCAATGTCCTGAATATACAGTATTATCGTATTGCCTTGCAGTTTGCAGGGCTTTATTTTTTGCGATTTTTAACACAAAAAAGTTACTATAAGAATTGGTATGGAACAAACGCAGTATAGCAGATATGAACGTGGGGAGAATGAAATAAAAGTCAATGTCCTTATAGACATTTGTATTGCTCTTAATGTTGCATCTGATTATCTTTTAGGTTTATCTGATGATCCTGTTCCAAATTGGCAAAATACAAATAATCTATAAAGTAATATACAGATTATAAGTATAGGACAGGTGTACCGTTTGATGACATCAATGTAAAGCTTGCCGGGGAATTCTGTATTAAATAACTGTATACAAATAGTATAATATTTATATATTACTATACAAATAGTAATACTTTTACTCGTTATTGTTATTATAGTCAGCTAATTGTACTACAAACAGTATAATAATAAAAGAATATACAAGTGGTATAATATTGTAAATGTAATTAGTAATTATAGTGTCAGAATATACATTATGTATATCCTCAATAATAATATACAAAACGTAAATATACAATTCGTAAAACTATTTTGCTATAATACTAATAGTAAAATATACAGATAGTAGAAATCTACTATAAGTATAATATCTTACCCAAAATTAACAAATAGTATAGAATTTAATTAGTATACATATAGTAATATACTATTAGTAAAAAATACTCTTAAATAATACAAATAGTATACTATTGTAAATAAATAACGGGACGCTCTACATACGTAACGAGCGTCCCGTTTGTAATATTTATTATTTGTTCATCATGAAGTGTCTGGCCGAAGCAGGCAATACATTATTCATCTTCGGATGTTTCCTCTTCTGATGACGCCGGAGCAGGCTTAGCTTTTGCGGAGAACAGGAGTTTCAGCGCGGCATTGTCAGCATAGCCGTCAGCTTCAAGACCGTTTGCTTCTTCAAAGGCTTTGAATGCGATAGCCGAAAGGTCACCAAAGTAACCGGTAGACTCTTCATCGAAGTAACCCAGCTCGCGAAGTCTATCCTGTATTTTTATTATATCGTCACCTTCTTCGCCGTTGCCGTATTCCATGTCATCGGTGATCTTCAGAGAGTTATCAGCTTTTACTTTGCTTGTCTCGGAGCTTTCATCGGAATTATCCGCACTGCTTTCTGCTTTGGATTTTTCAGTGTCTTCTGATTTGGAGTTTTCAGCTTTGCCGGAGTCTTTTCTGGAGTTTTCTTCCTTGCTTGTTTCTTTTGCGTTGCTTTCGTCAGCGGAGCTTTCTGTATTGCCGCCGGTCATGTCCGGATATATTGTCTCTATCATATAGGAAAGAACCTGCGGCAGACTGTTTCCCTGACGCTGTATAAGGTCTGCTTCAATTTCGTATACATTACCATTCTTAACAGCCTTTAGGTCTTTATAATTGCTGTCCTTTTCAATAGAAGCCTTTACGCCTTCTGCGCAGAAGATGTAATCCGGATCCGATATACTTATCTTTGTAAGTGCATCTGTGTTTGAATTTGCCACTGCGCATACGTTCGTTAAATTTGCGTAAGAGAGAAGCTTGCCTTCAAATGTTTTGTCATTTGCGGCGCTGCCGTCGGCGTCATAAAGATAGCATCCGGTTTTGACGATATCGCTTTCGGGGATTATACGCTGAAGGTCAGCAAGCGTTACAAGAATGGATTTTGATTTCTCTTTGCCGGTTTCACGTCCGGACTTGTCACCGTCTGTTACAGCGCATACGCTTTCATAGAGTGCTGTAAGGTCTTCGGTAGTCTGGGCGGGCATCATAATGAATACGTTTGTGCTGTCCTTTAGTTTATTTCTGGAGTCGTCACTTATGGTTTTGTCTGCGAAAACAACATCCGGTTCAGCGTCGAGTATTTTTCCGGTGTCCGGATCATCTTTGGAGCCTACTGACGGAACGGAAGCCAATTCGCTCTGCGTACATTCGTCAGAGCGGGCGGTTATTCTGTCTGCATATCCGCAGGCTATCATGATATCCGCTACGGAATCACTCAGACAAACTATAGAGTCGGGTTTTTCGTTGATGGTGTAGTTTGCAAGCTTTACAGGATATTCACCGTCCGTTTCTGTGGAACAAGCCGCACAGCCTGTTATAAGGGCGGCGGTGAGCAAAAATGCGAAAATCTTTTTCATTAATTCTTTCTCCTTTTTTCGGGTAATGCTGTATCTATACTAAAAAATGCGGAATGTGGAATGTGGAATGGCGGTATATTTTCGCTAAAGCGAAAACCGTTTATAGCAGGGCTTTTATAAACCCCATTAGTTTGAAACTTTAGTTTCAGTCTGACCACTGACCATCTGTCACTGAGGCATTTACTATAAAGGGAACCCCTGAAATCAATCGGAAAGCCGCAGTTCTGTTTCGAGCGCAGAGATATATTGTCTTGCGCATCTGGGGGAACGCCCGCCGCGCTCTATTGCAAAACGTTCAGCACCCCGTGTAAGCTCTTCAATGCCGATGGACAGTTTCTTTTCTTTGGCAAGATGAAAAACTATTGTAAGGTATTGCTCCTTGTTCGGCTTTGTGAAGTTTACGGACAGACCGAAGCGGTCGGAAAGTGACAGTGTTTCCTGTACGGTATCATTGTGGTGTATGTCATCGCCGTCGCGTTCGGAAAAGCTTTCTTTAACAATATGGCGGCGGTTGGACGTGGCATAGATAAGGGTGTTGTCAGGGCGTACAGCAAGACCGCCTTCCAGCACTGCTTTGAGCTGAGCGTAGCTTTTATCCTCGCTTGAAAATGAAAGGTCGTCGATAAAGATAATAAACTTCTGGGGTACCTTTGCGATTTTCTCTGCAAGCAGTGGGAAATCGCAGAGTCTGTCCTTTGGAAGCTCTACCATTCGCAGTCCGTCTGTATAGTATTTATTCAGTATAGCCTTTACAGTGGAGGATTTACCTGTGCCTCTGTCGCCGTAAAGCAGGCAGTTATTACTTTGAACGCCTTTGAGGAAAGCCAATGTATTATCAACTACCAGATTGCGCTGATAATCGTAGCTGACAAGGGAATCGAGCGATATACTGTCGGGGTATATGACGGGTTCTATTCTGCCGTCTCGCCATATAAAGGCACGATACCGTGCGAACATACCACAGCCGTTGCGCTTGTAGAACTGAGAGAGGTTATCAATAATAGCGTCCTCATCAGAGAACTCCTGAACAGGTGTGCCGATCCTCCAGCGTGGCAGGCTGTTGGCAACCGCACCAAGCTCATCGCGGTGCAGATAATCATTGAGGATAACTTCAGGTGTAAGCAAGCTTACTCTGCGAATAGCAGAAAGGTCACGTCTGACAGCGCTGATGACCTCTGAGGGCAGAGATTTTTCAAGGTCTGCGGAAGCCGCGCGTGAAAAGGCGTTTTCGTCATAGAGAGCCGTCTGAGTCATACAGCCGGAAAAGTTATCAGCGCAGTTTCTGTCGCACAGCAGGGAGAAGAAATTTCCCCAAGCCTTTGAAAACTCAAAAACATTTTTTTCCACAGCGCAAAGAAGTTCATAATATGCTTTGGGCACAGTACGGTTCATTACGCCGTTAAATATTGACAAAGAGGACATAAGCAAAGCGGCCTCTTTTGTACTATTCATAACATCATCTCCATATTCTATTTAATCAACATCGTACTCAGCCACTACTCCAACATATATTTTACTATGAAATCCCCTTCCAGTCAACCGGGTGCAGAGCCTGCACGCACGATTCGCGGCACAAGGCTTGCGCACCCGATTCGCGTTGGCGTTCGTACCCCAAGGGCACTTCCTTCGGGCGCTAAAGCTCACTCTGACAATCTGACCGAACATTCACTGTCCGCGATTGACGGCGCAGACTTGCAAGACATTATTCCCCATCCGCCGGCGCAGGCGCAAGGCTTGCGCTCCCGATTGGTGCTGCTGTTTGGGCTGATCTCTCTAAATAAAAAGTTTTTTACGCCTGCTCAACTATATGCGCCTGTACAGTATGAAGCTGTAACTATCCTCCATAGCAAAAACCGCCCATAAGCGCACCGTAAGGGGCGTGTTGGGCGGAGAAGCGCGGACACAAACCTACCCTTTCATTAAAAAGTCGTAGCGCGAATTGGCACCGGCGGCTCGCCGGCGCCGGTTGATATTTTGGGAGGGAGTGGTATAATATAATAAAATGGTTTGGTTGAATGTCAGGGAAGGTTTTTGCTAATAGTGGAGCAGCTTTAAATGTAATGATGAAAAGTGCTTGCGGAGGTGGATAAAGAGTGTTTGTTAAAAGTGTGGGCTTTCGTAATCTGATATCGGAGAGAAGTATATGGGTGTGGCGTATAAGAGCAAGCTTGCTTCTGTCAGTACTTGAGTTGATGACGGGCGGACTCTTTGTGTTTTATTCTATAACAGCATTTATCGTTGCTGTGGCTTTGCTGATGGTGTATTTCGTGCTTATCCTGTTTTATCTGCCGTCGCTTTATCTGAACTCGATGTGCTATATAAAAGACGATAGTGTGGTCGTGAAGAAAGGGGTGTTTACACACAAGTATTCCCAGATAAGGTTTTCTGATGTACAGTATTGTGTTATTTCGCAGGGATTGATACAGAAAAAATATAAGGTCTGTTCAGTGTGCCTTATGATGGCAGGATCTTCTGAATGGGTGTATGAGCTTTCGCTGAAGGATGCTTATGATATCAAGCTGTACGTTGAAAAAGCAGGTGCTATTGTAAGTGCGGATAACAAAACAACATAGCAGTATAACGGAGGGTGAATATGGATACAAATACAAAGTATAAAAAAACACACCCCTTTTCTATGCTGAAACATCTTAAAATATCTGTTATACTGATATTGCTGACTGTTCTTCAGCAGGTCATGTTTGACCCTCAGAACTGGTTTGAAATTATAAGCTCATTGGGCGTGAGTTCGCTTTATGTTATTGCCGTTGTGGCATATTCTGTGTCTCTGTACAGAAACAGCAAATACAGACTGACAGACAGCGGTATCCATATAAAAGAGGGTATCATTCTGAAAAAGAAATATAAGATGCCATACAACAGGATACAGACGGTAGCTTTCAGCCGTGACCTTGTTGCGTCTTTATTCGGGGCGGTGAAAATATCTGTGGATACTCCGGCAGGCTCCAGCAGAAAGTGCGATGCTTCCGCATATCTCTCCAAGAAAAACGCTAACAGTGTCCGGCAGATGATAGAGAAGGGTAATTTACACTCTGAATTTTACAGGTCAAAACCTAATAATATCTTGCTTATGTCCATTTTTTGGTCGAACCCGCTGGCAGGAATGCTTTTTATCGTGCCTGTAATAAACGAGTCCGGTAATATAGTGGGTACGGAAGTGACAAGGAATTTTGTCGTCAACTCTCTGAGTCCCGGTAATAAATTCTTTCTTATGTATTTTTCTCCTGCCGTTTCATTACTGGCTGTTCTGCTTTTGTCAAGCTGGTTTATTTCCGGTCTTGTTGTGTTCCAGAGATATGTAAGATTTGGCTCCTATAATTTAGGTGATTTTTTAGTGGTGTCCAGAGGTCTTATAAACACCGGAACTATATACACAAGAAAAAAAGGTGTCTGTGCATTCACTGAGGATCAGAGCCTTTTGATGAAGATACTCGGGCTGTACAGCGCAGGCATATGCGTTGCAGGCTCCGGAAAGCTTAAGGGCGATAAGGGGCTTATCATACCGCCGGTGAGAGAAAAACAATTTGTCGAAAAGTTCCATGCCCTTACGGGTGTGGGAAAGTACGAGGATAAAAGCCTGAGTGTTGCTAAGGGTGCGATGATATCCTATATCCTTTTTCCGGCGATATTGCTTGCGGTGATAACGGCTGTTTTTGTTCTGGATATGGTGGTGGATTTCGAGAGAGAGCTGTCTTTGGTGCTTTTTGTTCTGCTTGTTTTGATAGTTATGTGGTGGATGGCGCTGAGAATATTTGCGTATAAAAGAGCGCACGTAGGGATATGCGGAAAGTGTTTCGTGGCGTGTTCGTTCAAAAAACTGACCGTAAAAAAATACTATATACCCTTTGACAAAATTTGCAGGATAGAGCTGAATCAGAATTTTATTCAGAAGAAAAGCGGCAGCTGCACCATGAATATATATATTTACTATGAAAAGAAAATGGTGGTCACGGTCAGGCAGCTGCCAAAAGCGGATGCGGAAAAAATGGCAGCTATGGTGAAGTGACAGCTGCGTTCATACATTTCCTGCGGTTTGTAAAAAACAGTGTTTTATGGTATATTTTTTAAAATTATAATTCTTTATTAGAACAAAACAGTGCCTGATAAGAGTTATAATAAGACGTATTTAGAAAAAAAGAGATAGCGTATATAAGTAATGTGGAATGTGGAAAGTGGAAAGTGGAATTGCTGTGCGTTCTGTAAGGATCACGGCTGTATAAGCTGAGAAAACTCCTTTGGCAAAAAATGCTGTGTAAATTTTGCATTCTCTTCTGGATGGACGCTTTGGGCTTTGAACTTTGAGCTTTGAGCTTTTCCATTGCACATTGGATATAAGGAAACGGGAAGAAAGGGTGAGGTCATAATGATCAGGATAGGACTTGATATCGGTTCTACTACGGTGAAATGTGTTGCTCTGGATGAGGAGAACAACATTCTTTATAAAACCTATGAGAGACATTATTCTCAGATCACAAGCAAGATCTCTGAGCTGCTGCGCAAGGTAAGGAAAGAACTGCCTCAGGCGGATGATGCTTTGGTGGCTATGTCCGGCTCGGCAGGTATGGGCGTTGCAGATGCCTGTGGGATAGATTTCATTCAGGAGGTATATGCAACAAGAGTCGCTGCAAACACCTTTATTCCCGGTACTGATGTTATAATCGAGCTTGGCGGAGAGGATGCAAAGATACTGTTTCTTTCGGGCGGTATGGAAGTGCGCATGAACGGCTCCTGCGCAGGCGGTACGGGTGCTTTTATAGATCAGATGGCGACCTTGCTCAATGTTCCTATAGAAGAGCTTGACGGTCTTGCGGCACAGCATGAAAAAACCTATACTATCGCTTCACGCTGCGGTGTGTTTGCTAAGACGGATATACAGCCGCTTCTTAATCAGGGTGCAAAGAAAACGGATATCGCGGCAAGTATATTCGGTGCGGTCGTGAACCAGACTATTGCCGGACTTGCACAGGGCAGAGAGATATGCGGAAATATCGTTTATCTTGGCGGCCCGCTGACGTTTATCCCTCAGCTGAGAGCACGCTTTGATAAGTCGTTGAAAACTACAGGTACCTGTCCTGAAAATTCACTTTACTATGTTGCTCTGGGTGCGGCACTCTGCGCGGAGAAAAGCGCCGATCTTGACGCCGTAACGGATAAGATATCCGTATACAGGGGTTCAGGAAACTTTGCTTTTAACCAGCCCTTGTTCAGGGATGAAAAGGAGCTTCAGGAATTTCGTGAAAGACACGCTAAGGCAACCGTCAAAAAGGGTGAGCTGAAAAACTATAAGGGAAAGGCATATATCGGAATAGACGCAGGCTCTACCACCGTAAAGGGTGTTGTATCGGCAGAGGACGGTACATTGCTGTATTCGGAGTATCTGCCGAACAGCGGCAATCCTGTGCCGATAGTAAAGAAATTCCTTGAAAATGTCTACAGCATTTGCCCTGATATAAATATCAAAAGCTCGGCTGTGACGGGCTACGGCGAAGAGATAATCAAAAACGCTTTCAATGTTGATCACGGTGTTGTTGAGACTATTGCACATCTGACAGCGGCGAAAAGCTTTATGCCCGATGTGGAATTTATTATTGACATCGGCGGACAGGATATAAAATGCTTCAAGATACGCAATGGCGTAATAGATAATATATTTTTGAACGAGGCTTGTTCATCCGGATGCGGTTCCTTCCTGCAAACCTTTGCAAATGCACTGGGTTATTCTGCGGAGGAATTTTCAAAGTTAGGGCTTTTAGCAAAACAGCCTGTTGATTTAGGTTCACGCTGTACGGTGTTTATGAACTCCTCTGTAAAGCAGGCGCAGAAGGACGGTGCTACCATTGAGGATATTTCTTCGGGTCTGTGCCTGAGCGTTGTAAAAAATGCGCTGTATAAGGTAATACGTGTGGCAAGTCCCTCTGAGCTTGGCAAGAAAATTGTAGTACAGGGCGGAACCTTCCTTAACGATGCTGTGCTCCGCGCGTTTGAACAGGAAATGCACACGGATGTTATCCGTCCTGAGATATCCGGACTTATGGGCGCTTATGGAGCGGCTCTCTATGCAAAGGAAAAAAGCACTAAAAAATCACATTCGGAAATACTGACTTTAGAGCAGTTGGGTGGATTTGTTCACGAGATACGTTCAGTGAACTGCGGCGGATGCAGCAACAACTGCCGTCTTACAGTGAATACCTTCAGCGACGGAAGGAAGTTCATTGCAGGCAACCGCTGTGAAAAGCCTGTGACAAAAAAATCTCCCGACGACAGTATGAATATATATCAGTACAAGCTCAGACTTCTGAAGGAATATACTCCCAAAGAGGGCAAAAGGGGAAAGATAGGTATTCCGCTGGGACTTAATATGTTTGAGCTTCTGCCCTTCTGGCATACGTTCCTTACAAAGCTTGGCTTTGAAGTGGTGGTATCGCCGTTTTCAAACAGAAAGCTGTACCTGCATGGTCAGCAGACAATACCCTCAGATACCGTATGTTTCCCTGCAAAGCTTATGCACGGTCATATACAGTGGCTTCTGGACAATGGTATTGACAGCATATTCTACCCGTGTATGTCGTATAATTTTGACGAGCATTTAGGAGATAACCATTACAACTGTCCTGTGGTGGCATACTATCCTGAGGTCATCTCGGCAAACGTAAAGGGTATTGAGAAAGTGAAGTTCTTCCATGAGTTTGTGGGTATCCACAGACCGCAGGATTTCCCAAAAAAGGTTTGCGCAGAGCTTGTAAGATACTATCCCGATATAACCCTTAAAGAGGTCAAGGAAGCCGCTAAAGCGGCTTACAGCGAGTATGAGATGTACCTTAAAAAGATAAGGCTGTACGGAAAGAAGATAATCGAAAAGGCCGAAAAAGATGGCAAGAGCATTATCGTTTTGGCAGGACGTCCGTATCATGCGGATCCTGAGATAAATCACGGTATCGACAAGCTTATAACGAGCTTTGACGTTGCCATTATATCTGAGGATGTTGTCAGTGTGAATGAGACTAAAAAGAAAACGGATGTTCTAAATCAGTGGACTTACCATTCGAGAATGTATGCTGCTGCGGAATATGTCAGCACAAGGGATGATATGGAGCTGGTACAGTTGGTATCCTTCGGCTGCGGCGTTGACGCTATCACTACCGATGAGATGCGTTCTATACTGGAGCGTCACGGAAAGATATACACTCAGATAAAGATAGATGAGATCACTAATCTTGGTGCGGTAAAGATACGCCTGAGAAGCCTGCTTGCCGCTGCTGAGGCTGCGGAAAAGCACCGCTGATGTGCCTGTAGTCAATTGTGATCGGATAGGGGTGTTTTTATGGCAGAATTGGTTTATGATAAAAACGGTCGTTTGCTGTTTACTAAGGAAATGAGAAAGGAGTATACCATTCTCTTTCCTATGATGGCAAAGATTCATTTTAATATAATGAAAAATGTGTTCACGCATTTCGGCTACAAGGCGGAGCTTCTGGAGACAGAGGGACCTGAAATAGCACAGGTGGGACTGAAGTACGTACATAACGATACCTGTTATCCTGCGATACTTACTATCGGTCAGCTGATACACGCGTTGCAGAGCGGAAAGTATGATCTGAACAAGACAGCACTTATGATAACTCAGACGGGCGGCGGATGCCGTGCGTCAAACTATATTTTCCTTCTGAGAAAGGCTCTTGTAAAGGCAGGCTACGAGCAGGTGCCGGTCATATCACTGAATATGTCCGGTATGGAGAAAAATCCAGGGTTTAATCTTACTCTGTCTATGATAAGACAAATGGCGGCTGCGGCTCTGTACGGAGATCTGATAATGAGTCTTGATAATCAGATAAAGCCTTATGAAGTCAATAAGGGCGACAGCGCAAAACTTATTGCAAAGTGGACAGATTTGCTTACAACTGTACTGACAAGCGGTCATGGCTTTACAAGAAAGGATATCAGAAAGTATCTTGATAAGATAGCTGAGGATTTCTCTAAGATAAGAGTAGTAAAGACTCCCAAAATAAAAGTGGGCGTTGTCGGCGAGATCTATGTTAAATATGCAAGTCTCGGTAATAATAATCTTGAACAGTTTTTGTACGATCAGGGGTGTGAAGTTAATCTGCCGGGAATTATGGGCTTTGCCATGTTCAAGGTGGATAACAGACTTGAGGATTATAAGCTGTATGGCGGCAGCCGGGCTAAGTATATAGTTGTCAAGAAGCTGATGGATTATCTTACTGAGCTTGAGAGTATGCTGATAGAGAGCCAGAAAAAGTACGGCTTCCGACCGATAACTCCTTATGCGCACACAAAGGAGCTTGTAAAGGGCGTTGTTGGCTATGGAAGCAAAATGGGTGAAGGCTGGCTGCTTACCGGCGAGATGCTGGAGCTTGCGGAGTGCGGTTTTGAGAACATCGTCTGCACTCAGCCCTTCGGATGTCTGCCAAATCATATCAACGGCAAGGGTATGATACGCAAGATAAAGGAGCGCAACAGCAAGGCGAATATCGTTGCTATAGACTATGATCCCGGCGCACCCAGAGTAAATCAGGAGAACAGGATAAAGCTTATGCTTGCCGTTGCAAAGGAACAGCTTAATAAAGAGCTTAACGAGAAGGAAGCTCAGGACGGCGGCAAGGATACTGCTAAGGCGGTAAAGGTCAAGGCTGTGAATAAGGTGTGAGTCCGTATGAAAAAATGGGAGAAGCTTCCCGAAAAGCTTCAGAATGACGCTGTGAGACCTTATTATGATATATTGTCACACAGAACAGGCAGTCTGATAGTAAAGAGGGCTTTTGATATTTTTGTCGGTTTTATACTGACGCTGATATGTCTGCCCTTTATGCTTATCATCGCAATATGGATAAAATGTGACTCCAGGGGTCCCGTGTTTTTCAGACAGAAGCGTGTGACAAAATACGGAAGAGTGTTTGGAATATTCAAATTCAGGACTATGGTGACTGACGCCGAGAAGCTCGGAACTCAGGTCACTGTGAGCAATGACAGCCGTATCACAAGAGCCGGCAGGTTTCTGAGAAAATGCCGTCTTGATGAGCTTCCGCAGCTTTTCAATGTACTGAGGGGAGATATGACCTTTGTTGGCACAAGACCTGAGGTGCAGCGGTATGTGGACAGATACAGCGATGAAATGCTTGCAACTCTCCTTATGCCGGCTGGGATAACATCACTTGCAAGTATAAAGTTCAAGGATGAGGAAAAGCTCCTCAGCGGAGCAGAGGATACGGATGATGTTTATGTAAATGAGGTACTGCCTCAGAAGATGAAATACAATCTTGAATATATCAGCAGGTTCAATTTCTTTTATGATATAAAGCTTATGTTCATGACGTTTTTTGCTGTTATCTGAAAATGTATATATGATGAAAACAGGAAATGCCGCACCAGACTTATCGGTGCGGCATTTTCATGGCTTTGGAATAGTTTATATTCTATGTTATAGTGTTATCTGGTTTTTCCGGCGGCTCTTACGGTTGCTGCTGTAAGAAGTACACTTGCGCCTAAAAGTGTAAGGAGCATTATTACGAAAAATTCAGATGTTCCATCTGTGTCTGGCTTTACGGAAGTTTCTTCGGCCTTACTTATGGCATAGCTGCTGTCTGAATGTCCGCTGGGGTGAGACGTTTCAGAGGATATGGGCTTTTCCACAGACTGATGTTTTTCTGAAATCTGGGAACTCTCCGGTTTTGCTGAACTTTCTGATGGCTGCGATTTTGATGAAGTCTGTGACTGTTCGGAAATGTAAGGCACTTGTGATGTCTGCGGTTCATCAGAGAACTGAGACGGCTCGGAGTTATCGGACTCATCTGAAGTGCCGGTATCCTCAGAAGCTTGTGTTTCTTCGGAAGTGAGGGATTCATCTGATGGTTGTATCTCCTCTGAAGTCCGTGATTCTTCCGAAGTCTGAGGTCCTTCGGATGTCCGTGGCTCCTCAGATGTCTCGGGTTCTTCAGGAGTTTCAGATTCGTATGTACCCCAGTCTATTTTTGTATCATAGTATTCAATATCTGATGGGGATGATAGAACGACGAAATCGATATTCTCGTTATCTGCAAAATTAATTTGCGCTGGTGAATTTTCAAAGCCATACATTGTCAGTTTTTGACTCTGTTCAGGTTCGATGCCATCGGGCCAGTTCCAGTTTCCGAATATCCATTTACCTGTCAGAAAGCTGTCTGATACAACAGTGTCAGGAACAGTGATGCTTTCAAGATATCTGCATGATCCGAAAGCACCTATTTCTATATCAACGGTTCCGGGACAGAGCACGACGGTTTTTAGTCTGCTGCCCAGAAAAGCACAGGATCTCACTGTAGCAGATGCAGGTATTTGTATGCCGTCAAGCATTGAACGGTAGAATGAATTTGTCTCAATTGTTTTTAGTCCTTCAGGAAGTCTGACATTGGATACGGATGAAAACTGGAAAGCCATATCCTTGATCGTTTCCACGCCATCGGGAACAACGTATGAGCCTGTTCTGCCGGCAGGGAAGCTGACAAGGGTTTTCATATCATTTGAGAAAAGAACGCCGTTTACAGAACAGAAATATTCGTTGTCAGGAGATACTTCTATACTTTGCAGGTTACGGCAGCTTGAAACAGCTGTTTCTGTCCAGGCGTGATAATCCTCGCCCGTGTAAGAGTCGTCAAGTCCCAGTTCTGTAATATTCTTTCCGAGAACGATTTTCCGGATAGAGCGGTTACATGGCAAATCTCTTGACATACTTTCTCCTGTGTCAATTTTCAAACCGTTGAGAGCTGTTACAGGAATGCCGAGCACTTCGTCAGGAATTGTAACAACGGTATCTTCGCCTGTATATTGAACATATGAAAAGGTGTTGTCTGAATTGTAAACATACTTTGCTTTTTCGTATACAACAGCATTACCCTCTGAAAGGGTATCGGCTGAAACGGTTTCACCTGTATCAAGGTCGTATATTCCATCTGCGGCACGTGCGCTTATACCTCCCAGAGAGCAGGCTGCAACTGTGATAACAAGCATACAGGAAATGATCTTCTTTTTTAGCATAAATACCCCTCCGTTTATTAATATTCTTTAGCACCATTATACGCCCTTTCCTCCCGCCTGTCAACATGGCGCGCTGCCGCTCCTTTACGTTGTGCTGATGGGCGGTCTTGTTTTTGAAGGATATTTTTTAATTGGTTTTTGCAGCCCAAACGCACTTCCTACGGGCGCTTTAGCAAGAAAAGCGTCTTTCTTTCACGTCTTGCGTTTAAAAACCGCTTCCTGCGTTATGGTTTTTATACGGAAATTTGATGTAATACAATTCGGATAAAATGTTGAATTTTATATTGAAAAAAATTTGTGTTTGGTATAGAATATATATCAGCATGGGTGATGCCTTGCGGAGGTAAGTGTTATGGATCATTCTTCCGTGAATGTGTGCCTGTTTTGCAATCAAGGGAATATGGGGGAAACAAAAATGGCAACTGTTTTTGATAGGATCGAAGGAAATGACAAGGTCTTTGAAGGTGCGGAGTACAAAGCGGACTCCCTGCTTTTTAATGCTATTGAGTCTGCAAGAAATGACGACAGCTGTAAGATCTTTACCGACCACAGCAGCGTTGTTATTATGATACCGGAAAAAGGAAACAGAGTCTGGATATGGACTTCAGATACAGTAAATGATGATACCGCTAAGATGATAGATATTTGCCGTTTCCTCAGGGACAGAGGTATTCCTAAGGTGGAGATCTATCTTAAGCATGATATTTCCGACAGCTTCTCTGATATGTACGCTATTGCATCGTCAGAGATGGATTATGTGGTAAAGGATGAGCTTTCTCTGGCTATATTCAAGTATGAGGGAGACAGACCCGAAGCCTACAGCGGAGATGAGATAATCCATATTGATAAAAATAATCCTGCTCATGTAAAGCTTGTAACGGACTTCTACAGAGCCTGTTGTGATGAGTTCCGCTGGCATGATAAATTTGACCGCAAGGTCGAGGAATATCTCAACACACAGCTCTATGCTTATATAAGGGATGGAAAAATGATAGCTAATACAGTTATAGGCGGACACACGGATGATTTTATCCGTATCAAGTCTGTTGCTGTTTTAAGCTCTGAACGCAGAAAAGGATTGGGCTACACTATGTGCAAGTTCATTATCAACAAGATAATGGATTGTGATAAAATGCCTGTTCTTTATACTCATGTGGGAAATGCCGCTGCTATGGCTCTCTGGGCAAAGGCAGGCTTCAAGCTGCATGACAAGCTCTATCTGCTTAAGGTGGATGAGGTTTGATTTTATCAGATGTGAGAAATTATATTTGCCGCATATAATAGGTTATGATTTTTAATTATTCTGCAAAGTAAACCGGCAGCGCTCGGGTCAGTCTGACCCGAGCGCTGCCGGCTTTTTTATGCGTTTTTATAAGCTATAACTTGTGACGACAATGACTGTCAGGTTACCGATACGGTAAAGCTTTTTCTTGCTACTGTACCTGTGCTGTCCTTGACTTTTACAACTATTGTATAGCTTGTTGCCACCACAGGCTTGATGGAGACTGTGGCATTTGATGAAAAATTCTGTGCCGTGGTGTAGGATGATGAATAATCCTTTTTGTAGTAGACTGCATAGGTGTAAGGTGCTGTGCCGCCGGATGCTGCGCATTTTACTGTTATTGTCTTGCCGAGTGATATTGTGGCGGCGGAAAGCTTTGAGTTGTTTGTAAGCTCCTTGCTGACGGTAACATCAAAGCTTGTTCTTGCTATTGCGCCTGTGCTGTCCTTTACCTTTGTGACAACCGTGTAAGTGCCTGCTTTAGAGGGGGTGAAGTATACTGTCCTTGTTGAGCTGAAGCCCTGTAATGTGGTGTAGGACGAGTCAGTAGAAAGCTTATAATATACAGCGTAGGTGTAGGGTGAGGTGCCGCCGGATGCTGTACATTTGATTGTTACGGAGCTGCCGAGTGGAAGTTCAGTTGCTGAAAGAGTAGTCTTGTTTTTGAGTTCACCGGTGACAGTAAGGGTGTGTTCCTTTCTTGCGACTGTGCCTGCGCTGTCCTTTATCTTCGTAACGATGGTGTATGTACCTGCTTTAGATGGTGTGAAGGAGAGAGTTTTTGTTGTTTTGAAGTTTTGCAGAGTGGTGTAGGACGAGTCGGACGACAGCTTATAGTATACGCCATAGGTGTAGGGTGAAGTGCCGCCGGATGCTGCGCATTTTATTGTTACGGAGCTGCCGAGTGGAAGTGTAGCCGCTGAAAGAGTAGAATTGTTTTTGAGTTCACCGGTGACAGTAAGGGTGTGTTCCTTTCTTGCGATTGTACCTGTGCTGTCCTTGATTTTCGATACGATGGTGTATGTACCTGCTTTAGATGGTGTGAAGGAGAGAGTTTTTGTTGTTTTGAAGTTTTGCAG
>CAMHOE010000053.1 GCA_946186665.1 uncultured Clostridia bacterium | reverse complement strand
GGCAGACTGTAAATCTGTTGCTTCGGCTTCGGTGGTTCGAATCCACCCTCTCCCACTTTTAAAACGACAAGATTTTACTTGTCGTTTTTGTTTTATCACGCAGAGGATGTATATTATGTTAAGGTTAAGAATGTATAAAAAAAGCGATGCAAAAGCTATAGTAAACTGGCTCGATAATAAAGAAACTTTTACTTTATGGGGCGGTGAGCTTTTCGGAAAATATCCCATCACGGAAGATATCATCAATGATAAATACTTCAATCACAATGGGGACTGCTCCGAGAATGATAACTTCTACCCTATGACTGCCTTTGACAACAATGGTCCGGCAGGGCATTTCATCATGAGATATATAAACGGTGACAACAGGATCCTGCGCTTCGGATGGGTCATTGTTGATAATTCCAAGCGCGGCATGGGCTATGGAAAAGAAATGCTTTTACTGGGTCTTAAATACGCTTTTGAAATTCTGAAGGTCAGCAAGGTAACTTTAGGTGTTTTTGAAAATAATATAGCTGCATACAGATGTTATACGTCGGTGGGTTTCAGGAAAGTATCTGAGGAGTATTCTGTTTTTAACGGTCAGAAGCGAAAAGTTATCGAGCTTGAAATCACGGAAGAGATTTTTAAAAACCTATGAGTCAAAAAACATTGTTGATTTTGAAATATATATCGTACAAAAGAGGAAGTATCGTTCAGGGCAAAAAACGCCCATTTAACGATACTTCCTCTTTTAATTTACACCTATCCCCTCTGCTGCAAAAAGTAATCCCGACAGAATACCTGCCGGGACCACTATGTATGATTATGGAGATACAAAAATGACTTGAATATTACAATTATAATTGTACCATCGGACTCATTCCTAAAGAAAATTTTACAAATCACACAGGCTCAAAAACGAACCCTAAATAACTGTAAATTACATGGGACTCAGTCCTTATCATTAAATTTTATATAAAAAACTGCCAACAGTTAAAATCCTATCCTCTATCGGAACGTATTCAGTAAAAGATCTTTTCGACAATTACCTCAGGCAAAAGCCCTTAATACACTGTTCAGAAAACCGACCGTTCTGCCGACTCACACTACGCCAAACGCTCATCAACATAATGCGGAACTTCCGATATCAGACGGAGGAATCCATATTGTTCAGCCTTTCAGACACCAATTCCTTACAAACATCAAAGGCGATCCCCGTGTGTCATACGGTTGTGGCAAGGCAAGAAGCCCGCCCTATATTAAATTGTGAGTAAAAAGTCAAACACCCTGCTGCCATACTAAAACGCAATACAAAATGTAGCAGCGTGACCGTCATCGTCGGGTCGCTTCATACAAATCAAAGACTTTTCAAACTCACAGCAAACAGCTAAAACTGAAGTTGCATTCGCACCGGCCGGAAAACACGACCATCGAAGCTCAACTCACAACATGAAAAATTACTTCGTCTTATCCTTGTTGAAGCCATCACACCAAGAGGCGTGAACTAAAGTTTGACTAACAGGTTCCAATTCGCCCATCGGAGCTAGCCTCCCTTCGTGGATTAGAACAAGAAGAGCTGATCCTTGCAGTCAAGAGGATACATTCAGCCTATATACTTATGTAACTCGCTTGCCCTTCTTTATCCTGATACTATTATACCACATATTTATTAAATGTCAATAGTTTTTTTGAACTTTTTTAAAAATTTTTTAAGAGTTATTTTAATTGCTTTACCGCTCTATCTTACAAACAAAAATGAAAGATTATATAAAACGATAACTACAACTATAAAAGGCAATAACACGTCAATCTAATTCAGACATCAAAATGATACAAAGTTTAATAAGATGTCATTTTGAGCGTTAAGCGAATAATCTTTGAGTGACTTATGCACACTTTACTATGCCTGTCAGGTTTAATTAATTAGAAAAAACGCACTTTAAGCCCTTTCGGCAAGCTCAAGAAAGAAGGTTGATTCTGAAAAGTAACAAAATAATTTCCAAATTAGATTGACGTGAAGGCAATAAGTGAAGTGCTTGACTTATTGGTAATTTTACTGTAGAATATAGTATATCGATATAAGAGGGACACCGAAAGCTTGCTTTGGTGTGAGCTTTTAAATATCAGGTGTTTCTTCAGAAAAGGAGTTGTTATACTGTGAGCAATATTGAAAATGAAGATATCTTTGATGCTGACCTCGTTTCTCTTCTTGATGAGGACGGCAACGAGTATGAATTTGAGATCCTTGATGAAATCGACTATAAGAATGGTCATTACTATGCGCTTATGCCTCTGTTTGATATGCCTGATGAGGGTATAGATTCTCAGAGCACTTACATGATTTTCGAAGCGGTTGAAGACGAAAATGGTGAGCCTCAGCTTGCTGAGATCGAAGACGATGATCTTATCGACGAGTTAGCTGAGATCTTTGAGGCTAACTTCGATGCAGAAGAAGAACTTGATGAAGAATAATTTTTATTTTTCCTCTTGATTTTTCTTTCTATATGTTGTATAATAAGTTCAAACAAAACAACATTATATTGTTTATATTTTCTGCCCAATTCGTGCAGTACGTCTATATAACCCTACAACTTTTTTTCCGGGAGCTCGTCTCCGGCGGCGGACTTCAGACCTCCCGCTTCGGCGGACGAAGGGAGTATGAAACCGTTGGGAGAGCACCCACCTGCTTCTCTCGTAGGCAGGTTATCTATGACGTATACGGTTGGGCGGATTTTATTATCTGGAATATCGGACTCATGTCCGGTATTTTTTTATTGAACTGTACAGGCGCATGCGGGTGACCCCGCAGGACGACTTAGAACGCAGTTGCTTATAATAGAGCCGTCCGCGTCGCACTTCTAAGGGAATGCTTTGGCTAGTATTGTACACGTCTCATGGTGATGTGAGAAACTCCTCCAGCACTTAGTGCCACCTTTCCTGCATTGGATGCTTTTTATATCATTGATCTTTACACTCTGAGTTTATTGATTGCTCAATGTACATTGCACATTGTACTGTACAGGCGCATAAAGTTAATTAGGAGAAGAAACTTATAAGTCCGGAGAGAATAGCCGAAACAGCAGCCACTTTAGGGCTGCGCCGGCGGATGGGGAATATTGTCTGACAAATGCGCGCCGTCAATCGCGGACAGGAATAGTTTCGGTCATATTATCTGAGTGAGCGTTAGCGCCCGAAGGAAGTGCCCTTGGGGTACGAACGCCAACGCGAATCGGGAGCGCAGGCTCTGCGCCGCGAATCGGGAACGCAAGCCTTGCGCCGTCGGTTACAAGATTGTAGTTGAAAGTAACAGTGGAAAGATATATAATAGATTTGTAAAGATTTGTGGACAAGAGGTGAATTTATGGCGAGTGATAAGAAAAAAAGAAATATTATTCTCACTGTGTCGCTTATCCTTGTAATAGCCGCTGTTTCAGCAGTGCTTATTACTTTGGTCCTTATCGAACAAAATAAAAACAAAAGCGTGAGTTCGGAGATATCCTCAGACATGAGTGCTGATGAGGTCGTAAACGCCGTTATGAAAAAAATGAACTATACTAACCTCTCCCCTATTTCAAAGGAAAGTATATCGGGATATTACCAGTTTCCGGATGACGCCGTATCTGATTACGCAATGTACATATCAGGTAAGTCCGGCGGTGACGTTGAGATAACCTGCTTTATATTGAAGGATGAAGCTGCTGAGGATATAATAACTAATTCTATAAATGAACACCTGAATACACGCTCTGCTGCTTCTGAACAAAGCAATTCCTCATCAAGCGTACTGCCGGTCACAACTATAAGATATCCGTACGTATTCGTTGTAGTTGCACAGGACAGCGACACAGCCGCTAAATCGTTTGAAACTGTTGTAAGTGATAATACTGTTATTGCAAGTTCCTCCTGAGCCGTGTGCTCATATCTGTACCTGTAATTTAAGCCCGTGAAGATTATTGATATCTTCACGGGCTTTTTGTCAGGATATATATTTTACTTTATAAGAGTCTTTCCGTCCATTTCTTCGGGCTGTGCAAGTCCCAGAAGCTGGAGCATTGTAGGTGCTATATCGGCAAGTCTGCCGCCGTCACGCAGTATGCAGGGATGATTTACGACACAGAAAGGAACAAGATTGGTAGTATGTGCTGTAAAAGGTGAACCGTCCTCGTCTATCATTCTGTCGGCATTGCCGTGGTCCGCTGTGATGAGAGCGATACCATCCATTTTTGTTATAGCATTGACTACCTGTCCTACACAGTCGTCAACATCTTCTACAGCCTTTACAGCCGCTTCAAATACGCCTGTATGTCCGACCATATCGCAGTTTGCAAAGTTCAGGATGATAACATCGTACTTGCCGCTTTCTATTCTCTCAATGGCATTCTTTGTGACTTCGTAAGCGCTCATTTCAGGCTGGAGATCGTATGTTGCTACCTTTGGTGAAGGAATAAGACATCTGTCCTCGCCGTCAGATACCTTCTCAACGCCGCCGTTGAAGAAGAAGGTTACATGAGCATACTTTTCTGTTTCGGCTATTCTCAGCTGTGTAAGACCCTTTGAGGAAATATAATCACCAAAGGTATTCACAAGAGACTGGGGCTTGAAGGCTATTTCTACATTGGGCATTGTTGCATCGTACTGTGTCATGCAGACATAGTTCAGCGGGAAGAAGCCCTTCTTACGCTCAAAGCCGTCAAAGTCAGGGTCAACAAGAGTACGGGTGATCTCTCTTGCTCTGTCGGGACGGAAATTGCAGAAAATAACAGAGTCGCCTGAGTTGATAGTCGCATTATCTGCGCATACAACCGGAACGACAAATTCGTCTGTAACACCATTTGCATATGAATCAGCTACAGCCTGTACAGGATCATCAGCCTTTACACCCTCACCATAAACAAGAGCCGCATATGCCTTTTCTACACGATCCCAGTTGGTGTCACGATCCATAGCATAGTAACGTCCGGAAACAGTGGCTATTTTTCCAACACCTATCTCTTCGAGCTTCGCCTTTGCATCTGCCATATAATCCTTTGCACTTGAAGGCGGAACGTCTCTGCCGTCAAGGAAGGTGTGCAGATATACATTCTTCACACCCATTTTCTTTGCCATTTCGATAACGCCGTAAATGTGAGTGATATGGCTATGTACTCCGCCGGGAGAAAGCAGTCCCATTACATGAAGGGCTTTTCCGTCCTCTTTTGCGTTGTTCATGGCTTTTACAAGTACCTCGTTATTGTAAAGACTGCCGTCCTTGATAGCCTTTGTAATTCTTGTAAGCTCCTGATAAACTACACGTCCGGCACCCATATTGGTGTGACCCACCTCACTGTTGCCCATCTGACCGTCCGGCAGACCTACGTCCATACCGGAAGCGGCAATAAGTGTTGTAGGGTTCTGGGAGAATATCTTCTCCATATTCGGTTTATTGGCTTCTCTTATGGCATTGCCGAAATTTGTACCAATGCCAAAGCCGTCAAGTATCATTAATATCAAAGGTTTTTTCATAGTGTTGTACTCCTTTTATTTATGTTTTCAGAACAAATAGACCAATCCGTCATCTACTGTCCATTCAATGGTGGAGTCACCTACAGACTTAACGTTTGACGTTCCGAATACTTGTTCTTTTTCAATAGTAATATCAATAAAGCGATTCAGTGTTTCTCCTTCCCCTGTTTCAAGGTTCAGCCTTTTGCCACAAATAATTATAGGTTGATTGCCACTCTCTTCAACTTTTTCTCCGTCAGCATTTATGTAGTTTGGTATGTAAGCCTGATATTTATCACTGTTTGAAAAATATAAATACTTACCGTCTACAGTCATCGCTCCTTCAGAAGAACTCGTATTTGTATAGTTCTTCCATATTTCCTTTTCATCACCGCCGCTAAGTGGAACTGATATCAAAGGATAACCTTCAGAAGAAGCTACATGGTACTTGCCATTTACATAATAAAGCATTCCGGAAGACATGTCAATATAATAGTTATTACATTCTTTCTGGATGACCTTTTCCGGTTCACCGCCGCCCAAAGCCATCTTATAGAGGTAACTGTCAGTGCCGATATAATAAAGCTCGTTGTTTATTATATCCATTCGTCCGGCTGTAAACATACTATTGTAAAGATTTTCTTTCTGTTCATCGCTCAGGGTCATATTAACAATCTGCTGTTTATCACTGCCATCCAGCTTCATCTGATAAATACCAACGGAGTTCTCATCTATATAGCTCTCCTGTTTGTCGATATTATAAGAATGACCGCAATTATAATAATAGATATAATCGTCTTTTATAATAAAGTCGGCTGCACGGATATCATCCAAGAATTCAAACTTACTTCCGTCCTCAGCAATACGATAAACATAGCAAGCCATCGGCTGAGCAGAAGAATACAGATTCCAGCTCGGCTTATATATTCCGTATATGTAACCGTCTCCGCCGTCAACAAGCTTTTCGTTGCTGTCAAAAAGATCTTCTGCAAGGCTTTCCGACAATTCGCTCACATCACCATCAAATTTGGGAGCCGCTTTTTTTAATGCAGCTTCAACTACAGAGATTGCATTATTCCTTTCATAAACAGTCATCTTCCTGACACCATTAAGATCATCCATATTCCAGTGATGAAAAGCAGCGGTACTAAGCACAAAACCATATGCATCGTTCCCTATAACAACACCATTGGCAGGAATATACGCACCACCGATAACTATTGGGTTGTTTGTGTCACTTTCCTCTGATGTCTGTTCTTCTTTGTACATTTCAGCATATTCAAAGGTATCATCATCCTTGATTATGTAAAGAGCTGCGCCGGAATTGTAAACTTTCTGTCCGTTCACGGTAAACACACAGGTTTTCTGAGTGTTGATGGAATCAGATACAGCCTGATCAGCACCATCAGCAGAACCGGTATTATCTGATGAAGCAGCAGTACCTGAGCCGTTTTGTGTATTATCTCCGCCGGAAGCGCTGTCATTCGAAGAACATCCGCACGCTATAGAACTAAGCAAGAGCGCAGACGCACAAAGAACTGATATAAGCTTCTTATTCATATTATCGCGTCTCCTTTCATAATCAAAGTCCTGTTTATAGTATTGTTACTGATTACTTATGTTTATCAGCATCACCAGTAAACATTACTGTCCACCTTTTCCCATTTTATAACAGGATCACTGCCAGAATTAGCTGCAAACTCTCCGAATTCATCTTCTTCAAATTTTATTTCTATACGGCTGTTAAGCTTTTGCATTTCCCCTGTTTCCAGATCAAGTCTTAATCCGCAGTACTCATCATTTTCACTCTCATCACCGTTTATGTATATATAATGTTCGTTGTATGGAGAGTAGCGATCAGAATTTGAAAAATACAGATATTTTCCGTCCACAGTCATAATACCCTCAAAAGAGCTCATATTGACATAGCTTTGCAAAAGCTGTTTTTCTTCTCCTCCGCTAAGCGGAACAGATACCAGCGGATAGCCCTGCGACTCATATATCCTGTACCTACCCTGTACATAATAAAGCATATCGGAAACTGTATCAATATAGTAATTATTACACATACTCTTTGTGACCTTTTCAAGTTGATCGCCGTTAAGCATTACTTTATAAAGATAACCGTCAGTACTTATGTAATAAAGCTCATTGCCTATGATATTCATATTTCCGGCAGCGTTCATGGCAGAGTAAGGATTGCTTTTCTGTTCACTGTTCAGATTCTGCTTTACTAAAGGCGTTTTTTCACTGCCGTCAAGCTTCATCTTATAAATCCCGGCAGAGCTTTCGTCAATAACGGTTTCCTTATTCTCATAGTCGTAAGAATAACCGCCATAATAATAATACATATATCCGTCCTTTATAGTAAACGCTCCGGCCTTGTTGTCCATTATTTCAAAGTCGGTGCCATCCTTTGCAAAACGAATAATATTATATGCAATAGGCATCATCTGATTCGCGTACTCCACACTTGGCCAAAAATTAAAATAAACATATCCGTCTCCGCCATCGATCATTTTTGCGGAAGTACTGCCAAGAACAGCAGAAGCCAATTCCTCAGAAGTACAATCAAGTTCAAATTTATCTACTGCCGCTTCCCATACAGATTTGATATTATATATGTCGTAGAGATTCTGATAACTCGCATTCTTAGGGTCTGCAAGATCCCAGCTAACTATTTGTCCGTTGTCAAACATAGTGCTTATTGCATAATCATCTCCGACAATATGATTAGGCAATATTCCACGAACGTAGTTGGGATAGATAGCTTTATCGGACTCGCTTTCGTCAGGCGACGGTTCATTTTCAACATAATCAAAAGTATCGTCATCCCTGATGATATATAATGCTTTTCCGGAATTATAGATCTTCTGTCCGTTCACAGTGTAAATGCAGGTTTTCTGAGTTGAGACTGACTGTCCCTGCGAACCGCTGCATCCGGAAAGTACGAAGCTGAACATTAGCGCCGAGGAACACAAAAGTGAAGTTAATCGTCTTTTCATTTTTAAAGCCCTCTTGACTTATTCTTACTGAGAAAGGAGCCGACCTACCAGATTTCGATAACACGGCTCCTTTTGTGGTAAAATTAAGTTTTATCAGCCGTTGCTTGCAGCGTCAAGAAGTACGCCGAAATCAGCAGCCTTGAGAGATGCGCCGCCTATAAGACCGCCGTCAACATCGGGCTGTGCAACAAGCTCGGAAGCATTCTTCGGGTTCATAGAACCGCCGTACTGAATGGTAACTGCGTCTGCAACATCCTGTCCGTAAAGCTTTGCAAGAGTAGCGCGGATAAATGCACAAACCTCCTGTGCCTGCTCTGCTGTTGCAGTTTTGCCTGTGCCGATAGCCCATACAGGCTCATATGCGATAACTGTCTTTTTAACGTCCTCTGCGCTTACGTCAAAGAGGTCAAGCTTTATCTGTCTTGCAATTACCTCTTCTGTGATATCGCACTCACGCTCCCAGAGAAGCTCACCTACGCAAACAATTGGCTTCAGACCTGCTGCAAGAGCAGCCTTTGTTCTCTTGTTTACTGTCTCGTCTGTCTCACCGAAATACTGTCTTCTTTCGCTGTGACCGATAATAACATACTCTACACCTATCTCTGTAAGCATATCAGCAGAGATCTCGCCTGTGAATGCGCCGCTCTTCTCGAAATGTACATTTTCTGCACCAACCTTTATATTTGTACCCTTTGTCAGCTCAACAGCGGTTTCAAGGTTTGTGTAGGGTACACAGATAACAACACCGCAGCTTGCGTTTGCAGCAATGGGCTTAAGCTCCTCGATAAGCGCCTTTGCCTCAGGACGTGTCTTGTTCATTTTCCAGTTGCCGGCAATAATTGCCTGTCTGAGTTCCTTATTCATAATTAACTATCTCCTTTATTTTTTAATGTTCAATGTGCAATGTGCAATGTTCAATGGAAAAGCTCAAAGTAAAGTGAAGCTTATTATAGTCTTACTATAATTCGTTTTCGCCACAGCGAAAACGTACCACAACTATTCACTATTCACCATTCACTATTCACTATTTCCGTTTCCTGGTTCAATTCAAATCCTCTGCTAATTAAAACAGGGTGAGGCACTGCCCCACCCCTACATCCTTAAAATATTACGAACAGAAGGAAAGCTGAATTGTGGTTTTCTATCCACTAATCACTATCCACTATTCACTATTGATTATTTCTCGTTAAGGCAAGCGATACCCGGGAGTACCTTACCCTCGAGGAACTCGAGAGATGCGCCACCGCCTGTTGAGATATGAGTCATCTTGTCAGCGTAGCCAAGCTTCTCTACAGCAGCTGCTGAGTCGCCGCCGCCGATGATAGAGATAGCGCCTGCATCTGCAACAGCCTGAGCTACTGCGATAGTACCGGCTGCGAAGTTCTCCCACTCAGAAACGCCCATCGGGCCGTTCCATACAACAGTACCTGCACCCTTTACTGCATTTGCAAACTTTTCTCTTGTCTTAGGACCGATATCAAGACCCATCCAGTCATCCTCGATCTTATCAGAGGGAACAGTCTTGAACTCTGCGTCTGCCTTATACTCCTGAGCAACTACTGTATCTTCAGGAATGAGGAAGTTAACGCCCTTGTCCTTAGCCTTAGCCATGATATCCTTAGCAAGCTCTACCTTATCAAGCTCGCAGATAGATGTACCTGTTGAATAGCCGAGAGCCTTCATAAAGGTATAAGCCATACCGCCGCCGATGATAAGTGTATCAACCTTGTCAAGAAGATTTGTGATAACGCCGATCTTATCGGATACTTTTGCGCCGCCAAGAATAGCAACGAAAGGTCTCTTAGGCTCTGTAAGAGCGCCGCCCATTACAGAAATTTCCTTCTGGATAAGATAGCCGCATACAGCAGGCAGATAATCTGCAACACCGGCAGTTGAAGCGTGTGCTCTGTGTGCTGTACCGAAAGCATCGTTTACATATATCTCTGCAAGAGAAGCAAGCTCCTTAGAGAACTCAGGATCGTTCTTTTCCTCTTCCTTATGGAAACGAACGTTCTCGATAAGCTCTACTTCACCGTCCTGAAGAGATGCAGCGATAGACTTTGCGCTCTCACCGATAACATCCTTTGCCATCTTTACCTCAAAGCCAAGAGCCTTTGAGAGATAAGCAGCAACAGGAGCCAGAGAATACTTCATGTTGAACTCGCCCTTCGGACGTCCAAGATGTGAGCAGAGTATTACCTTTGCCTTGTGGTCCACAAGATACTTGATAGTTTTGAGTGCTTCATCGATACGCTTCGGGTCAGAGATATTGCCCTCGCCGTCAAAGGGAACGTTGAAGTCACAGCGTACAAGTACTTTCTTGCCTGCTACGTCGATATCCTCGACTGTCTTTTTGTTAAGATAATTCATTGATATGACATCCTTTCAGATATTTTAGACTGTCAGAACACTCACAGTCTTTCTGATTTCTGCGGCCATGTGCCGTCATCTACTATTTTATAACATTCTGACAATTTTTTCAATAGCAAACTTGAATAAATTGTTATAAGCCTGAAATTTTATTAAAAACAAGGCATAAGCATTATCTTGCGAATTCCGGATACTTTTTCAGCGTTTCCTTCATTGAGCCTTCAAATATAACCTTGCCCTTCTGGAGATAGATACATCTCTGGCAGAAGTCCTGAATATCCTTGTTGTGGCTTACGTACAAAACAGTGATATTCCGTGAGATAAGCTCGTTGATTTTCTCCTTGCATTTTTTCTTGAAAGCGGCGTCGCCAACGCTGAGAGCCTCGTCAATAACAAGAATATCTGGGTTGGTATTGATATTGATAGCAAAGCCGAGACGTATCCTCATACCTGAGGAATATGTTCTTACAGGCTGGTCGATATACTCTCCTAAATCAGCAAACTCGATAGCCTTTTTTTCTATCTCATTTATCTCTGCATCCTTAAGACCGAGAACATAACACTTGAAGCGGATATTCTCACGTCCGGTCATATCTGCCGAAAATCCTGCTGTAAGCTCAAGAAGTGCAGAAACTCTTCCCTTTACATAAATATCACCGCTTGTGGGATATGCAACACCGGTTATCATTTTCAGAACTGTAGATTTTCCTGCGCCGTTTCTGCCGAGTATAGCGACAGACTCACCCTTCTTTATCTCGAAGCTTACATCATCAAGGGCTTTATGCTTATGAAACTTTTTAGAATCATAGAACAAAGCGCAGAACTGTTCACGGCTGCTGCGGTAGAGTGTGTAGATTTTTGACACATTCTTAAAAGATATTATTGTTTCAGGCTCTGTTTTTTTCGGCACGATCTCTGTACTAAGATCATTCTTTTTTTCGTCTTTGACTTTCTTATCTTTTTTTTCCTGTTTCTTTTCAGTCTTATCACTCATGAAGCAAATTCCTTTCAAGCGATTATAGTTTAACAGATTAATAATACAGCTTTAAAAAGAAAATGTCAATAAACCGGCATATTATCAGGAAACGAAATTTCAGCCTTTATCTGCTGATTTTTTGTAAAATTTTAATTTGTCATATCCTATATCCGTTTTCAAAAGGAACATCGCTGAGCAGCAGAACGCAAAAGGCTGCAAGCACAGGAAACACAGGCAAGTCATTATCTGTATAAAGACATATTTCACAGGGTTCAATGACCTTTCCGCCAAGAGTTGTAATACTTCTCTGGACACCTACAAGCTTTTTGCTTCCGGACACACAAGTAAGATTAACCGTATCTCTGCCGGACATGGAACACCCTACAACAGGTTTTCTGCTCCCTCTCAGAAAAGCAAGCGCATCAGTGTTATCCGTATCGACTACCGGTATCACACCTCCAAGACTTATCTCAGGCGGCAGCTGACACAGCGCTTCGCCCATAACAAAAACTCCTCCACAGCTTATACCGGACAAAGAATTTACACCTAAAATCACAAATTCAGAAGACGCCGAAGTCTCAAAAATCCTTGTACCGTCCAGAACAAGCGCGCCACCGTAATTTGCGCAGGCGCTGACAATAGTCTTTGTAAGTATCCTGTCGCTGTGGTCTCCGCAAATAATAACATTTTTCATTACCTGCCACCTCTTCCCTATCATACTACAAAGCTATCATTCCCATAATCCCTGACATTATCCACCACTGGTGCCCCCGCAGGAGCGGGTGACCCCGCAGGACGACTTAACAACGCATCTACTTTTATTTTTACCATCCGCGTCGTGCTCTTTAAAGAGCACTTTGGCTATTTCTGTTCACGTCTATAGTTTTGTCGTAAAATATTGCACGATGTTCGTTCATGCTATCCACGGAAGTCATTTTTATAATCTGAATTTCAGAAAAATTGATATTTGTAAATTTGCGTCTCAAGGCAGGAAATATTCAGCGGTTTTAGGAAAGGGGTATGGGGAATAACCCTTTTTCCCCATGCAGCTGCCAAGTAAAATTGATTTACGTGCATACTATCCACGTCAATCTAATTCAGACATCAAAATGATACAAAGTTTAATAAGATGTCATTTTGAGCGTTAAGCGAATAATCTTTGAGTGACTTATGCACACTTTACTATGCCTGTCAGGTTTAATTAATTAGAAAAAACGCACTTTAAGCCCTTTCGGCAAGCTCAAGAAAGAAGGTTGATTCTGAAAAGTAACAAAATAATTTCCAAATTAGATTGACGTGGCATACTATCAGAGTAAGCTTTACATAAATGGGAAAGTGTGGTATATTATTTTTCAGGGTTTGTTATCAAAATTATTTATTGATATTCCGCCCGTATTTTATGGAGGTGTGAAAAACGAGCAGAGGAAAATTTATTGTATTTGAAGGTCTTGACGGCTCCGGTAAGGGCACTCAGATTGAATTGCTCGTACAGGAATTGAAACGACAGGGTCGTACAGTTTATCAGACTGCCGAACCTACCAACTCTTCAACAGGCGGTATGCTCAGGGACGCATTGGGCGGCTTTGTCAGTAGGGATGCCTATGAGCTTTCGGCTATGTTCCTTCTGGACAGAATATTCCATAATACAAATAATATAAATGGTATACGCCAGTTCCTTGATAAAGGAGTGGATGTGGTATGCGACAGATACTACTACTCTTCTTTTGCATATCAGGGTATAGATGCAGACCTTGACTGGGTAATGAATATGAATTTAGGGTGCAGAGAAATAATAAAGCCAGATATCTGTATCTTTCTGGATATAAGACCGGAAACAAGCGAAGAACGTATCTCAGCAAACCGTCTGGAACGTGAGATATATGAAAACGCCGATACACAGGCAAGGATACGCCGCAGGTTTTTTGAAGTCTTTGAACTTCTCGGAGACAGTGAAAATATAAAAATCGTCGATGCCTCAAAAGCTATACCTGAGGTATCGGCTGATATAATAAAAATCTATAATGAAATAAAGGAGAAATGAAAATGGGATACCATATCGACACGAAATGCGTACAGGCAGGCTATGAGCCGAAAAACGGTGAAGCAAGAGTTGTTCCTATCACGCAAAGCACTACATTCAAGTACGACTCCGCAGCCACACTCGGTAAGCTCTTTGACCTGGAAGAGGACGGATTTTTCTATACCCGTCTTTCAAACCCCACACTCAGTGCTGTAGCTGCAAAAATAGCAGCACTTGAAGGCGGTGTAGGCGCTATGCTCACTGCATCAGGTCAGGCTGCTTCTATGCTTTCCATTACAAATATCTGTCACGCAGGCGACCACGTTGTTTGTGCAAGCGCTATCTACGGCGGCACATTCAATCTGTTCAACAAGTCTCTCCGCGAGCTTGGTATAGAATTCACATTCCTTACTCCGGATGCGACCGAGGAGGAGATAGACGCTGCTTTCAGAGAAAACACCAAGGCAGTATTCATCGAGAGTGTTTCCAATCCGTCCCTTGACGTTGCTGATGTAGAGCTTTATGCAAAGCTTGCTCATGCACACAAAGCACCCCTTATAGTTGACAATACATTTCCGACACCTATAAACTTCCGTCCCTTTGAATGGGGTGCAGATATCATTGTACACTCTACGTCAAAATATATGGACGGTCATGCAGTAGCACTGGGCGGAGTTATCGTAGACAGCGGTAATTTCGACTGGAACAACGGCAGATATCCGGAATTCACCGAGCCGGACGAATCCTATCACGGTGTAATATACAGTGAAAAATTCGGTAAGGCAGCCTACATCACAAAGGCACTCACCCATCTTATGAGAGACTACGGTCCTCAGCAAAGCCCACAGAACGCATTCCTTCTTAATCTGGGACTTGACACCCTCTCGCTCCGCATGGAACGTCACTGTTCAAATGCGCTTGCCGTTGCAAAATTCCTTGAAAGCCATGACAAAGTAGAATGGGTAAACTTCCCCGGACTGGAAAGCAACAAATACTACGAGCGCTGCAAGAAGTATATGCCCAAAGGCTCCTGCGGCGTAATTTCCTTCGGCGTCAAGGGCGGCAGAGAAAAGGCTATGGAGTTTATGGATAACCTTAAGCTTGCAAAGCAGGTCATTCATGTTGCTGATGCACGTACCTGTGCCCTCCATCCTGCAAGCACCACCCACCGTCAGATGAACGACCAGCAGCTTGAGGACTGCGGAGTAAAGCCCAACCTTATCAGAATGTCTGTAGGCATTGAATACGTAGACGATATCATATCCGATATCTCACAGGCTCTTGACAGTATATAATGTGCGTGACCGCACCGGACGACTTAACAACGCATCTACATTTGTCTTAAACTTCCGCGTCGTGTTCTTCAGAGAGCACTTTGGATATTCAATACACGTCTATAGTTTTGTTGCAGAACATAACACGTTGAACATTGAAATATTTAGAGCGACAGCTTGCTGCCTGCGCCGTGATGGAGGATTTCAGAGTTCCCCATAAAAGCAAAAATAATATCACCGTTGTATAATCGGCTTTGTTGTGTCATATAATAAAGCAGAAATGGCGGTGATATTTTTTATGAAACTGAAAACCAAAAGCTATGTGTATTCCTTTGTCCTTACATTTTTGTTTGCAGCTGCCGGCGCCCTTGTAACATATCTTGGTATGTCACGGTATGATAAGCTTGTCCATCCATTTCTTACTCCGCCCGGCTGGCTTTTCCCTGTGGTATGGACAGCTCTGTTTGTTCTTATGGCATTTGGCTGTGCAAAGGTTTACGCTTCCGAAAGTCCTCTTATGCCAAAGGCTATCTTTGTCTATACCGTACAGCTTACGATGAATTTCTGGTGGTGCGTGTTATTCTTTGGCTTTGGTCTGTATCTTACAGCGTTTATCTGGCTGCTTCTTCTGTGGGCAGTGGTCCTTGTTATGATAATACTCTTTTACAGGATAAATAAGCTGTGGGGACTGTTGCAGATATTCTATCTTCTGTGGCTTGGCTTTGCAGCCTATCTGAATTACGGAATATGGAGTCTTAATTGATACTGATCAATATTGTAAATATAAGACGTTAGAATAAATATTGTCATTTATTATTACTGCGGCAAAAACAATTATAGTAAGTCGTTTACAGAACAATATGTGTAACTTTGGGGAGTATACCACCGATATATCATGTCGGTTTGAAGCCCTCGAACAGAACGGCAGAGCTATGAAAACATCTGCCGTTTTAAAGTGATAATAGTAATCGAGTAGGAGGGGGATTTGAATAATCCCCCGACCTCTCACACCACCGTGCGTAC
>CAMHOE010000052.1 GCA_946186665.1 uncultured Clostridia bacterium | reverse complement strand
CAGTCTTGGGAGAAATAAGTATTGCAGGAACACTTATCAAGGTTTCGGAATTAGCCAATACACTTCAAGTATGTCTTGACAGTGGAGCAAAGAAAATACTGCTCCCCATAACCTCTGCTGCCGATCTTGCAACTGTTCCGGCTGATCTTATCGGCTGTTTCAATCTTATCTTTTATCAAAGCCCTGAAGATGCTGTTTTCAAGGCTTTAGGTGTAGAGTAGTAATTAAATACTTGTTGGAAAACAGGGTATCCGAACATAATCCGGACACCCTGATTTTTTATGAAATCTGTGTAGCTTTCAATTCTGCTTTATATCTGTAATAAGTGTTTCTTGCAATGCCGATCATACGCATACAATCCACATCAGTCAAAGTGCCGTTAAAGTCCCTTGAAAATTTCAGAATATCCTGTTTGGCTTTGATACTTTTTTTCGTTGTAATAGAAGCACCTTGTTTTCGACCTATTTGCTTGCCTTTTCGTCTTGCAGTTTCAATACCCTCTTTTGTACGCTGATGTAAGTCAGATATTTCTTTCTCTGATTGTTCAAAGGAGATTATGATCTGTTCTTTGGCAAGCTCCATCAGGTACTCATTGATAGCTTTCAGAATAATATCGGTTTTTGTTCCTGTCATTGCAACATTGTTTGACAGGGCTTTTTTATAGGTTGCTGTATTGATATGCGGCTCTTTCAGAAAGACAAGCTCTACACCTTTGTTATACAATTCCTGATATACTTGAAACCCTGTTTCAGCATTACGGCTCATTCTCGATACGCTGTCAAAAACAATCGTATCACCCGACCTGACGATTTTCAAAAGCTGCTCAAACACTTTTCTTCCGTCCGTCTTTGTTCCGGTGTAAACTTCTTGCTTGATAATAGCATCAGGATATGCTTTTTGAATATTCCTGATTTGTCTCTCTATGTTTTGCCTATCGGTTGATATTCTGCAATAACCAAATATCATTTTTACAGCTTCTCCGTATTCATATAAACGCACATTAAAATTGCTACTATTGCATCAGGGAACGACTTACCCTCAATCTTGCGTAAAAATTCAATCGTGTCACCGCCTGAAATATTTTGACTATTCCATACAAAACCCTTGCGATCAGCATATACAACAAAACTGCTGTGCTGTTTGCATTGATAATACTTGCCTGCTCTCTTAAATTCCAAACCCATATAGGCACTCAAAAATTCTATCAAATCGGCATTTTTGCCCTATCAAGTTGTTCCTGAGAGAATTTTTTGTATTCCATTATAATCGTCCTTTCATTTTCAGGCAAAAAAATAGCAAGCAAAGCTAAAATGCCTTACTTGCTTTTGCAAAGTATTCTGTTTTAATAACTACAGAATTGTTAAAATCACGTCTGCTGTAAACAAATCTTCTGACTTCCATCACATCGTCTATAACTACATAGAACACAAAGAAGTTCCCGACAGGGATTTTATAGTATTCGTGCTTACGCTGCCGTAAGGAGTGGTATGGCTCAAAAGCCAAAGGATATTGAAGTCGCTTTTTTATCTCATTTTCAACATCATCAACTCCTTGCTGGGACTTGAAGTCCCACTTAATTTTGAAAAAATATGGTTTTTTGTGCTTGTGTGTGATATAATCAAATTGTCGTCAGTGCGATAAATCAGAATTTATAGGAGTACGAGATGAATAAGTTAATACCCAAAACAGGTGCAGCTATAGTGACATTAACAGTTTTCCTTTTTGCAATATTTATGATAATAGATTTTCAATTTGGTTCATACCTCGTATGTATGTTTTTACCGATAGGCTATATCATGATGGCGGCTGGGTTTCACCATGAAAGCCCGGAGGACAGGCAGGTAAGCGCAAATATAGGAATGATTTTTTCTGCAATATATGCTGTATTGATATTCTTGGTATATTTTGCACAGAACACAACCGTAAGATTGGAAGATTTAAATGAGCAGGCAACTAAGATATTGGATTTCGGGAAAGGTGGTCTGATTTTCAATTACGACCTGCTCGGATATGGAATGATGGCACTTTCAACCTTTTTTATCGGGCTTTCCATTAAAGCGGAAAGTAAATCTGATAAATGGCTGAAACATCTGATGATGATACACGGTGTTTTTTTTATTGGCTGCTTTATAATGCCAATGACAGGTGTTTTCACAAGTATGGCAAATGGTAATAACGGCAGCGGCGGCACGATTGCGCTTCTGTTTTGGTGCGCTTATTTCCTTCCAATAGGTATATTATCATATAAGCATTTTGGAGAAGAAAAATGCTGAATTCTGATTTATCTTAACAATCATACTTTTCAGGACTGTCACACGGCAGTCCTTTTCTGCTACCTCTTTTGCGACACAGAGCCTGTGCTCCCGATTGCCGCCGTCTGAACAGCCTTTTACAGAAAAAATAAGATATACAATGCCAATGTTCGATATTAGTATAAGACAATAATACTTGCACACACACTGAATTCATAGTATAATGATGTTGAGAGAGTGTATAATAAGGAGAGTGTCTCCGATGGGAGAGAAAGATACCGTTACGAAAACACTTGAATCATACGAGTCTGTATTTGCTGATATTGTCAATGTTCTGCTTTTCGATGGAGAAAGCGTTATAAGTGCAAAGGATCTATCACCTGCCTATAAAGATTCACAGTACAAAGTTGGCGGAGCAATCAAAAGTCAGGAACGGGATGTTTCAAAGTTTTGGAAAAATGCTAATATCAATATTGACTTTATTGGTATTGAAAATCAGGTAATGCCTGACAGGTTTATGCCACTCAGAGTAATGAACTACGACGGAGCTGTTTACAGAAATCAGTATAAAGAAGTACAGGGACAATCAGATAAGACCTGTTATCCGGTTATCACCTTAGTTATTTATTTCGGAAAAAGCGAATGGACTTACGGAAAGAACCTACATTCCTGCCTGAATATCCCCGAAGCCCTGCTTCCGTTTGTAAATGATTATAAAATGAATTTCTATTCGATCAAGGATATGCAGCCGGAGCAAATCCAAAAATTCAAATCCGATTTCAGAGCAATCGCAGAGTTTTTCTATGCACTCAATAACGGAACAGATTATCATCCGTCAAATCAGGTACTGAAATATCCGGAGGAAACACTTGATATGATAAGTGTCTTTTCGGAAGATGACCGTTTCAGGGACGAATATAATGCTGACACAGCTAATGCGAAAGGAGAGATCACTATGTGCGAAATTTATGATAAGATACTAATGGAAGGCGAAGCAAAAGGCAGAGAAGAAGGCGAAGCTATCGGTATTGCAAAAGGCAGACTCTCCGTACTTGCTGACTTGGTCAAAAACGGAATTATAACCATTATGCAAGCAGCAGAGCAGGAGAAAATGTCTGTTGAAGAATTTTCAAAGCTGACCGGACTTGCTGTAAGGTGAATATTCCCCCATTTGCCACACTATGTAATTCAATTAGAAAAACCGCAACATTAAACAAATCCCTCTCCGACAAAGCTGTAAAAGCTGCATCGCCGGAGAGGGTTTTTGTATCTATATTATTCTCTCTTTGATCCTATCCATATTAACCGTAAGTATCATCACAATACGTCCGTCTATAAGTGCGTGATCTCTGATAAGCAGTTCTTTGTCAATAAGCCTTTTGATGTATTTTCTGATCGTTACGATACCGTCAGATGTATGCTGACAAATGACGCCGCTGTAATCGTCATTTTCAAGCCTGAAATGCAAAATCCTGACTTCGCTGTGTCGCTCTAAGCCAACCAGAGCAACCTTGTGTTTGATATTATTGTTGTTCTGTATTATAATATGAAAAGTGGTTAAAAGGCTTTATTTTTTACCATAATAATTAAAAAAGGATGGTTATTATAGTGTTAATAACAGATGAAAGAATAGATGAAGGAAAGCCATTCGACTGGGGGAGGGCATCAAAAGATTATGCGAAATACCGTGATATTTATCCGCCTGTATTTTATCAAAAAATTGCAGACAGGCAGCTTTGCGTCCACGGTCAGCATGTACTCGACATAGGCACAGGAACAGGTGTACTTCCTCGTAATATGTATCATTTTGGTGCAAATTGGACAGGAACAGATATTTCTGAAAAACAAATAGAACAAGCAAAAATACTTTCGGTAAAGAATAATATGAATATTGATTTTATCGTTTCCGCATCCGAGAAAATCAATTTTCCATATAAATCATTTGAAGTGATAACAGCGTGTCAATGTTTCTGGTATTTCAAACATGATATTTTAATTCCTAAGCTTGCAAATATATTGAAAGATGATGGAAAACTTTTGATATTATATATGGCATGGCTGCCTTTTGAGGATACGATTGCAGGTGAAAGTGAAAAGCTTGTTCTCAAGTATAATCCAGAATGGTCCGGGGCGGGAGAAACCAGAAAACCGATTTATATTCCTGAAATAACTTATCAATATTTTGAATTGATTGAACATGAAGAATATGACTTGAATGTACATTTCACAAGAGAGAGCTGGCACGGAAGAATGAAAGCTTGCCGAGGTATTGGTGCATCTCTTAACAACAGAGAAATATCTGCCTGGGAAAAGGAGCATATAGCATTGCTTGAAAAAATTGCCCCAAGGGATTTTGATATTCTCCATTACGCAGCATTAGCTGTATTGCAGAAAAAATAGTATGTTATACAACGACCTGATAACTGTCAGGAATACAAGGAAAAACGCTCAGATCCCAATTCTAATATTGCTCTCCGCTGCCCGACACCGTGACACAGTATGGCTTTTTCTCCGTTAAAAGTAAATTCATAGTGTCCGATTGTTGGTTCTTTTTTATTTGCAATTCTGTTGCCGGCTTTGAGTGAAAACAGCAATAGCTTTTGCTAAACTTGCTTTTTCAGCGTATATGACTATCAAATAAATGACCTCCTATCATGTAATTGAAGTTTCACCGTTTTTTTGAAATGATATTGTTTTTTGTGATTATATATGATATAATAACTACACAATTCAATAATATAAGGTGGTATATGAGATGTTGGTGTTTGAAGAAGAATTAGAAGCATATGTATGTTAACTCGAAGATGTATATGTTTGCTGGGACGAAGAACCAGAAGATGATTATGAAGAGGTTGCTATTTCTGTAAGAAATGCTTATATTAACAACATTAAGCATATAGCCGAAACAATCTATGAAGAAGTTAAAAACATTTTTAATGTAGAGAACGCAGATGAAGTCATATCTAAAATAGGCAAACCACATATTTTCCCCGATAACGGACAGGTTGAATACACTGAAAGTTTATTTGATTCAGAGCATTTAATATCTTTTGAGTATTTAGATGATACTTTTGATGACATTCAGTATGTATCCGTTGACGGTTAACCACTTTCAAACCATGTTTTTGGACTGCTTCGGCAGTCCTTTTTATTTGCCTGTGTGCTGACCATCTCCTTGATATCAGAGTAACGAACCACCCCCTAAAAGTGTGAAGTGAGACTTGAAGTTCCATTAGTTTTTTTGAAAAGGTATTGTTTTAATTTATGATTTGTGTTATAGTAGAAAAAAAGAATGGTAAAGGTGTGTTCACAATGAAAAAAAACATAGCGCTCTTATTGACAGCAGTTTTATTGGTTTCTCTTGCAGCTTGCTCTCAACCGAGCGGCAATGCAAACTCAAATTCTACCGCCCAGACACAAACAGAAAGCAGTAATACCTCAAGCGAAATATCAGATAGCGAAACATCAGACAGCGAAACATCAGATAATACTTCTGGCTACGAATGGAATGAATTTAAAGTAGCCGGGCAACCTTTGTATTTTGCAGTACCGGCAGATCTGGATCAATCCGAAGGATGGGTTATCCACGCATATTTGAAAAGAGATGAGAAAATAGTTGCTGTTATGGCAACAGCAGGTTTAGAGTCAACCGATTTGGATGAAGCAACAACCGAACTGTTAACGAATTATTTTTCGGACGGAACTCAGTTTATGGGCGCATGGTATAACCAGGAAGATATTCCGGAGATAGTTGAAAAATTAGAAGGCGAAAAGAAAACCGTAAACGGAATGGATACTTATTATTTCGATACAAAGGTTCATTTTGACAGTGACCTTGCTTTTATTGGATATACTTTTGTGACCCATGATATTCCCTGTGCTATTATTGCTATGGATCTTGATGATCATGCAGCAAAAGATGCCGAGTGGAAAGACGCTACTGAAAAAGAACTCAGAGAGCGTGTCGATTATATGATAAACCATGTCGAATGGCGTGAGTAAATGTGATTTAATACTTTATGGTTAAGGACTGTCATACGGCAGTCCTTTTTTATTCATCTGGGGCTTCAAGTCCCGCTTGCTTTTGAAAAGATATGGGTTTTGCGTGTGTTATTATCAATTATCGTTATAACAATAAATCAGGATATGCAGAAAAAGACATACTATTTTATCCGCACCTCCGGCAATATACAAAAAATCACGGGAACGGTCGATATACCGTTTCCGTGATTTTTTTGTATGAGATCATAAAACCATGTAAGCTATAAAAAATATCAGATGATAAGGTCACTCTGATGGATACGCTTGTCAAAGAAGTGCATAAGCTTTATGCACGGTCTTCTCAGCAGAATACCAACAACAAGCGCAAAGGGAACAAATGCAAGAAGCATGAGAACATTGTGCCAGTAGGATGACATATCCGGACCTGCTATAGCCTCACGCAGAATATCGTTGCCGTACCTGAAGGGAAGATATGGGACAAGACTCTGGAAAGGCGCCGGAAGTACTTCTACAGGGAAGGTGCCGCCGGAGCCTGCCACCTGAAGCACCAGTATGATGACGGCAAGGGCTTTGCCGATAACATTGAAGCATATGGTCAGCGAGTAGATAATAAGCGAATATACAAGCGCAGATATCATACTTCCAAAAACAAACAGGAATTTATTGTTGCATTGTATTCCAAGAAAATAAATGTCGCCGAGAGAAATTATAAGAGCCTGCATCTCTGCTATGATAAAGAACAGGATGTATCTGCCGAAATACATCTGATAGTTTCTCGGACGTTTCAGCTTTGATATCTGACTGTTTGTAAGCTCTGCGCGAATTACTGCGGCAAGAACGATTCCGCCCACCCATATTCCGAGAGAGGTGTAGAAGGGCGACATAGCAGAACCGTAGTTTTCAACGCCATGCAAAGCGTGAGTCTCTGTGGTGACAGGGTCAGAGAAGAATGTACTCAAGGCTGCCGGGTCTTCGATTATCTTGAAAACTACATCTGAGATCTCTCCCCCGTCTGCAACCTCATCTACAACCTTGATAAGGTTTTCTACCTTTTTCTTTGAATTGTTCATAAGGGTCTTTACCTCTTCAAAGGTTTTCTTCATTTCTGTAATGGCGCTGCCTGCGCTGTCAAGTGTGGCGTCTATTGCGGGGATATCTCCGTTTACGATTTGCAGCAAGCCCGAAGCACTTTCAAGCACGTCATACACATCATCCACTGTTTTTGATAAGGTGTCTTTTATTACGGCAAAGCTTGACTCTGTTCCGGACAGGTCGACCTTGCAGGACTCAACAAGATTTACGATCTCAGTGCGGATATCCGAAGGCAGCTCGCCGGTATTATTCAATGTCATAGCGGCAGAGTATAGCTTGTCGATAAGCTGCTGCTGATGATCGTTTGCATTGTACAGCTTATCAAGAACTGATGATACGTCTATACCGAAGGAATCACGGATACTTTCAAGTATTGATATGACATAGCTGTTTATCGTTATTATCTTGTTGTTCAGCTCTGTTATATTTATAAGCTCGCCTGCCGCTCCCGAAGCATCACCTTCAAGCATCTCAAAGGCTTCGGTCAGACGTGTGTTTATGTTCACCTGCATCTGGTCGGCGGAAGCAAGTATGTTGCCAACGGCGTTGCTTATCTGTGCGGAAGCGTTTCTTGTGGACTCTATAGATGCTTTTACATCAGATGTGATGACGCCTGATTTTGAGAGCGTCTCGGATATTTCCGGCAAAAGCTCCTTGTTGGTTTTAATAAGCTGGTCAAGCATATCCAAGGTGGATATAAAAACATCGCAGGTGGTATTGAAAGCATCTACCTCATCGATTATGTTCTGGAGAGACTCCTTGATACTTTTAACAGCTCCATCCTTGTCATTGTTATACTCGTCTGCTGTGATATTGAGCATCGTAGCAAGGACGTTTGTAACAGTATTTACATATGCGGATTTTACTTCATTTTCTATTGTGCTCATACCGCTGTTTGTGATTTTCGGCGCAATAGCGTTTTTCTTTTCGTTTACGTAATAGTCAAGCGTTGACTGCTCAAACTCTCCTGTAGTTATGGAACAGAGGTTTTCGCTGAACTTCTCAGGAATTATGACCGCCGCATAATACTTGCCGCTGTCCACGCCGTCAATGGCTTCTTTTTCATCGACAAACTCCCAGCCCATTTTGTCGTTTGCTTTCAGGCTGTCGGTTATCTGCTGACCTGCATTGACCTCTATTGATTTATACGAATAACCCACATCCTTATTGCATACGGCAAATGAAATACCGCTTGTTGCAGAGTACGGGTCCCAGTTCGACGCTATATTGAACCATGAATACAGCGCCGGCAATATCGTGATACCTATGATGACAACGAAAGCAATAATGTTCCGGTATATCATCCTGATATCACTTCTGAATATCAAAAATATGTTTTTCATCTATATCCTCCCTTATCATACCTTTGTAGCTTTACTCTCATTGGCTGGCAAAGCACCTGATGTATTTTCGCCATTGTGCTTTACATCCACAGCCGGTATACTGCCTGTACCTTCCGGATGTATATTATTATCCGGCGTGTTGGGCTGCACCTGAGCCTGTTCCGTGTTCTCTTTCTTTTTTTCTGATTTTGGCGGCTCACCTGTCTCATCATCGCTGTCATAGTCGTGTATATCGAACTCATCGCATATGCCAAGCATTTCCTTGTACATATTGTAGCCGTAATCCGCTCTGAGCATAAAGAACACAGCACCGAGAATTGTTATGACCCACAGACACAAAAATGCTATTTTGCTTTCGAGACTGAACATCAGAACAATAAAAATAAGGGCTGAAACAATAATAAATATAGTTCCGATGTCCCTGTACTTCATTCTTTTTATTTTGAACTCATTGTATTTTTCATACACCGCAAGATATGTAAGATGCTCCTGTTCTCTCTGGGAAAGCGCAGGTATATCCTCGAACTGCTTGTTTATCTCACCCATACGGCGCTTTGTTTCTTCAGACTGACGTTTATCTCCCTTAGACCCTCTGTCCGAAAAATCGGAAGCTTTCTTCGGTGTATACACATCTTTATCATAAGACCTTTCCGGCATATCCATCACTCCATTCTATCGCTGACTTTGGCGTATAGCGCTGTCATAAAGCCATTATAAATATATACATACATTTGCTAAAGAATATTATATTGTTAAATTTTTATCATGTCAAATAAAATCCGACAAATACCTGAAAATATACAAAAAACACCGCCGTCTGCAAGGTTGATACCATAGCTTGCAAACAGCGGCAGCTTCAGCGAAAAACACTTATATCAATAAGCGTAATCGTCTTCTGTTTCATTTTCGTCCAGAAATTCATTATAATAATCTTCGGAATCGATTTTCTCGTTGTTGGTCATACCATTGGAGGTAAAATTCATATACTCATCTACGCCGTATTCATCATTGTTTCCGTAGGTCAGTTCCGAAGCGTCTCTCAGTTCAAAATACACATCGGCACCTCTGCATTTCCTGCGCTTTCTCAAAAGCAATACCGTCCTTTCGTATACCGTTTTATTAGTGGTCAGTGGTTAGTGGTCAGTGGTCAGAGTTCAAAGCTCAAAGCTCTCTCTCAGTTAAAAAGTTTTCAGTGCTCATTAATTATAATTCCACTTTCCACATTCCACTTTCCACATTTAACAGTATTTGCAAAGAGACGTTATTTTATTAACAGCTTTCAGAATTCGGCATAATTAAAGTGGTTCTCTAAAAACCGGGACACGAGACAGTTTGCGTCCGTGAATTTTTTCGCAGACAAGGCGGCGGAATGCTTCCGCTTTCAATTTAAGTTTTGATAATAAATATACCTCATAAAGTATTTATTCTATCAAAACAAATTCGGGTCCGGCGGCTCGCCGGCCGCATTAATACTCTGTGTATTAAAAGGCTTGACAACGCAGTATGCGGGAAAATTCACAGCAAAATGTCCGTGAAGGAGGTTTTTAGAGGTTCCCTAAAGTTACTTCAAGAAAGTTCTTCAAGCTTTTTCAGGTCATAGGGCGTCTGCTGATATACATAGTAATTGAGCCAGTTAGTATAGAGGATAGTTGCATAGCTTCTCCATGTCAGAGCCGGCAGTGCGCGGGGGTCATTTCCCGGAAAATAGTTGTATGGCAGATTAGGCTTAAGTCCCTTATTGCAGTCTCTGAAATACTCATTGGAGAGGGTATATCTGTCATATTCAGCATGGCCGAAAACAAAGAATTGTCTGCCGTTCTTTTTTGCTACTATAGCAACGCCTGCAAGGTTTGAGGAAGCGAGTATTTCAAGTTCCTCATGCTCACGCACATCCGAACGGTGTATACCGGTATACCTTGAATGCGGCAAAAGTATCTTATCGTCAAAGCCCCTCATAAGAGGATGGAAGATATTCATGACCCTATGTACATATATACCGGAAAGCTTCTCATCGAGGGTATATTTCGGCACCCCATAGTGATGATATATAGCCGCCTGTGCTCCCCAGCAAATGTGCATTGTACTGTAAACGTGTTTTTCCGACCAATCCATTATAGTACAAAGCTCATCCCAGTAATCCACTTCTTCAAAGGGGAGTTTTTCCACAGGTGCGCCGGTTATTATCATGCCGTCATAATACTGATCCTTTATATCGTCAAACACCTTATAGAAATTTGTCAGATGGTCCGCTGAGGTATTTTTTGACTGATGTGTAGCGGTCTGCAAAAGCTCTATATCCACCTGAAGCGGAGAATTTCCCAAAAGTCTCAGCAGCTGAGTTTCGGTTTCTATTTTATTAGGCATAAGGTTCAGGATAACTATTTTCAGAGGGCGGATATCCTGACTGACAGCCCTATCGTCAGTCATAACAAAAATATTTTCGGACTCAAGGGTTTTCATAGCCGGAAGTCCATTCTGTATTTTTATTGGCATAATAAGTTCACTTCTTTCCATTTCCTATCCGGAATTTTATCACTCCACAAAGTATACCACATCTCCCCTTCAATTTCAACCACGCAGAGCTTGCGCTCCCGGTGCAGAGCCTGCGCTCCCGGTGCAGAGCCTGCGCTCCCGGTGCAGAGCCTGCACTCCCGATTCGCGTTCTCGTTCGTACCCCAAGGGCACTTCCTTCGGGCGCTAACGCTCACTCTGATAGTATGACCTCAACTTTTCCTGTCCGCGATTGACGGCGCAGACTTGTCAGACGCTCGTCCCCATCCGCCGGTGCAGGCGCAAGGCTTGCGCTCCCAATTCGCTGCTGTTTCGGCTGTTCCATTCGGATATACAGTCTCTTTCCCTACTCAACTTCATGCGCCTGTACAGTATGAAGTTGTAGTTTATATTATACTTACTATATTTCGTTTTCGTACCCCAAGGGCACTTCCTACGGGCGCCTATCGAAAACGTGCCACAACTATTCACTATTCACTATTCACTATTCACTATTTCCTCACACACGCAAAAAGGAGTGGGGGTCATCCCACTCCTGCAATTTTTCAAAGAGTTAGTCTTTTTCCAATCCGCCGTCCTACAACAAAAGCCGTAGACGTGTGCGGACGGTTCAATCAAAAGCAGATGCGTTCTAAGTCGTCCAGTGCGGTCACGCACCGAAGTATCTTTTGAGGAGACCTGCGAAGCCTGCGCCGTGACGGGCTTCGTCCTTTGCCATTTCGTGTACGGTGTCGTGGATAGCGTCAAGATTCTGCGCCTTTGCTTTCTTGGCAAGCTCAAATTTGCCGGCACAAGCACCTGTCTCTGCGTCAACACGCATTTCAAGGTTTTTCTTTGTGCTGTCTGTCAGAACTTCACCTACAAGCTCTGCGAACTTTGCAGCGTGCTCAGCTTCTTCAAAAGCATACTTTGTGAATGCAGCTGCGATCTCCGGATAGCCCTCTCTGTCTGCCTGCCTTGCCATTGCAAGATACATGCCTACCTCACTGCACTCGCCGTTGAAGTTGGCAACAAGCTCCTTATAGATCTCAGGGTCAACACCCTTTGCAACGCCTACCTCATGTACAGTAGCATAAGAGCCTTCTGCCTTAAGCTCGTTGAACTTCTCCTTCGGAGCTTTGCAGATCGGGCACTGCTCAGGAGCCTCTGCACCCTCATATACATATCCGCATACAGAACATACAAACTTTTTCATCTTAGTCATCCTCCGTCTTTTGTTTAGTTGATTTTATATATCAAATATCCTACAGATATTGACATTACACATCACGGCATTTTCTGCATATGCCATAAAAATTGATACTGTGACTCTGAACACAGGCACCGTACTCAGACTCGATAAGCCCGTAGATACTCTCATCTATAAGACTCTGCCCTTTTGATACATCCGTTATACTGAAACACTTTGTACATATAAAATGGGAATGCTGTGAGGTGTCCCAGTCATAGCGTTCCTGTCCGTTAAAAACGCCTACAGATTTGACAAGCCCCATTTCCTTGAAAACCGAGATATTGCGATAGACCGTTCCTAAGCTCAGGTCGGGTATTTCAGGCTTCAGCTTTTCATACACCTGATCCGCAGAGGGATGCTTATTGCTTGACGTGATAGCCTGATAGATAGCCTCGCGCTTAGCACTGAAATTTCGTTTTGTCTGCATCAGAATACACCTCCAAAACGATAACCATTCTCAATTCTTATTTAAAAATATAACACACTTCCCCTACAAAGTAAATAGATTTAACACGTTTAACCGATATTTTTATGCAATTTGTCTAAATATCATACACTTACATAGTCACCTGAAACAAAGCCCCTTATTCCGTCATATTCTGTCAGATACCAATTTCCTGAACGGTCAAGTATCGGGATACGAGTACCGTTTGGTATTCTTCCTTTTATAGCGGAGTTTGTTGTAGGTTCTGTACGGATATTAAGATCAGAGCCTTGTGTTGTAACTGTTCCAGAACGTGTTGGTGACGGCATAATTATCTGTACACCAAGAAAATCTCCGATAGACATTGCGAGATTTTCAGCGATGGTATCAATATTATCCCTTATCCATTGCGCGTCCTCTCTGTTATCGTGATAGGCTACTTCCATAAGTATAGCAGGCGCCTTTGTCCTGATGACCTCTGTAAGAGTGGTGGTCGGGACCGTCTGTACCTTTGACGGCAGAGGATATATCTCCTTGAAATTATTTGCAAAGATATCCGCCGCTCTTTTTCCCTGCTGACTGTTGGTATAGTAATATACTTGTGTTCCCCTGACCTGACCGGCGTTCTGCGGCGGTGCGGCGTTTGAGTGCAGTGCAAAGTGCAGGTCATAGTTGCCCTCGTTGGACATTCTCACGGAATTTGAAAAGCTTTTTGATGGGTCATTTCTTCCGTATTCAATGCCGCTTGCTTCAAGATACGGAATTATAGCATCGGTTATGATGTTCATATAGTATTCTTCGTTGCCGCCGTCCACATAAGGGTTATACTCCTGTGTAGACGGACTTAAAAACACACTTGCCATAAATTTCCTCCTGTTCTATGAAAAAGCCTCATTCAGCTTTTCACCTAAAAAATCTGCTGATGATATATCCTCAGGTCTGAGATAGCGATGTATATGGTAAAGATCCTTACTCTCATTAAGCACATTTGGTTTTTCCTCACAGTCAAGAGCCGCTTTAAAACCCATGCTTTTTACAATATCAATTGTTTCTTCACTGCTTGCGCCGAAGGGATATACTATACACTGCGGCATAGTTCCTGTTTCTTCCTTTATCCTGCTGTTTGCTTTTTCAAGGTCGGACACAAGCATTGTACTGTACTCTTCAACACTTTCACTGCTGCTTTTTGCGGCGCCACGCCTTTCTCCGGATATTTTGTGCAGGTCATAGGTGTGGTTCTGTATCTCCACATAACCAGATTCGCACATTTCCCTCAGCTCCTGCCATGTGCATTGAGAATATGCAGGACTTCTGTATTCCTCCTCCGGCGCCTTGTCTGAGCCTATTCCAACAGGCGATATAACAGCCTTGCTTTGATATTTCTTTAACAATGGGTAAGCGTATGTGTAATTGTTGTAATATCCGTCGTCAAATGTTATTATCACGGGTTTTTCCGGAAGCTCTGTTCCCTCTTCAAAATGTTCTATCAGCTCACTCAGAAATATTGTATTGCAGCCCTCCTCTTTAAGATATTCAAGGTCCTGCTCAAAAAGTCCGGGCGATATCACATATTTATTTTGCAGTGACTCATCCTTTACAAGTCCGTGATACATTATTACACACACCCTTACAGGCTTTGGAGTCTCACTTCTGATATTGCCGGAAACACACCACAGGCACACAGCAATAACTAACAAAGCCGAAACCGCCGACAACTTTAATCTGTCAAGCTTTACTGTAAAAAACATTGTCCTCACCTTGCAGTATAATTCGTAATTAATTCTATATTCCCAAAGAAAACAAACAAAAATTATTGAAAATAAAATTAAAATATGTTATAATAATACATATTTTCTAACGTTATCCATTACGGTGTCAAAGCCGTAATTCGTGTCCGGAATTTTACACATGTACGGATAAGAGTCCCTGTAAACTCAAAATCTATAAAAGGAGAACGCAGCTTCTGCGTATTCAATATTATGTCTGATAAAAAAAATAAATTAATGGAATTTTTTGTGGGAACGCCAAAATACAATAATGACAAGGACTACGCCGCCTTTGCGTCCCTCACCGCACCATTGAATATGTTCTTTTTAGTGTGTCTTGTTCTGCACACAGGTTATCTTATCACATTTTCCATGTATCATATCGATATTATGGTGATCTTTGACCTTGTGGGCATTATTCTCTATGCCACCTTTGTTATACTGCTGAAATATTTCAAAGGTACATGGCTTGCCTGTACAATGCTGACAATAGGCGAGCTGTTTCTGCATCAGCTATGTTGTTCAGCGCTTTTCGGGCTTGAACCGGGATTTCATTATCTCGTTATCCCGCTGATATTCCTTTCGATATTCATAAGCGGAAAGGGCAAGATGGTTCATGTTCTGAGCACACTTATTATCGTTTCAGCCTCGTTGATATTTATATGTATGCTTGTAATATTTAATGAATATGACCCTCCTTACAGTATGCCCTATGCTATTAACACCACGCTCCTTATAGCAAACTGCGGCTTAAGCTTCTTTGTGACTGCCATTTTTGTTTCAAGAGTTGTAAACTCGATAGACCACAAAAGAAGCGAGCTTGACATAAGCGTTGACCAGAAAATCGCCGCAATAGAAAATATGCAGCACCAGATAATAATAAGCTTTGCAAACATCATAGAAGCGAGGGACGGCAACACCGGCAAGCACGTTATACGCACCAGCGAGTATGTTCAGGCGCTTATCATGGAGCTGAAGCGCAACGGAGATTTTCCTGACATTCTCACAAACCAGTACATACAGGACACTATTTTATCCGCGCCTCTTCACGACATCGGAAAGATAACCATTCCGGACGCAATTCTTCTCAAGCCCGGCAAGCTGACGGAAGAGGAGTTCAACGCCATCAAGAACCATACTGTAAACGGCAAGAAGATAATTGAAGAGTCTATGGCGGACATTGAGAACGAAGATTTCCTGAATATTGCAAAATCCGTAGCGTTATATCATCACGAATGTTGGGATGGTTCGGGCTACCCATACGGTATAGAGGGCACGGACATTCCGCTTTGCGCGCGAATTATGACCATAGCGGATGTATTTGACGCGCTTGCAGCGAAGCGTGTTTACAAAGCCGCCATGCCCATCTCAGAGGTTTTCGAGAACATCCGTTCACAGCGCGGCAAAAAATTCGACCCCATAGTCACCGACGCTTTCCTGCGCATCGAACCCCAGATAACCGAAATCGCCCAATCTAACGCCGACTAGGCGGCAAGCTGCTAATGTTATTAACTTAACAATATTAAAAGTTTCGCCAGCCTTTTCAAAGGCTGCGAGGTCCATGGGGCAGAGC
>CAMHOE010000051.1 GCA_946186665.1 uncultured Clostridia bacterium | reverse complement strand
CCTGCATGATTTGGTTACTTTGAACAATTGTTTCGATTTTTCAAACAAGCCCTAAAACCGCTTAATTATTATTTTTGCAATAAAAGGACTCAAAGCAGTTTTTTTAATATTTAATGCTATTCAGCAGCTTTGCTATCCGGAGTTTAAAAGTTGATCTCCGTGAATAAAAAAGAGCTGCCTGAAATACAGGTCAGCTCCGAAAATTAAGTTTTAAAAGCCTTGCATATGAAGGAATTATTCATCCAGGTTCCACATTTCAGTGTAACCGTCAATAAATGCCGCACCAAAACATATCTCATAGAAACCGTCATAATCCCCGTCGTACTCATTGAGTGCTTTTTCTATAGAGTCCTTAGTCACAACACGGACAGGAACATACTGCTCCTTTGGAAGGTCTGTTCCGGAAAGGATCCTGAGGACATAATCCACAACGGCATAAGATGACCATTCGTAGCTCTGAGCAACAAGCATTTCAACACTGCCGCTCTGTGCAGCGTCGAAGGCTTCCTTTGTGCCGCCTGTTGTAACGATCTTTACCCCTGTGGAAACGCTTGTGGCAGTGATCGCGTCGGATATCGCAGAGTCATCAAATATGAAGATATAGTTTATATTGGAGTCGTCGTCAATGGCTTTTTTGATTTTGTTAGAAAGACCGTTGCCTATCTCAAGAGACGAAGTGTTTATTGTAGTGCAGTAGCCGTTTGAGCTGGATACATACTTTTCAAATTCACTCTTGAAGCCCTTGAACAGTGTCTCGGACAATTCTGAGTCCGTACAGTACACTGCCAGCGCATTAAGGCTGCCGTTTGTTTTCACTATACCCCAGTCCGCCATAAGCTCGCCGATAATGTTATAATTTATCGGTATAGTGTAATCTACATAGTGATCCTTCTCGCCTGTGGTTTTGCTGCCGGAAGAAAAAATCTCAATACCGTTTGCCTGTGTGTTTTCGATATAGCTCGAAACATCGTCCTTGTTGATATCGCCTTCAAGTATTGCGACATCTGCTTTTTCTTCGACTGCTTTGGCGAGAGCATCATTTATAGTAGATGTGGAGCCGTCTGTTTCCGTGAAAACAACATTCTTCAAGCCAGCAGTTTTAGCGGCGCTGTCAAAATTATGCTCATACAGAGAGAAATAAGAGTTTGTAGAATTCTTTGTGATAAGCGCCACCTTTTTACCGTCAGAAGCTTCGAGGACATTGAAGGGTGTAGCGTCAAACTTCCATTCCGGTACATTCTGGTATCCCGCGATCTTGTTATTGATCTCTGTAAGCTGATTTGAGGTAAGCTTAGCAACGGCATCGTCAGAGCTGACCTCGAGAAGTTCCTTTGAAGACTCCTGTTTCTTTTCAGGCTGTGAAACAGAGCTTTCAGCTTCGACAGAGGATTCGGCAGTTGTCTCGGCCTTTTTCTCACCGCAGGCTGACATCATAACAGCTGCGGAAGCCATTGCAGCGGCAAGTATAATTGAAATGGTTTTTTTCATATTTTCCTCCGATAACATTTCTTTCCTTCAAAATAAAATACTATATAAACATAACATTCCGAGTTTTATTATACAGCCGAAAGCGATAAGTGTCAACAAACATTTTTGCTGTATTTCAACAAAATAATCTTTGTTTTTTGTTTGTGTTTTTTATGCGGCGGTAATAATGCATTTTCTGGTTCCGGAAACGCTCGTTCAATGGTAAATTTTTTTCTTGTTTCAGTGACAGAACAGGAGCAGACAGAACATCAGATGATAATATTATTCTCAGTCTCCGAAAAACCCTACATTATATAGGTAAAAACTGTAAATGAATGAGGGACACTATCCGGAAAAACGGGAATATAAGCGTGTTCTGTCCATACAATATCTTCATAAAAAATTGATTCGTCAGATGATAGTTTTCAACCTTAGCTGAAGTACTATGTTGAAATAATGAACGATACCCTTTTTATTATTGACAAAGTTGTAATAAATTTGTAACCAAATTTTATGTTTAAATGCACAATGGTAGATATAAAAATATGGTCAATATGTATATTAAAATAAAGAATAATTCTGAATAAGAAATAATCGAATATAATTATTCGTCATAATAAACAAAAAGTAGCGTGTAAGTAAAATAATAAAATAAAAATAGATAATTTTGTCTTGATTTTTTCGGAGAATTGTTTTATAATCGTAATAGATAAAGCCCTGTCGGGGCTTTACGAAATTTTATGTTTCAGGAGGAAATCTATCATGCAGACTAAAAAGATTCTTGCGATTGCTCTTGCTGCAGCAATGGTTGGCTCAATAGCTACCGTTACTTCAATGACAGCTTTCGCAGGCAGAGAAGAACTTGACAGTGCAGAAGAGCTTGCTACATACTTCGAAGATCACACTGTCGGCGTAGTTGGTTCTATCACAGGCTGGGGCGCTATCGATGATATCGCTATGACTGATGAGGATGGCGACGGCGTATACACAGCTGAGTTCAGAGCTAACATCACAGACGATATGCTCGCAGACAAGGAAGCCGGAACAATTCAGTTCAAGGTTCGTGCTGACGGCGCATGGGATGACAGCTGGGGCGATTACGACGAGGATTATGACCGCGTAATGAACAGCCAGGTTAACTGCGAGATGAACGTTACATCAGGCGAGTCTTATGTTATCCGTGTAACTCTCGACTCCAATGTTGGTAATGACGACGCTCCCGGCAGATTCTGGGAAGTTGATTACACATTCGTAGAGGATGAGAAGAGCGCAATCGCTGCTAAGCTCGATGGCGATCTTGAGGACTACTATCTCTTTGATAACTCAGAGACACAGTGGGATTCTGTAGGCGCATACTGGTGGGAGCCGGAGCAGCCTGCTGATTGGCCCGGTATCGAGGCTACACAGGTTGAAGGCACAGACTACTGGGCTGTAAAGCACGTTGACGGCACAGCACACATCATCTTCAACAACCTCGTATCAGATGAAGAGTACTCAGCAGATAACCCGAAGATCCAGACTCCTGACGTAGTAGTTGATCCTGAGGGCGCAGAGTACGGCATGGTTTATGTACCTGATATAGATACACTTTCAGGCACAGACAGCGCAAAGGAGGTATCAGGTGAGTGGGTAGAGCTCGCAGGTGTTCCTGAGGATCTTCCTGTTGTAGAGTATACAGCACCTGAGGAAGAAAGCTCAACTCCTGAGGAGAGCGATCCTTCTGAGACAAGCGAGACTTCTGATACAAGCGAAACTTCAGACACATCAACAGATGACTCTAAGGATGAGAGCACAACATCTGATGCAAGTGTTGATACATCTGACACAAGCGAGTCTCCGGTAGCAGAAAACTACGAGACACAGATCAGCGACTACATCTTCTTTGACAACAGCGAGACAAAGTGGGATGCAGTATACGCTTACTGGTGGGATGACAGCTACGGCAGAACATATGACCTCGAAGATAACGACTATGGTTGGGTCGAGGCTGTAGATGAGGAAGGCAATCCTGATAACCATCCTCTTCCGTTCCCTGGCGTTGTTATGGAGCAGGTAGAAGGCACAGACATCTGGCAGTGCAGAGTTCCCTTCGGTGCTAAGCACATCATCTTCAGCAGCGGTAAGACAGACGATCAGATTCACGCTGGCGAAGTTGGCTACCAGACAGCAGACCTTGATTTTGATGCAGCAGTTAACGCTGGTCAGATCTATATCGTTGATACATCTGTAGAGGCTAAGCCCGGCAGAGGCGTTGATAAGACAAAGTATAAGTACAATGCTGGCGCATGGTCAGATTATGACGGCGCTTACAACATGGAAGTTCTTAATCCTGCTGAGATCGTAGAGCCCAGCGAGACAAGTGCTGATACTGATACAAGCGATACATCAACAGTAGGCACAGTTTCTGTTCCTGAGGGCAGCACAGCAGTAGTTCCTGGCACAACATCAACACCTGCTGCTACAACATCACAGGCAAGCAGCACAACAACTACAACTACAACAAGAACAGGCACAACAGCTACAACAACAGCTACAGGCACAGTTGCTACAGGCGACGCTACAATGCCTATCGCAGTTGGCGCAGTTGCAGCAGCAGCTCTTGGCGTAGCAGTACTTGCTAAGAAGAAGAAGGACGAGGAATAATCCTTACCGATTAAACTTGTTTAAAGCTTCATAAACAAAAATCCTTGCGGGGAAACCTGCAAGGATTTTTTTAGTATTGACAAAAAAACGTATTTGTTTTATCATTCTAATAGATGGCTATGTATAATATGAAAGGATGATATTTCAGTGAAGGCTAATAGAACATTGTGTTGTATCCTCACATCTTTGATACTCGCTGTGCCGTTTCTTGGGGGCTGCGCAGGAAAGCAAAATTCCTTTTCCCAGAACTCCGTTGCTTCTATAATTGCTGAGGATAACGATAGCTCGGCGAGCGGCACAGACGATAATAGTACTGAAAATTCCGGTGATACCGAAAGTGCTGATGAATCGGAAAGCTCAGAAAATGAAAGTTCAGAAAATACTGAAAGCACCGTAAGTACAGAGAGCGATACAGGCGATACAAGTAAGACAGAGAGCAGCTCTTCAAATACGATAACTCCCGCAATGTGGAAGGCTGAAAGTAAGGACGGCAGCTGCGTCTATATGCTTGGTACGATTCATGCAACAGACGAGTCCGGCAGAGATCTCCCTGATTATTTTGAAGAAGCTTTTGACTACTGTGATGCTATCGCCGTTGAAGCTGATGTCACAACTGTGCTTGAAGATCCATCACAGGCCTTTGATATGGTCTACAAGCTTATGTATACAGACGGCGAAACGATAAAGGAGCATCTTTCTGATGAAACATATAACGCTCTTGTAAAGCTTTTTAAAAGTAAGGGCTTGTATATGGAAATGTACGACACCTTCAAGCCTATGATGTGGATGTCGCTGGCGGAGAATGCTGTCATTGATGAAGCCGGTCTTGATTCAACACAAAGTATAGACGGTATTGTCACCAACCGCGCAAAGGAAGAAAACAAAGACGTTATTGAGCTGGAGTCTGTAGATTTTCAGATAGACGCCTTTGACAGTCTGTCCGACGGTATTTTAGAAGCTCTTTTCTCTTCATATACAACGGATGAGTCGTATCAGAATCAGGTAGCTTCGATGAAGGAGACATATGAAGCATGGAAAAGCGGAACTCTTTCAGAAAGCATTGCAGGGGACTATGATATGTATGACCTTACCGATGAGGAAAAGGCGCTTTACGAAGAATACAATAAGGTATTGCTTGTGGACAGAAATGCAGCAATGGCAGAGAAAACAGAGAAGTTCCTTGAGGACGGGGACAAGGTTCTCGTGTGTGTAGGAGCCGCTCATTACTATGGAGATGACGGAATTGTCAGTCTGCTCGAAAAGGAAGGCTATACCGTCACCAGACTCTCTTGATTAGCGGGTGACCCCGCAGGACGACTTAGAACGCATCTGCTTCTTATTGAACCATCCGCGTCGTGCTCCATAGAGGAGCACTTTAGCTGCTGCAATACACGCTGAAGCTGATTTGTGGAAAAGTCGCAGCTCGTACAAAAGCAGGAGCCACAGCAAATCTTGAGTTTACAATTAATTCCAAATTTTAATAAGGCCGTCAGTTATTGATAGATATTCATGGCTGACGGTCATTTTTTGTACGGTGAAAGATGGCAGAAATTAGTTTTTTAGGAAGGGGGTGTGGGGGAGAACCCTTTGTTTTCAAACAAAGGGTTTCCCCCGCAGGAGCTGCCTTGAGCGATAGATTTTCGTTAAAAGGTAGAAAAAATAAGGATATAAGACGGAAATAATGGCTTAAATGTCAAAAAAATAAAATAGGGAATTTATCTACTTGCTTTAATCTGAGATAAGATGTATAATTTATAGTGTGTTTTTAATTAAATGTGTGTGGGAGATAAATGGTCTCTTTATGGCAGAAAATTTATCACATCTGCACATGGATCTTCAGAAAATGAGAGGAGAAGTTCAGAATGGAAAAGGCAGAGCTTTTGTATGAGGGAAAGGCAAAAAAGGTTTATGCAATGTCGGAGCCTGATTACTGTATGGTGGAGTATAAGGATGACGCCACAGCATTCAACGGACTTAAAAAAGGTACTATCACCGGTAAGGGCGTAGTAAATAACAGAATGTCAAACTTTATGTTCAGACTTCTTGAGGAAAAGGGTATAAAGACTCACTACGTAGAAGAAGTAAGCGACAGAGAAACTATCGTAAAGAAAGTTAAGATAGTTCCCCTCGAAGTGATAATCAGAAATAAGGCAGCCGGTTCAATGGCTAAGAGACTTGGCCTTGAAGAAGGCTCAGAGCTTAAATGTACGGTACTGGAGTTCTCCTATAAGGATGACGAGCTTGGCGATCCGCTTATCAACGCTTATCATGCAGTTGCTATAGGCGCGGCAACCACTCAGGATATAGAGACTATCAGCAAGATGGCGCTTGAGATAAATAAGTATATGGTAGAGTTCTTTGAGAGTGTGGGTGTAGAGCTTATCGATTTCAAGCTTGAGTTCGGTAAAACCTCTGACGGTGAGATCGTTCTTGCAGATGAGATATCTCCCGATACCTGCCGCTTCTGGGATATAAAGACCCATGAGAAGCTTGATAAGGATCGTTTCAGACGTGATCTCGGCGGAGTTGAGGAAGCATATGCAGAGATGATGAAGAGAATAGGTCTTGGAAAATAATGTGGAATGTGGAAAGTGGAAAGTGGAATTTTTAATTCTGATGAATACTTATGACTGAAGACTGAAGAATGAATAATAGCGGTATGTTTTCGTTAAAACGAAAACGTATCATAGTAAGTCTGCTTTAGACTTTGAGCTTTGAGCTTAATCTGACCACTAACCACTAATCACTAACTACTATTGTACCTTCGGCTATGCTCCGGCAGCGCCGTTAGAAGAAAAAACAGTTCAGGCTGACGTCAGTTAAGCGATCGTGAGCCTATGACAAAATCACTGATTACGGGTGAGATCATATAATGAATACAAATTTTGACGGATGTTTTTCTGAAGAGCTGCATGAGGAATGCGGCGTATTCGGTATATACGGTGACGACAGTATTGCACCTGCCTATGCTTGTTATAACGGACTTCTTGCGCTTCAGCACAGAGGTCAGGAAAGCTGCGGCATATCGGTGAATGACAGGGGCGTAATAACCGGACATAAAAATATGGGACTTGTCAGCGAGGTTTTCAGTAATGAGATACTCAACGGGCTGAAGGGTCAGATGGCAATTTCCCATGTAAGGTACTCTACAGCAGGCGGCAGTGTGCGTGAAAACTCACAGCCGCTTGTTATGCGTTATGTAAAGGGTACGCTTGCAATAGCGCATAACGGAAACCTTACAAATGCCTATGAGATAAGAAGGGAGCTTGAACGCAGAGGAGCTATCTTCCAGACTACTATCGACTCCGAAGCAATAGCCTATCTTATCGCAAGGGAAAGAATAAAGGCAGAGTCCGTTGAGGACGCTGTGGCAAAGACCATGAAACAGATAGACGGCGCATATTCCCTTCTTGTCATGAGTCCGCAGAAGCTTATAGCGGCAAGAGACCCTCACGGCTTCCGGCCGCTTTGTATGGGAAAAATAGGCAATTCAGTTGTGTTTGCTTCGGAAAGCTGCGCTCTTGCGGCCTGTGGAGCAGAATTTGTAAGGGACATCGAGCCGGGAGAAATCGTTGTTGTAGACGAGACAGGAGTACGCTCCATTACCGCAAATTGTCCGAAGAACAACAAAAAATCCCTTTGCGTGTTTGAGTATATATACTTTGCGCGTACAGATTCCGAGATAGACGGTATAAGCGTATATGAGTCAAGAAAGGAAGCAGGAAGAATACTTGCAAGAGAGTTTCCTGTGGAAGCCGACATAGTAATAGGTGTGCCTGAGTCCGGAATTGACGCCGCAATAGGCTATAGTGAGGAATCCGGCATACCATACGAAAAGGGTATTGTCAAGAACGGCTATATCGGCAGGACGTTTATCAAGCCTACACAGAAGGAAAGAGCAAACAGCGTCCGCCTTAAGCTCAATCCCCTTACATCAGTCCTGAAGGGTAAGAGGGTAGTAGTAATTGACGACTCCATAGTACGAGGCACTACCTGTGACAGAATAGTAAAAATGCTCAGGAATGCAGGTGCGACGGAAGTCCATCTGCGAATCAGCTCGCCGCCTTTTGTATGGCCGTGCTTCTATGGAACGGATATCCCGTCAAGAGACGAGCTTATCGCCGTAAAGCATACGGTAGACGAGATCTGCACCCTTACAGGAGCAGACAGCTTGGGTTTCTTCCCGCCGGATAAGCTTGGCGAAATGCTTGGCAATAAACACGCCGGTATATGCGATGCCTGTTTCTCAGGAGTCTATCCCACAAAGATACCGGAAAAAATGCTTGCCGGCAAGGAACGCGGCGGAGTAAACTTCGATAAGAAGATAGAAAAGAAAAAGACAGAAGGCTGAACATTACTTACAGAGGAGTTTAAAACTATGAAGGATACCTATGAATCACCGCTTTCGTCAAGATACGCGGACAAGGAAATGAAATACATATTCTCGCCGGATATGAAGTTCAGAACATGGAGAAAGCTCTGGATAGCTCTTGCAGAAGCGGAGCACGAGCTTGGACTGAATATCACAGAGGAGCAGATAGAGGAGCTTAAAGCTCATGCTGATGATATCAACTACGAAACAGCAGAGGAAAGAGAAAAGCTTGTCCGTCATGATGTAATGTCCCATGTGTATGCTTACGGTCAGCAATGCCCCAAAGCAAAGGGTATAATACATCTTGGCGCTACATCCTGCTATGTAGGAGACAACACCGATGTTATCATAATGACAGAGGCTTTGAAAATCGTTGAGAAAAAGCTTGTAAGCGTTATAAGACAGCTCTCCGAATTTGCAGACAAGTATAAGAGCCTGCCTACACTTGCGTTTACACATTTCCAGCCTGCACAGCCGACAACAGTAGGCAAGAGGGCAACACTCTGGATACAGGACCTTCTTATGGACCTTGAGGATGTAAGATATGTCCTTTCCGGCATGAAGCTTTTGGGCTGTAAGGGAACCACCGGAACACAGGCAAGCTTTTTGGAGCTTTTTGACGGCGACCACGAAAAGTGCAAGGAGATAGATAAGCTTATCGCAAAGAAGATGGGCTACAGTGAATGTTTTGCAGTATCAGGTCAGACCTATTCAAGAAAGCTTGACAGCCGTGTTGTAAATGTTCTTGCAGGTATTGCCCAGAGTGCTTCAAAGTTCTCTAACGATATCAGACTTTTACAGCACCTCAAGGAAATAGAGGAGCCCTTTGAGAAGAACCAGATAGGTTCATCTGCAATGGCATACAAGCGCAATCCCATGCGCAGTGAGCGTATGACCTCCCTTTCAAGATATGTGATGATAGATGTACTCAACCCCTACATCACAGCGGCTACACAGTGGTTCGAGAGAACACTTGATGACAGCGCAAACAAGAGACTCAGCATACCGGAAGCTTTCCTTGCTGTAGACGCTATCCTCAATCTTTATCTGAATGTCAGCGACGGACTGGTGGTTTATGAAAAGGTAATAACAGCTCACCTTATGAACGAGCTGCCCTTCATGATGACAGAGAATATAATGATGGACGCAGTAAAGAACGGTGGAGACCGTCAGGTGCTTCATGAGAAAATCAGGAAAGCTTCACAGATAATCAAGAGCAGCGGCGAGAGAAATGACCTTCTTGAAAGGATAGCAGCCGACCCTGCATTCGGAAAGACACTTCCGGAGCTTGAAGAGCTTTGCCGTCCGGAAAAGTACGTTGGCAGAGCGCCTGAGCAGACAACGGATTTCCTGAACGAAACAGTAAAGGCGGCTCTCGCACCCTACGAAGCTATTGAAACAGAGAAAGCAGAAATCAATGTCTGATCTAAAATGTGGAATTTGGAAAGTGGAAAGTGGAATGTCTGACGTAAATTCCATTTCACTTCTGAGGTTTCCGTAAATATGTTTTCTGAAAAAATAAAATGTAAACCCCAAAATATAATTATATAAAGAAAGGAAAATTATTATGGTACAGATGAATGCTTATAACCAGACCACAGCAAGAAAGATAATACAGCAGAGAGGATGCTTCTCTGTTATCGAGTACGAAAAGGATATCTCTGTTTCACCTGCTACTGCACAGACAGCTTATTTCATGGGCATAATGGGCGTAAGAAAAAGACAGGTAATTGCAAACCTCAACAACACAGGCGTTCTTCTTCAGGCAGGAGCAATGCAGATCATCAGCGGAAATGTTGATGTGGCAACAAACGTAAAGGGTGCAGGCGACTTCTTCAAGAAGGTAATCGGCGGCGCTGTAACAGGCGAGAGTGCCGTTAAGCCAAGATATTTTGGTACAGGTCAGGTAATATTCGAGCCTACATACAAATACATACTTATCGAGGACCTTGCTGAGTGGGGCGGCGCTGTGACAATAGAGGACGGTCTGTTCCTTGCGTGTGATGATTCTGTTCAGATGAAGGTCACATCCAGGTCCAGTTTCTCATCCGCTGTAGCAGGCGGCGAGGGACTGTTCAACAACACACTCTTCGGTCAGGGTATGGCTGTTCTTGAAAGCCCCGTTCCGAAGGAGGAGCTGTTCATATTCGACCTCCAGAACGATACTCTTAAGATAGACGGAAATATGGCTATTGCATGGTCACAGACACTGAACTTTACAGTAGAGCGTACCACAAAAACTCTTGTTGGTTCCGCTGCTTCCGGTGAGGGTCTTGTAAATGTATACAGAGGCACCGGACGTGTACTGGTAGCACCGATTGCATAAACAATCAGCGATTAGCAATGAAATAGTTCAGGACATTCAGATGTTCCGTTTTTTCAGAGCAAAGGTAAAATAAAGTTTGCAAAGGAAGGCATCGAAACATGGTAAGAGCAATAGTCGGAGCCAATTGGGGCGACGAAGGTAAGGGTAAGATCACAGACGTGCTTGCACAGGAGTCTGATATGGTCATCAGATTTCAGGGCGGCAGCAACGCAGGACACACAATAATAAATAACTACGGCAAGTTTGCTCTTCATCAGCTGCCGTCAGGTGTGTTCTGTGACAATATTACAAACATAATCGGAAACGGCGTTGCGCTCAGCGTAGAAAATTTCACAAAGGAAATTCAGTCTCTTATAGACAGAGGAGTGCCGAAGCCGCATATACTTGTATCGGACAGAGCACAGATCGTTATGCCGTATCATGTGCTTTTTGACTGCTATGAGGAGGAGAGACTGGGCGGAAAGAGCTTTGGCTCTACAAAGTCAGGCATTGCGCCTTTCTATTCTGACAAGTTCTCGAAGATAGGCTTTCAGGTAAACGAGCTTTTCGATGATACGGACGAGCTGAAAGAAAAGATAGCAAGGATACTGGAAGTCAAGAATGCGATAATCAGAAACGTATATAACAAGGAAGAGATACGTCCTGAGGATATGTTCAATAAGCTCATGGAGTATAAGGAGGCTCTTGCGCCTTATGTTGCAAATACCTTCGATTTAGTCCATGACGCCGCAATGAGCGGAAAGAAGATACTCCTTGAGGGACAGTTGGGTTCTCTGAAGGATACGGACTTTGGTATCTATCCTATGGTAACATCCTCAAACACTATAGCCGGCTACGGCGCAGTGGGCGCAGGCGGAATACCCCCATATGAGATAAAGGATATAATAACGGTAGTAAAGGCATATTCAAGCGCGGTGGGCGCAGGTGAATTTGTCAGTGAGATATTCGGCGAGGAAGCAGAGCTTCTCAGGAAGAACGGCGGAGACGGCGGAGAATACGGGGCAACAACAGGACGTCCCAGAAGAATGGGCTGGTTCGATATAGTTGCAACACGCTACGGCTGTAAGGTACAGGGAGCAACACAGGTAGCATTTACAGTGCTTGACGCTCTGGGATATCTTGATGAGATACCTGTCTGCGTTGCATATGAGCTTGACGGTGAGAGGATAGATTACTTCCCGTCCACAACAAAGCTGAAAAGGGCAAAGCCTGTACTTGAGGTTCTTCCCGGCTGGAAGTGCGACATAAGAGGTATCAGAAAATATGAGGAGCTTCCGGAAAACTGCCGCAGATATATAGAGTTTGCGGAAAAGGGAGTAGGTGTTCCGTTTACGATGATATCTAACGGTCCGAAGAGAGAGGACATTATCTACAGATAATCACAGAAAGCCTGGAGGATTGGTCATGTGTGGTATAGTTGGTTATATTGGATATGAGCAGGCAGCGCCGTTTTTGCTTGGGGGTCTTGAAAAGCTGGAATACAGAGGCTACGACTCAGCAGGTATCTGCCTGAATGACGGAGAAAAGCTTGTTGTAAAAAAGTCCAAAGGAAAGCTTGAGGAGCTGAAAAAGCTTACCAATAACGGAAATGATATTATCGGAACTGTTGGTATCGGTCACACAAGATGGGCGACTCACGGAGAGCCTTCCGATGTCAATGCGCATCCTCATCTGAGCGACTCCTGCCGTTTTGCAGTGGTTCACAACGGTATCATAGAGAACTATTTGCAGCTTAAGGATATGCTGACCGCTAAGGGAGTAAAGTTCCGCTCAATGACGGATACGGAGGTAATAGCTCAGCTTATCGAATATTATTATAAAGGCGACCTTGTAGACACCGTTATCAAGGTGCTTTCAAAGCTTGACGGTTCCTATGCTCTGGGTGTTATCAGCATTGAGGATCCTGATGAGATAATCGCCGTCAGAAAAGAAAGTCCTCTTATCATAGGACTTGGTGAAAATGAGAATTATATTGCTTCTGATGTTCCGGCTATTCTTTCAAAGACAAGGAGCATCTATCGTCTTGAAAATAACGAGATCGCTATTCTCAGACGAGACGGAGTAAAGATAATCAATACCGATAAGGACGAAGTTACAAAGCAGGTCGAAACCATAAACTGGGATATTGACGCTGCTGAAAAGGGCGGCTATGAGCATTTCATGTTCAAGGAAATCATGGAGCAGCCCAAAGCAATACGCGATACGATAACGCCGCGAATAAAGAACGGCAGGATAGTTCTTGATGAGATAAAGCTTACGGCGGAGCAGGTAAAGTCGTTCAATAAGATAAACATACTTGCCTGCGGTTCGGCATATCATGTTGGCGTTGTTGCGAAATATATTTTTGAAAAGGTGCTGAGGAAGCCGGTCGAAACAGACCTTGCTTCCGAGTTCCGCTATCGTGACCCGATAGTTGACGAGCATACACTGACAATTGTTATAAGTCAGTCCGGCGAGACAGCCGATACAAAGGAAGCTATGAAGGAAGCGCAGAGAAGAGGCTCACACGTTATCTCCATAGTAAATGTTGTGGGCAGTGCCATTGCTTCCGAATCGGACGATGTCATATATACATGGGCAGGTCCGGAAATCGCTGTCGCAACAACAAAGGCTTACAGCACACAGCTTGCGGTAATATATCTTATGGCGATATATTTCGGCGATATGCTGGGAACCATAACCCCTGATGAATACAGGAATTATGTTTCCGAGCTGGAGTCTGTTCCGGATAAAATAACAAAGATACTTGAAGAGGAGGAGCACGTACAGTATCTTGCTTCTAAACTCTTTAATTCAAGAGATGTGTTCTTTATCGGCAGAAATATCGACTATGCACTTTCGCTGGAGGGTTCCCTGAAGCTCAAGGAAATATCCTACATTCATTCAGAAGCCTATGCAGCCGGAGAGCTGAAGCATGGTACTATTTCACTTATAGAGAAGGGTACTCTTGTAATAGCTCTTGCGACCCACGAGGAGCTTATCGGAAAGATAGTCAGCAACATCAAGGAGGTTCAGGCGAGAGGCGCAAATGTACTTTGTCTTGCCTGTGAAAACCATCAGGAGTTAAAGGACGTGGCACAGAGTACGATCTTTATCCCTCATTCCTGTGACATGATGCTGCCATCACTTGCGGTTATTCCGCTTCAGCTTTTTGCATATTATGTAGCGTCACTGAAGGGCTGTGACATTGACAAGCCCCGCAATCTTGCAAAGTCCGTAACGGTAGAATAATTGCCTTACAGTAAACGCCGGATATTATAGCAATCCAATTATATAAGAGCATCAGGTGAGTTTCTCAGGGAAAACTTTTTTCCGGCGAAAGAATGGTTTCCCCCGAACCCACTTCCTGAATTCGCTGACTTTGTTACGCGATTTTTGCAATTGTTACTTTGGAATGCTATAGTGCTAAGTGGTTAGTGGTCAGTTCAAAGCTCAGAGTCTGAAGTCGACTTACTATGATATGTTTTCGTTTTAACGAAAACATACCGCTATTATTCATTCTTAAGTCTTAAGTCTTCAGTATTCATTTATTTATATAAGGGTAAGGGTGAATTGTATGGAAATAAAGAATGAGTCCATTCTTATAATGGATTTCGGAGGACAGTACAGCCAGCTGATTGCAAGGCGTGTTCGTGAATGTAATGTGTATTGCGAGCTGAAGCCTTACAAAATAACTGCCGAAGAAATAAAAAAGGCTGGTTACAAGGGTATAATATTTACAGGCGGCCCCAACAGCACCTATGATGAAAATGCTCCCAAATGTGACCCTGAGATTTTTGAGCTTGGTATTCCCGTGCTTGGAATATGCTATGGCGCTCAGCTTATGGCACTTATGCTGGGAGGAAAGGTGAACAGCAGTGAGGTAAAGGAATACGGAAAGACTATGATAGAGTGTAATACTTCATCACTTATCTTTCACTCTGCAAAGACCAGAAACGTATGCTGGATGAGCCATACCGACTATATTTCAGAGGTACCTCACGGCTTCAAGATAACGGCTATTTCTGATGATTGTCCCGTTGCCGCTATGGAGGACATAACAAAGAATTTATTCGCAATGCAGTTCCACCCGGAAGTTCAGCACACAAATGAAGGTATGCTTTACCTTAAAAACTTCCTGTACAATGCCTGCGGCTGTACAGCGGAATGGAAAATGAGCTCATTTGTTACAGATACTATCGCTAAGCTGAAGGAAAAAATCGGTGACAAAAAAGTTCTTTGCGCACTCTCCGGCGGAGTAGATTCATCAGTTGCAGCACTTCTTGTTCATAAAGCTGTGGGAAAGCAGCTCACCTGTATTTTTGTAGACCACGGACTTCTCCGCAAGGACGAGGGAGATCAGGTGGAGAGCGTTTTCAGAAAGCAGTTCGATATGAACCTTATCAGAGTCAACGCTCAGGAAAGGTTCCTTTCAAAGCTTGAAGGTGTTACAGAGCCGGAGAAAAAACGCAAAATTATCGGCGAAGAGTTTATTAGAGTTTTCGAGGATGAATCAAAGAAGCTCGGCAAAATGGACTATCTCTGTCAAGGTACGATATATCCTGATGTTGTGGAAAGCGGAGTTGGTGAAGCAGCTGTAATAAAGAGTCATCACAATGTCGGCGGACTTCCGGAGGATATAGGCTTCGAGGGAATAATCGAGCCTTTGCGTGACCTGTTCAAGGACGAAGTCAGACAGGCAGGTTTAGAGCTTGGCATACCGGAGTTTCTTGTATGGCGTCAGCCGTTCCCGGGACCGGGCCTTGCCATACGTATCATGGGAGATATCACAGAAGAGAAGCTTGAAATTCTCAAGGACGCTGATGCCATCATGCGTGAGGAGTTCATCAACAATGGTTTGAATAAAAGCGTAAACCAGTATTTTGCAGTTCTCACGGGAATAAAGAGTGTAGGTGTCATGGGTGACGGCAGAACTTATGACAACACTATCGCCCTGCGTGCCGTTACCACCAGCGATTTCATGACCGCTGATTGGGCAAGGGTTCCCTTCGACGTTCTGGAAAAAATATCCAACCGTATTATAAACGAGGTCAAATGTGTAAACAGAATAGTTTATGACATTACATCAAAGCCCCCTGCTACTATTGAGTGGGAATAATTAAAATTGTCCCCCGGCAGATCCCCTCACCCTTTTTCGGGGCACAAAAACTATCTTAGAAAAAAGATAAAGAAAAGAATTAAGAGACCTTGTAATGTGTGATTTAATGGTCACACTTGCGAGGTCTTTTCTTTGTTTCTAATAACGTTTTTTTAGTATGATGAAGTACTTTGCACACCTTGTAAATACCCAGTAAACTTTACTGGGACACCACGAAACCCCTGTGTTCATGCGGCTTTTATAGCCAAAACCAACTAAGTACTGGACGAAAAAAACGTCCTTCGTGTCACTCCTGAAAACGTCGTGGTCGTAAAAAAATTGGATGAAAAAATAAGATTTAAAAAAAAGATGATTAGAGAAGAACGGACACAAACAGTGGAGAAGAGAAAACACATTTTGAAAATGGAGAGGATAAACTTTTTGCCCCAAATGAGGATAAATAGCTTTGCCCTCTGACAAAAATTGTCCCGAGGCAAACCCGATCATCCTGTCCTAGGGCAAAACGATCAGCGTTTATA
>CAMHOE010000050.1 GCA_946186665.1 uncultured Clostridia bacterium | reverse complement strand
TTACCGGAATTGCCGTAGCTGTTGTTAAATCCGCCGTTACCGGAATTGCCGTAGCTGTTGTTAAATCCGCCGTTGCCGGAATTGCCGTAGCCGTTGTTAAATCCGCCGTTGCCGGAATTGCCGTATCCGTTATTAAATCCGCCGTTACCGGAATTGCCGTAGCTGTTGTTAAATCCGCCGTTACCGGAATTGCCGTAGCCGTTGTTGAAGCCGCCGTTGCCGGAATTGCCGTAGCTGTTGTTAAATCCGCCGTTGCCGGAATTGCCGAAGCCGTTGTTAAATCCGCCGTTGCCGGCATTGCCGTAGTTATTGTTGAAGCTTCCGTCATTATATCCGTTGTTATATCCGTTGTTATAACCGCCATTGTAATTTCCATCATAGCCGTTATTGTAGTTGTTGCCATTGTTATTGTTCATACCACATCACATACCCTATTATATAATATGTTTTATTTATAACACTATTTCCTTTTTTCGTCAATACAGTGTAAATGATTTTATTTCGGATAACATAGGAAAATGCCGATGTTAAGTGCGTTACCGGCGGGTGACCCCGCTGGACGACTTAACAACGGTGCGTGACCGCACTGGACAACTTAACAACGGTGCGTGACCGCACTGGACTACTTAACAACGCATAGACTTTACTAAAATCCATCCGCGTCGCGCTCCTCAAGGAGCGCTTTGGCTATTGCGGTTCACGTCTATAGTTTTGTCGTAAAATATTGTACATTGCACATTGCACATTGTACATTGCACATTGGAATGTACAGGCGCATGAAGTTGAGTGGGCAACAGAACTTTAGCCCTGCATAAAACAGCCGCATAAAACAGCCGAGACAGCAGGCTCTGCGCCGCCGTTTGACACACCCTATTGGATAGGGTATAATGGGTATGGAAAACGGTGATAATATGACAAGAGAATTTGTCATGATGCCTGAGTTTGATAAAAGGTGGAAAGAGTTAGGGCTTTCAGATGCAGATTTGAAAACATTGCAGGAGGAATTGACTGTCAATCCTGTAAAAGGCGATGTCATTCAAGGAACGGGCGGATTGCGGAAAATACGCTTTGCATTTGAGGACAGAGGAAAAGGCGGCAGTGTAAGGGTGTGCTATGTTGATTTTCTGGTATATGAACGAATATATCTTATAACGGCATACTCTAAAAATGAAAAGGATAATCTGTCAAAGTCAGAACGCAATGAAATCAGGAAGCTCGTAAAACTTCTTGAAAACTCAATACAAAGGAGGAACTGATCTATGAGTGTTTATGACAGCATAATTCAGGGCTTAAATGAAGCGGTCGAATATGAAAAAGGTAATATAAAAGTCCGTACCGCACAATGTACAGTTACACCTGTTCCGGAAATTACTTCAGCAGAAATAAAGGATATCCGCCTTAGCTTCGGGATGACTCAAGCAACATTTGCTAAGGCAATAGGCGTATCAGTAAAAACTGTTGAAGCATGGGAATCAGGGACTAATAAACCGATAGGCATAGCAAGGCGGTTTCTGAGTGTCTTGAAATCAGATCCGGAAATATTCACTAAATCGAATATTATTACCGTATAATCGGTGCAGAGCAACCAAAGGTCACCTCAGTGAAAACATACCGCCATTATTCATTTTTCAGTTTTAAGTCTTCAGTATTCATTAAATAAAAAAACGATCCCTGCCGGAAGTGCGTACCCCCTTCAATGATACGTTTTCCGGCAGGGATCATGTTTTTGCAATCAATAACAGAAAGGCCCGTTTCCATCTATATATTGTGCAATATAATATTACAATAATAAAGGTTAAATGTCAATAAAAGAATCATAAAATTTTACATTTTTTTATACGATATGTATCAAAAAATTTTGGGTTTAAAATGTATTATGCTTTTGGTACAGAAATTTTTTTTAAAAATTGTCGAAAATAAGCTTGACAACAAAAAAATACAAATTGTTATTTTTATATTTCTAATTAGTAACAAATAGTTACAAGACTGTAATTGTTGAAAACCGTATTTTTTAAATCAACATGGAAAAATGTTGATTTATTAACCTTTTCCACCGGGTTTTCAACAATTGTTCACCGAAAATTCACCGGGTATTCCACGTTTTAAACCGAGTTTTCAACATTTACTAATTGTATAATGATAATTAAAAATTATTTAACTGAATAATATTACAAATAAATGACAATGCTTTTGGTGTAAGAAAATAAATACTGCCGCACAAAAGTGCTTTGGAGGAAATATGATAAAGGGTATAAACCACAGCATAATAGAAATAAACAATACCGAAAACGAGTATTATGAACGTGCGATACTTGTCATAAAGCCTGAGTATGCCAGTGTACAAAGAGGTATCCTTGAAGATGAAGCAAAAAGAATGCTTCGTGAGCTGGACGCTCCGTCTGTAATGAAAAGTCGAAAAGGCAGACTGCGTTTTATAATTGCAATGCTTGCATCCGCAATATCAGGCGTACTTGTGTCCGCACTGATATTCTTTCACTGAAAATAACTCTACGCTCTACGCTTAAATCTTTACACCCCACATTTAATAAACTCTGCAACGATAGTATAATACAACCACCATATGAATATTTACCGTGCTCTGTAATATTAATTACAGAGTGCGTTTTTTGTATGATCGGGGTGAATGAATTGAAGCGGTATTTTTACCTTATTAGTACAGCGGTGATATTTCCATGTTCGCTGATACTTCACATAGCATATCAGGCATCGGGAGCGGCGGCATGGAGTATTCTTGTTTCAAGCGTCAACGGCAGTCCATGGGAGCTTGTCAAGCCGTTTATACTTGTATATATTATCTGGTTTTTTGTAGAGCTTGCATATCTCAGACCATCTCTGCTGCATTTTACATGCAGTAAAATTCTATCACTTCATTTATTTATAGCGTTGTCTCTTGTGTTGCTTTGCATTACAAGGAGTTTTATTACAAGTGAGCTTGTATTCTTTTCGCTGATATTTGTTTCGCTTCTGATATCCGAGTATATATCCTATGCTTTGTATCGCTGTAAGGTTCGTACAGAGTTATTCTATATCCCCATATTAATATCCTTTGTGGGGCTTCTTATATGCGTTCTTTTTTTCAGCGTATACCCACCGAAGCTGACAATCCTATATAATTAATTAATGAATACTGAAAACTTAAGACTGAAAAATGAATAATAGTGGTACGTTTTCGCAAAGGCGAAAACGGATTATAGTAAGTGCTGTAAAGAATTACAACTGCATCCGCTGAGTGGAAAACCCTCCTTCAAAAATTTACTGTGTAAATCTTTGCCACCTCCCCTTTCAGGAGAAGCAGAAATAGTGAATAGTGAATAGTTGTGGTACGTTTTCACTAAAGTGAAAACGAAATATAGTAAGTGTAATAAAAACTACAATTTCATACTGCACAGGCGCATAAATTTGAGTGGGGAAAGAGACTTTATATCCGTAAACAACAGCCGAAACAGCAGCCCTCAGGCTGCGACGGCGGATGGGGAATATTGTCTCACAAGTTTGCGCCGTCAATCGCGGACAGGAAAAGTATTGGTCATACTAAACAGAGTGAGCTTTAGCGAACGCCAGCGCGAATCGGGTGCGCAGGCTCTGCGCCGCCGGGGGGTTGATTATTTGGGGGAAAAAGATTATAATGGGGATGTAGTTTTTTTTGAGAGAGGTGGTTGCTTGTGAGTTCCGATCCTTATGTCTTGTGGATGAATAAAAAAATGGTTGTAATGTTCGGGGCGAATTGGCTGACTGCGTCCCGGTAGTAAAGGGGCGGCTTGAAATGATAAACTATTATAAAACTGTTGATGGACGTGTGGAAGAAATCAATGAGTATGAACAGGGTTGCTGGATAAACTGTATCGCACCCGATGAGGATGAAGTCAGATATTTGCAGGACTTCTTTAAAATCCCCGATGAGCTTATGCGCTCTGCTCTTGATGAAGAGGAATCGTCACATATCGACAGCGAGGACGGTACAACATTGATAATTATTGACGTCCCCGTTGTTGAAAAGGTCAATAAGAATATTACATATTCCACTATGCCTATCGGTATCATGATAACAGATAAAAATGTAATTACCGTTGCGCTCAGGGAGAATACAGTTCTCAGTGAGTTCTCTGAAGGCGTTGTCAAAAATGTCATGACAGCCTATAAAACACATTTCGTTCTGCATATCATGCTCAGAATGGCAACAAAGTATTTGCAGTACCTTAAACAGATAGATAAGATAAATAACCGTATTGAACGTGAGCTTCGGCGTTCCGCTCAGAATAAAGAGCTGCATCAGCTCCTCGATATAGAAAAATCTCTGGTGTACTTCTCTTCATCTCTGAAAGCGGATGAGCTTACCCTTGAAAAAATAATGAGGGGGCGGTATATAAAGCTCTATGACGAGGATCAGGATCTTTTAGAGGATGTGCTGATAGAAATAAAACAGGCTGTTGATATGGCAGCAATTCACCTGAACATCCTTACGGGTACTATGGACGTGTTCGCTTCTATCATATCAAATAACCTGAATGTTATAATGAAAATTCAGGCTTCTCTTACACTTCTTGTATCAGTTCCTACGGTCATTTCCGGCTTTTACGGAATGAATATCGTAACGGGTCTGCCGGGCGATAAGCTGTGGTGGTTCCCTGTTGCTCTGTCGGGAGTGCTGATGCTCGTACTTTACTTTATCCTTAAACGTAAGGATATGTTCTGAATTTATAAAAATTGGTGATAGTTATGAATGAAGAAAAATTATTCCATATAAATATATCACGGGCGCAGGGAGCAGAGTATGCGCTTCTGCCGGGTGATCCGGGGAGAGTTCCGCTTATAGCTGGCTTCCTTGAAAACAGCAGTCCCCTTGCTGTGAACCGTGAGTTTACTTCCTACAGCGGAACACTCTGCGGTGAGAGGGTCATCGTTATGTCTACGGGTATAGGCGGAGCGTCTGCCGCAATAGCCCTTGAAGAACTGTATATGGCAGGAGTCAGGACTGTTATAAGGATAGGTACCTGCGGCGGTATGCAGGAGAAGGTCATTCCCGGAGATGTGATAATTCCCACTGCGGCTGTCCGCATGGAGGGAACTTCAAAAGAATATGCGCCGATAGAATTTCCGGCATCGGCAAGCTACAAGGTCGTTTCAGCACTTGTCAGGGCTGCGGAGAAGCTTGTAAACAGATATCACACGGGAGTCATACAAAGCAAGGACTCCTTTTACGGACAGCACAGTCCCGCTTCAATGCCGACAGAGAGGGAGCTTCTGTATAAATGGGAGTCATGGAAAAGACTGGGTGTTCTTGCATCTGAAATGGAAAGCGCCGCATTGTTTACTGTGGCGGCTGTGAGAGGTATCAGGATAGGCAGTGTTCTCCATGCGCTGTGGAATCAGGAGCGAAAAGCTCTTGGACATAATGACAGTGATGTTACTGATGTGACTGCGGCTGTAAGGGTCGCAGTAGAAGCGCTTGGCTGTCTGATAGCAGAGGACAAGAACAGACAGCCTGTGTATGGCTTTACAGGAAACGATGTACAGAAGCCTGTAAGTGACGTGCAGGATAATAATGCAGCTGTCAGTGCGGAGGTGCCGGAAATAACAGTAAGTCCGGAGAAGAACAGTGCTGACATAAATATAACAAATATAACGGCTGGAAAGTCTTACAGCTCTGCAAAGAAAAAAAGGCTTATTGCTGTGGTGGGACCCACTGCCTCAGGAAAGACGGCGCTTGCTGTCAGCCTTGCAAAGAAGTATAACGGAGAAGTTATATCAGCCGATTCCATGCAGATATACAAGGGCATGGACATTGTAAGCGCAAAGCCTACAGAGGAAGAGAAGCAGGGAGTTGTGCATCATCTGATGGGCTTTCTTTCTCCCAGCGATACGTTTTCGGTATCCGATTTTGTGGAGCTTGCAGGCAAAACCATAGATGATATATTGTCAAGGGGCAAGCTTCCGATACTCTGCGGAGGAACAGGGCTTTATGTCCGTTCCCTGATAGAGAATATCAATTTTCCGCCTGAGGAGCCTGATGAGGGTCTGCGCAGGGAGCTGAACGAAAGGTTTGAAAAAGAAGGGGGACAGGTGCTTCTTGACGAGCTGGCAGGCTTTGACCCTGAAGCTGCCGAGAGGATAGATCCGAACAACGGCAAGCGTATAATCAGGGCGATAGAAATTTACAGGACTACGGGCATCACCATGTCCGAGCATATAAAAAACTCGAAGCTTGAACCGTCGCCCTATGACCTTACTGCTATCGGACTTACCTTTGCGGACAGACAGAACCTCTATGACAGGATAAATAAGAGAGTTGACATTATGATACAGAGCGGACTTTTGGAGGAAGCAAAGGAGTTTTATTCTTCGGAGAAGGGCGTGACGGCGTCGGCGGCAATAGGCTACAAGGAGCTTAAGCCGTATCTGGACGGTAAGGTGTCGCTGGAGGTCGCTCTTGAGAAGCTGAAGATGGAGACACGCCGTTTTGCAAAGAGACAGCTTACATGGTTCAACCGTGATGAATACATCCACTGGATAGAGGTGGACAAGTGTCCGGATGTTCTGAGCGCTGCTGAAAGGCTCATTGAAGGAAACAGCTGAAAACATATATTAAGGAATTGAGGAAAAAGACGCTGCTTTCAGGGAGGGGAAGGAATGGATAAATCAGGACTGATAAGAAAAGGAATAATGATAATTCTGACGCTGTTTGTCATAATATATGTTATCTATGTCATAGGCAGTGCGAGCTTTACACAGGTAAAGACCATGACAGCAAAGGAGACAGAGGTATATGACGAGGTAAACGTCAAGGGCTTCATGGTGAGAGACGAAACACTGATAGATTATGACGGAGAGGGTATAATATCCTATGCCGTTGAGGACGGAGAAAAGGTGTCCGTAGGACAGGCTGTGGCAGGAGTGTATGACAGCGTTGCTTCGGCAGGAACAACACAGGAGCTGAAAAAGATAGACGCTCAGATAGAGGCGCTGACAAGACTTCAGACGAATGCAGAGACACTTACGCAGACGCCTGATGAGATAGACGGCAACATAAGCGATAATCTCATACAGATAAGGCTTGCGCTCAATTCAGGTGATCTGACGGGAGCTGAGGGCTTCTCTGACGACATACTGTATAATATCAATGAACGTCAGCTTCTGACAGGCAAGACAACCGATTACAGCGACAAGATAAAGGAGCTTGAAGCAAAGCGTGACGAGCTGAAAAAGACAGTATCCACCGGAAAAAAGAGCAAGGAGATAAATTCAAAGACGGCAGGATATTTTGTATCCTATGCGGACGGCTATGAAAATGCCATACCGACAGAGAAGCTCACTGAGCTTATGCCTGAGGACCTGGACAGCGACAATATAAAGGCTGTCTCCGTATCGGACAAGACCGTGGGCAAGACCATAGACGGAGTTACATGGTATGTTGCCTGTAGAGTCAGCGCGGAGGATGCTTTGAAAATAAAGAACGCCGACAGGCTGAAGCTTGATATACCGGTGGTCTCCAATGAAAAAATAAAAGTGGATCTGTACTCTATAAACCAGAAGAGCCAGTCTGAAGACGCTGTGATAATCCTTTCAGGTACATATATGAACAGAGAGATGTCAAGGCTCAGAAGAGAGGACATTTCCATAATACTTGAGACTTATACCGGCTTGTACATACCTAAGTCCGCAGTTCATGAATCTGAGCTTACAAGAACGGTAGAGGATGAAAGCGGAGAGGAAAAGGAAGAAAAACAAACAGTGCCGGGTGTATATATCAAGATAGGCAACGAGGTATTGTTCAAGCAGATATCCATAATATATTCCGGTGAGGATTATGTGGTCAGCAGTCTGGACAAGGATGAGGAGACTTTTACTGACGATGTGGGTATGCTTCAGGCATATGATGAAATAATAGTGGAGGGAGCTAACCTTTATGACGGAAAAATTATCAGCAGAAATGCTTGAACGCTTTGAGGATGTGAGCAGGAACTATGCCGAGATAACGGAAAACATAGCCCGTGCAGCGGAAAAGTCCGGCAGAAAAGCGGAGGATATAACCTTTCTTGCGGCAACAAAGACAGTAGAGCCTTGCGTTATCAACCATGCAGTCTCTCTGGGACTGAGATATATAGGTGAAAACAAGGTGCAGGAGCTGTTGTCAAAATATGACGAGTATGACCTTGACAACTGTCAGCTTCAGTTTATAGGACACCTACAGACAAACAAGGTGCGTCAGATAATCGGCAGGGTGGCTATGATACAGTCAGTGGACAGTCTGAAGCTTGCAAAGGAGATATCAAGGCAGTCTGTGAAGAACGGAATAAACACCGATATCCTTGTGGAAGTGAATATCGGACGTGAGGAAAACAAGTCCGGTGTTTTCAGCGAAGAACTGGATGAGCTTCTCGGTGAAATAGCCGTACTTGACAATATAAAAGTCAGAGGATTGATGACTGTACCTCCCATTTGCGAAAAAAGAGAAGAAATTTGTAAATTTTTCGATAATATGTATAAATTATTTATTGACATTTCGTCGAAAACATTAGATAATATATCTATGGACTTTCTCTCTATGGGAATGTCTGATGACTATGAAGATGCTATTCTTTGTGGTGCCAATATGGTAAGGGTCGGTTCAAGACTCTTTGGCAAAAGAATATACAGATAATTGGAGGAACGTTTTATGGCAGGATTAAAAGAAAGATTCAAGAATATACTCAAACAGCCCGATGAAGAGTCTGAGTATGAGGATTACTATAGCGAAGAGGAAGAGCAGGCAGAGCCTGAGCAGGAAGCTCCGGATAATGACGGCGATGAAGACCAGCCTTCAGACAATGTTATCAACATTCATGACGCCAACAAGGTGCAGTTTGTACTGTTCAAGCCTGAGACCTTTGATAAGGACATAACGGCTCTTGCGGATGAGTTCATAAAGAGAAATACCGTTATACTGAATATGGAGCATACCAATAAGGATGTAGGCAAGAGAATAATAGATTTTCTCAGCGGTGTCGCATATGCGCATAACGGAAAGATAAGCCGTGTTGCAGAGGATACATATATTGTAATGCCAAGCCATGTAAAGCTCTCCGGTGAGGATGTAATGGATGAGGTAGAGAGCGACAACATTTATTTCTGATACGGTTTTTTGCAAAGTCGCCGTGTACATTTGTTCCGGCGGCTTTAACATTCATACAGGGGTGTGTGCAGGATGTATGACCGCACCGGCACAGACTGTAAAAGAAGGGGAGGGTCTCAGTGCTTACATTGGAAGAAATAGAAAATATAAGCTTTCGCAGGTCGGGACTTGGCGGATATAAGATCGAGGATGTGGATTCGTTTGTAGACGGCGTTATCGAAAAGGTCAGGTCGCTGGAGCGCGCAAACAGAGAAATGGAGCTGCGTATCGAAAAGCTCAACACTCAGGTGCTGAAGCACGAGGAACAGGCGGACAGCGTTCAGGATGCTATCATCACTGCTGAGATCACAGCAAAAAAGCTTGTGCGTGATGCAACGTTCAAGGCTGAGGTCATACTTTCGGATGCGCATACAAAGGCAGAGAATATTCTGACTGAGGCTCAGAACAAGGCGGATATGAAGCTGCTTGACTCCGACACGAGAGTTGAGACAATACTCAACAGCGCACTTGCACATTCTGCGAGCAGCATTGATGAGAACAACAGGATCATAGAGCGTCAGAAGCAGCATATCATTCAGATACAGGCAGAGGTCACACGTTTCCGTGAGGCTCTGATAGATTCGTACAAAAACCATATCAAGGCTATAAATACACTTCCTAAAGCGGAAGAGTTCAGGCAGTATCAGGAAAAGCTCGAGGAGAGCTATCCCGCTGAAAAGGCTGTAACGCCGGAGTCGGTAGAGAATGACCTGCGAAAAGAAGCGGACAAGGCTGTGGAAGCGGCTAAAAAGGAAAAGCGCCTTATAAAGGTCGAAATGATAGACGCTGATAAGGTCAAGGAGATATCTGAGGAGATAAGATATAATACAAAGGCAAAGCTCGAGCTTGAAAAAGAAGAAGCTGAAAAGAAAAATACTGAAGCCGAAAAAACAGATCCGGAAGATGAAGAGCTGACGGATACTGAAACAGATCTTTCATCGGCAGAGGTCGGCTCTGAAGATGACAGCGAAGAGATCGTTATGTCGGAAGAGGAAGATATCGAAGATACATCAGAAGAGGAAACAGAGGATGAAGAGGATCAGGAGACTGATGAAAACGATGACTCTGACGATGATGAAGAGGACGATGCAGATGACGGCGAGGACGATGCGGACGGCGAGGACGACGAGAATGACGAAGGCGAGAGCGATGACGAGGGCGATGACGAGGGCGATGACGAGGGCGATGACGAGGATGATGACGAGTCAGCGGAAAATGCCGACAGCAACGCCGATGAAATAGAAGAGATCGCGAATAAGGATAATTCCACCGACATAAAGCCCGAAGAGACTAAGCCAACAAGCATTGATGAGATAGATGACGGTGTCATTTTCAGCTCATCAGAGTTTGAGAAAAATTTCAAGTCCGTAAAGAATAACCGTCAGCCTATCAAGGTGGATGGAAACAAATAATGTCCTGAACATACCAAGTGGTGCATTACCATCCGACACAGATACGTGTCGGATTTTGGCTTGTATAATGATTATGAAAGAGGAGAGAAATATGGCACAGGATTATAACAGCACACTTAATCTGCCAAAGACAGACTTCCCTATGAGGGCAGGTCTGCCGAAGTCAGAACCGGAGACACTTAAACGCTGGGAAGAAAACGATGTTTACAATAAGCTCATGGAGCATAACGAGGGCAAGCCTCTGTATGTTCTGCATGACGGACCTCCGTATGCAAACGGAGATATCCACCTTGGTCATGCGCTGAACAAGGTGCTGAAGGATATTATCGTTCGATATAAGAATATGACGGGCTTCAAAGCACCCTATGTTCCCGGCTGGGATACTCACGGACTTCCGACCGAGCTTAAAGCAAGAAAAAAAGCCGGTGTCGGTAACTCTACTTCCATATCTGAGGTGGAGCTCAGAAAAATATGCCGTGATTTTGCGCTCAGCTATATTGACGACCAGAGAACACAGTTCAAGCGTCTTGGCGGAATAGGTGAATGGGATAATCCTTATATCACACTGACTCATGATTATGAAGCGGCACAGATACGCATATTCTCCGAAATGGCAGCAAAGGGCTATATCTACAGGGGACTCAAGCCTGTATACTGGTGTCCTGACTGTGAGACTGCGCTTGCTGAGGCAGAAATAGAATATGCTGAGGATCCCTGCCATTCAATATATGTAAAGTTCCGTGTGACGGACGATCAGGGCAAGCTGTCCGCTATGGGCGCAGACGTAAAGAATACATATTTCGTAATATGGACAACAACTACATGGACGCTTCCGGCAAACGTGGCTATATGCGTAGGTCCCAGATATAATTACAGCGTTATCAAGAGCGGTAATGAATACTATGTTATGGCTGAGGACCTTTATGTTTCAGCTATGGAAGCAGCAGAGATAGAAAACTATGAAGTGATAGGTACTATCAAAGGCTCAGAGCTTGAATATATCAAAACGGCTCATCCTTTCCTTGACAGGACTTCACTTGTTATCGTGGGCAATCATGTAACACTTGAAAGCGGTACAGGCTGTGTTCATACGGCGCCCGGTCACGGTGTTGACGACTATGAGGTTTGCAGGAACTATGAGGAGCTGCCTATGGTGGTGCCGGTAGACTCACACGGCAGACTTACTGAAGAGGCAGGTATGTTTGCAGGTCTTTTGACCGAAGAAGCAAACAAGCCTATTGCAGAATACCTTGAAAAAACAAACGCGCTCTTTGCGCTTAAAAAGATAATCCATCAATATCCTCACTGCTGGAGATGCAAGAAGCCTGTTCTGTTCAGAGCTACAAAACAGTGGTTCTGCTCAGTGAACGACTTCAAGGATGACGCTGTAGAGGCTATCAAAAAGATACAGTGGATACCCGGCTGGGGCGAGGACAGAATAACCTCTATGGTAAGGGAGCGTAAGGACTGGTGTATCTCTCGTCAGAGAAAATGGGGCGTACCTATCCCGATATTCTTCTGTAAAGACTGCGGTGAGCCTATAATCGACAAGAAGGCAATGGACGCTGTTGCGGATCTCTTTGCAAAGGAAGGCTCTGATATCTGGTATGCAAAGGACGCAAACGAGCTTGTTCCTGAGGGAATGACCTGTCCGAAGTGCGGCTGCGCAAGCTTCGACAAGGAAAAGGATATAATGGATGTATGGTTCGACTCAGGTGTGTCTCATGCAGCAGTATGTGAAGCAAGACCGTATCTGAAATGGCCTGCTGATCTGTACCTTGAGGGTGCTGACCAGTACAGAGGCTGGTTCCAGTCATCACTGCTCACAGCTATAGCAACAAAGGGAGAAGCTCCCTATAAAGCGGCTGTAACTCACGGCTGGGTAATCGATATGGAAGGCAAGAAGATGTCCAAGTCTCAGGGCAACGGACTCAGCCCCCGCGCTATCGTAGATCAGTACGGCGCAGATATCCTGAGACTCTGGGTGGCATCAAGCGACTATCATTCGGATGTACGTATTTCAAATGATATCCTCAAGCAGCTTTCCGAAGCATACAGAAAAATCAGAAATACCGCAAGATACATTTTAGGAAACATAAGCGACTTTGACCCGAATACCGACAAGGTAGGGGAAGAGGAGCTTCTGCCGATAGATAAGTGGGCGCTCTCAAAGCTTGACGCATTGAATGTAAAAGTAAGAGACGGCTACGATAAGTTCGACTTCCATCAGGTATATCAGGCAATACATAATTTCTGTGTTGTAGATATGTCCAACTTCTACTTTGACGTACTCAAAGACAGGCTTTACACCGAGAAGAAGGATGGCAAGCTCAGACGTGCAGCGCAGACTACTATCTACACGATACTTGACGCTATGGCAAGGATGATAGCTCCGATACTTGCATATACCTCCGATGAGATATGGCAGTTCATGCCCCACGACAGCAAGGCAGACCCGTCAAATGTTATATTCAATGATATGCCGGAAATGACCGGAGTAAAGCTTGACGACAACTTTGTCACCATGTGGGACAGAATACATGAGACAAGAGACACTGTAAAGAAAGCCATTGAGATAGAGGTAAAGGGCAAGACTATCCGTTCATCACTGGAAGCAAAGATAACCCTCAGAGCATCAGGCGAGCAGTATGATTTCCTGAAGCAGGCAGAAAAGGAGCTTGCAAGTTCGTTTATCGTATCAGATGTTGAAATAGTAAACGAAGATGTTCAGGAGCTTGGCGTAGAGGTATCTCATGCTGAGGGCGAGAAATGCGAGCGCTGCTGGATATACAGCAGCACTGTAGGACAGCATCCTGTACACAAGACACTCTGCGCAAGGTGCGTGACCGCACTGGACAACTAAGAACGCATCCGCTTCTAATAGAGCCGTCCGCGTCGTGCCCCATAGGGGGCACTTTGGCTATTGCTGCACACGTCTATAGTTTTGTTTGAAAAAGTCGTAAGTAAAGATCAGTGATCAGTGGTTAGTGGTTAGTGTTCAGTGACAGGTAATGATATGATATCCTTGAACGCGGAGAAGAATTCTGCGGTTTTAGGAAAGGGGTATGGGGAATAACCCTTTTTCCGCCGGAAAAGGGTTTTCCCCATTGAACTGCCCGTTAGTGGTGATCCTCTGTAGAGAGAGGACACCGACATTCCACTTTCCACTTTCCACATTCCACATTAGACTAAAGGTAGGTATAGTAAATGAGTAAGGAAAAGGAATTGGCAAAGGCTTATGATCCGGGTGAATTTGAGGACAGGATCTATAAGCATTGGGAAGAAAGCGGTTACTTCCATGCTGAAATAGATAAGAATAAAAAACCGTATACTATCATGATGCCGCCCCCGAATATCACCGGTCAGCTCCATATGGGTCATGCCCTTGATAATACTCTTCAGGATATTCTCATCCGCTTCAAGAGAATGCAGGGCTACAGCGCACTCTGGCTGCCGGGTACAGACCACGCTTCTATTGCAACAGAAGCTAAAATAGTTGAGGCTATGAAAAAAGAGGGTCTTACCAAAGAGGATATCGGCAGAGAAAAGTTCCTTGAACGCGCATGGGACTGGAAAAACGAATACGGCGGAAGGATCGTAAAACAGCTCAGAAAAATGGGTTCATCTCCCGACTGGGAGCGTGAACGCTTTACTATGGACGCCGGCTGCAACAAGGCAGTTAAAAATGTGTTCGTAAAGCTCTATGATAAGGGTCTTATCTACAGGGGCGAAAGGATCATAAACTGGTGTCCGCACTGTCTGACATCAATTTCCGATGCGGAGGTAGAATACGAGGAGCAGGCAGGACATTTCTGGCACCTGCGCTATGCCCTCAAGGACGGCAGCGGATATATCAATTTAGCTACGACCCGTCCGGAAACACTTCTGGGCGATACCGCTGTGGCAGTAAACCCCAATGACGACAGATATAAGGAGCTTGTTGGCAAAACACTTATTCTTCCTATCGTACACAGAGAAATACCTATCGTTGCGGATGAATATGTTGAAATGGATTTCGGAACAGGCGTCGTAAAAATCACTCCTGCTCACGACCCCAATGACTTTGAAGTAGGTCTGCGCCATAATCTGCCTGTTATCAACGTAATGACAGACGATGCCAAAATAACAGAGGATTATCCGAAGTACGCAGGAATGGACAGATACGAGGCAAGAAAAGCCATAGTAAAAGACCTTGAAGCTGAGGGCGCACTGGTAAAGATTGAGGATTATTCTCATAATGTAGGCACCTGCTACAGATGCTCTACTACAGTTGAGCCGAGAGTTTCAAAGCAGTGGTTCGTTAAAATGAAACCCCTTGCAGGTCCCGCAATAGATGCTGTAAAGAATGATACAACTCAGTTTGTACCGTCTCACTTTGAAAAGACATATTTCCACTGGCTGGAAAATATCCGTGACTGGTGTATATCACGTCAGCTGTGGTGGGGTCATCAGATACCGGCATTTTACTGTGATGACTGCGGCGAAACAGTTGTAACAAAAGAAAACAAGGCATTCTGCCCCAAGTGCGGCAAGGAAATGCGTCAGGACCCGGATACTCTCGATACATGGTTCTCATCCGCACTCTGGCCGTTCAGCACACTGGGCTGGCCTGACGATACCCCCGAAATGGAATACTTCTACCCCACAAGCGTACTTGTAACAGGCTATGACATAATCCCCTTCTGGGTAATGCGTATGATGTTCAGCGGTCTGGAGCATACAGGCAAGGCTCCGTTCGATACTGTGCTGATACATGGTCTTGTACGTGATTCACAGGGCAGAAAGATGAGTAAATCTCTGGGCAACGGTATTGACCCCCTTGAGGTCATTGACAAATACGGCGCAGACGCCCTCAGACTTACCCTTGTAACAGGCAATGCTCCGGGTAATGATATGCGCTACTCCGAAGAGAAAATCACTGCAAGCCGAAATTTTGCAAACAAGCTTTGGAATGCTGCACGCTTTATCCGTATGAATACGGAGGGCTTCGATGTTAAAAATGAACTGCCGGAGGAGCTTACCACAGAGGATAAGTGGATAGTTTCAACACTTAACAGCGTTGCCGCTGAGGTAACGGAAAACCTTGAAAAATACGAGCTTGGCGTTGCAGTCCAGAAGCTTTATGATTTCATCTGGGACTGCTACTGCGACTGGTATATAGAGCTTACAAAGACAAGACTCCAGTCGGAGGGAGAAACAGCACAGAATGCCCGTCAGGTACTTGTATGGGTGCTTTGTGAAGCGCTTAAGCTCCTGCATCCATTTATGCCCTTCATTACAGAGGAGCTTTGGCAGGCACTGCCGCATGAGGGCGAAACAATAATGCTCCAGAAGTATCCTGAATACAAAGAGGAGAATAATTATCCTGAAGCTGCAAAGCAGATGGAAATGGTAATGGATGCAATAAAGGCAATACGTATCCGCCGTGCAGACATGAATGTACCGCCTTCAAGAAAAGCTAAGGTCTATATCGCTGCGAAGGATATCCGGACTTTTGAAAATGGCAGCCTGTTCTTCTCAAGACTTGCAAGTGCAAGCGAGGTTTTCGTAGCTGAAAGCTATGATATCGACGGCGCAGTCACTGTAGTTACAGCAGATGCGAAGATATATATTCCTATGGATGAGCTTGTTGATAAGGAAGCAGAGCTTGCAAGGCTCAATAAGGAACTGAGTGCTGCTCAGAAGGATCTGGAATTCAACGAGAAGAAGCTCAACAATAAGGGCTTTATGGCAAAAGCACCTGAAAAGGTGGTTGCCGAAGTAAAAGCAAACGCTGCAAAATTCGCAGAAAAAATAGAAATGATACAGGCTGCTATCAATGCGCTGAAATAATGCTTCTCAGTCGGTCTGTAATACTGATATCGAATAAAAAAGTAAAAATAATAAAGTTTCGCCAGCCTTTTCAAAGGCTGCGGGGTCCATGGGGCAGAGCCCCT
>CAMHOE010000049.1 GCA_946186665.1 uncultured Clostridia bacterium | reverse complement strand
CTGCATGATTTGGTTACTTTGAACAATTGTTTCGATTTTTCAAACAAGCCCTAGGGTGCTAACGCTCACTCTGATATTCTGACCGAACATTCACAGTCCGCGGCTCTCCGCCCAACACGCCCCTTACGGTGCGCTTATGAGCGGTTTTAGTTTTGGAGGATAGTCGTAGACGTGTACAATAATAGCCAAAGTGATCCCTTAAGGAGCACGACGCGGACAGCTCAATAAGAAACCGATGCGTTCTGAGTTGTCCAGTGCGGTCACGCACCGCCGGCGCATGCTAAGAGCCTGCTGTTTCGGCTGTTTCTTCCGAACAAGCACTCTCTTCCCCTTCTAAAATTTATGCGCCTGTACAGTATAAAGCTGTAGTTTTTATTATACTTACTATAGTTCGTTTTCGCATAAGCGAAAACGTACCACAACTATTCACTATTCGTTATTCACCATTCACTATTCACTATTCCCCGTTCCCCACCATTTCCATATTTGTACAAAAAAATGCACCGGAGCAATAATGTCACGCAAAAAGACAAAAAGTCAAATTTGATTATTGAAAACTTTTGTCAGATATTATATAATTATTAGTTAAGAGATGTTAAAAAGTCAAAGTTTGTGAACAGCAGATGCCTTTGCACTGATATGGCTTATGAATATCCGAAAGGAGATATCATTTTATGGAAAGGATATCAAAATCTAAAACAAACTATAAATTGATAACTGTATTATGTTCTTCATTTTTTATAGTTGCTGTCTGTACTCTTATGATATTTCTGCCCTTTGATGACATCCACATGGGCAAAGAAAAAGAAGCAGAAGCCGCAGCCGGCACAGTTAAAAGTACAAGACCCGTTCTCCCCGATGCCGCCGACAGTCAGAGTGAGACTGCAAGCCAAAGCAATATTGACAGCAGCAGGATAATAAGCGACACCTTGTCGGATATAAAAATCGTCCTAAAATTCGGCGATAGCAAGGAAACCCTTGATTATAAAAAGATAAGCGACTGGGTATACATAGAAGATGGAGATACATATTTTACCGTTGACACCGACAAGGTTCGGGAGTACACAAAATCTCTTTCAAAAAAATACGACAACTATGAAGCTTATATAACCTTCAAGGACGTTTCCGGAATAGAACATACCGTAGATAACAGAGCCATTGGCTGGCTATTTGACGATGAAACCGCCGCACAGCTTCTCAACGGATATATAGAGAAAGCGGAATCCGTGACTCTTGACCTTACAGATAACAGCGAAGAGAGCCGCAAATGGTGGCTGAGAACAGCATCCGATTATGATATGGCGGATAAGCTCGGGGACTGCTGCGCATTTGTCAGCATACAGGACCAGTATATGTGGATATACAAAAACGGGAAGGTAGTCCTTGAATCGCCTGTAATAACCGGAAATCCCAACAAGGGCAGCGACACCCCCACCGGTATGTATCTTATCTATCAAAAGAAAAGCCCCTGTGAGCTTTACGGTCCCGGATGGTCAACAGAGGTAAAATACTGGATGGCGTTCAACGATGACATTGGCTTCCATGATGCAAAATGGCAGGATAGTTTCGGCGGAGACACCTATCTTTACAACGGTTCACACGGCTGTGTAAACCTCCCGTCCTATGTTGCAGAGGAGCTATACGATATCGCGTACATAGATATGCCGGTATATGTTTACTGAAATATTGAAGAGGTTTCATGTATAAAAAATTATACCCCGTTTGTGCTTTCATACACAGACGGGGTAATTTTTATGGAAATTACTTTCTCTTCTTTTTGCTTCCGGGCTTTCTTGCTCTTGCAGTGTTCTTTACAGGAGCCGCAGCTTCAGCAGCTTCTTCCTCTTCGGTGTCGCAAACGCCCTTTGCCATAAAGTTATAAAGCAAAGCAGCGAGAACAGCGCCTACCAGCGGAGCAACTATAAACACCCATACATTTGCAAAAGAGTCGCCGCCTGCAAATATTGCAGGTCCGAAGCTTCTTGCAGGGTTAACAGATGTTCCGGTAAAGTAGATACCGAATATATGAACAAGAGTAAGCGACAAACCTATTACAACACCTGCCACAGAACCATTTGATTTTTTGGATGTAACACCAAGTATAGCTATAACAAAAACAAAAGTAAGTATGATCTCTATTATGAGAGAAGCCCATACGTTGTTATAAATAACATTTGAGCCAAGATGGTTCTTATCGATATTTTCGCCGAACACAGCTAAAAGCATAGCACCGCCTGCAATACCTCCGATAAACTGAGATGCAATATATGCAAGAAACTCAGTAAAAGTCATTTTCTTGCTGACAAACACAGCGATAGACACAGCCGGATTGATGTGACAGCCTGAGATATTGCCGATAGAGTAAGCCATTGCCACGATTACAAGACCGAAAGCAAGAGCCGTCAGCATATAACCGGGCAGTGTGTCGCAGCCTACCGCACAAGCTGTTCCGCAGCCGAACAGAACGAGTACAAAGGTACCGATACATTCGGCAAGACATTTTTTGATCAGTTCCATAAAAATTCCTCCTTAAAAAAATTATTTACCGCACACAGCGGCATTTAAAGGATATGTATATTATAAAGCATTTTGAATATTTCTGCAACAATAATTTTGTACAACAATAATAAAATTTTTGTAATAAAACGACTAATCTGTAACTTTTCACCGTATACTACCAAAAAAACTGACAATAATAAAAACAAGAAAAAAATCCCCTGCCTTTTTCAGCAGGGGAAAGATGTCAAAACAAAACGGATGATAAATGCTTGTGTGTAAATTTATTTTATATCCCAGAAGCCGTCAAGAGTAGCAAAGTAGTCCTCCACCGTTTCGGGACGGCGAATCATCACAACAGCGCCATCCTCTCTCAGAAGAAGCTCAGCCGAGCGCAGACGTCCGTTGTAGTTATAGCCCATAGAGAAGCCATGAGCACCTGTATCATGGATAACAAGGATGTCCCCGATATCAATTTCAGGCAGCTTGCGGTCGATAGCAAACTTATCATTATTCTCACAGAGAGAACCCGTTACATCATAGGTATGGTCACATGGGAGATCCTCTTTGCCGAGAACTGTAATATGATGATATGCGCCGTACATTGCAGGACGCATAAGGTTAGCCGCACAAGCATCCACGCCAACATACTCCTTATGGATATGTTTTTCATGGATAACCTTAGTTACAAGATGACCGTAAGGTGCCAGCATAAAGCGTCCAAGCTCTGTGAATATTTTCACGTCTCCCATACCTGCCGGTACGAGTATCTCTTCAAAGGCTTCTTTTACGCCCTGACCGATAACCATAATATCGTTAGGCTCCTTATCCGGAGTATATGGTACGCCCACTCCTCCCGAAAGATTTATAAAGCCGATATGTACGCCTGTTTCCTCTTTAAGCTCTGCCGCAAGATTAAAGAGTATCCTTGCAAGGGTAGGATAGTATTCGTTAGAAACCGTATTGCTTGCAAGGAAAGAGTGTATGCCGAACTCTTTAGCGCCAAGCTCTTTAAGACGAAGGAAAGCCTGTTTCATCTGCTGCTTAGTCATACCGTATTTAGCATCGCCGGGATTATCCATGATATCGGTAGACACAGAGAAGGTACCGCCGGGATTATAGCGGCAGCAGATAGTCTCAGGGATACCGCATACACGCTCAAGCATATCTATGTGAGTTATATCATCAAGATTTATGATAGCTCCCACCTTAGCAGCGAAAGCAAATTCCTCCTCAGGCGTATCGTTTGAAGAGAACATGATATCAGGATTTTCAAAGCCGCACTTCTGACTCATAAGAAGCTCTGCATATGATGAGCAGTCTGTACCGCAGCCCTCTTCTTTAAGGATATTCAGTATTGCCGGAGTAGGTGTAGCCTTCACCGCGAAATACTCCTTAAAGCCCTTATTCCACGAAAAAGCTTCTTTAAGCCTTCTTGCATTTTCTCTTATACCCTTTTCATCATATATATGGAAAGGCGTAGGATATTCAGCTATAATTTCCTGAGCCTTTTGTTTTGTAATAAAAGGTATCTTTGCCATTTTACTCCCTCCAGATTTTTTAAAAATACATATTTATTCTACAATATACGACATCAGTTTGTCAACTACAATAATTCTTCATTTTTAAAGGGCTTTCGCTTTACATACTATAGAGGAGAAAAGTAATATTATGAAAAAAATATTGACGCTTGTAAACACAAAAACCGAATACGATACAAAGCTCCTGCTGCTGTACACACTGAATATCACAGATTATTTATTCACCCTGATACTTATATCAAGCGGTCTGTTTGTAGAAGCAAACCCCATTCTCCAAAGCGATATCAGCGGCGCAGGCGGCTTTCTCATGAAATGCGTGCTGCCCCTTATACTGATATTATATGTAAAAATACGTTTCTGCACAAAAATGCCTGAGAATAAAAGAGCAGTAAACGTATTGATATACATTATTCTTTTTTACTATGCAGCAATTGATATTATGCACATTTTCTGGCTGTCATATACTGTATGTATGTTCATGTGACATACTGCCCCAACCGTAGAAGCGGAGGAATGTTTGTCCATTCAGGTCAAAGCATGATAATTTTGTCTATCGCATCCTTCTTCGGCGACTCTCCTATAACTATTATCACCTTCTGACCGGATGCTATAGGACTGGTCTTTATGCTGTTTTTTGCGGCATTAAGCTCATACCACTGATCATCCTCGGATACAAAGCCCTTTATCCTGAACACCCTTCCGCACTCAGGCGAGTCAAATATTTTCTCAGCTGCCTGTATGAGCTTTGAGAGGGAAATATCCACATTAAGATAATAGATCGACTGATATATGTCATCTTTTGAAAAGCGCTTCGTAAAGTCGGCTCTGTAATAACCGCTGCATAATATTCTGTTCATATCCTGCTCCGATAGCGCACTCCAATCCTTTGCAATTATCTCATTCTCCAATTGTCTGCCGCAAAGTTCTTTTACAGCTTTTGCAATATGTTCTGTAGTTTTCTGAACATCCTTTTCTTCCGTCTCCTGCACCCGGCTCAGCATAATGACACCAGCACCTGCAAGCTGAGACGCAAAAAGATATTCCGATTGCTCCGACAGCTCACTTTCAGGCTTTGCATCTGCAACAGCTATAACATTTCCTGTCTCATACCAGTTGTCAAGAGGGTATTCACGCAGCACATCAAAAAACTCATCTGTATCGAATATTCCCGAAGGCTCTACCACAACACGGTCATATCCGCACATACCCATAGCAATAAGCTTTGTTTTGAACCGTCTTATATGGCAATCCTTATCACAGGCTCCGGCAACAGTCTCGATATCGCAGTTCTCATCCGCAAGCTCTTCTAAAAGCATCATATCCACATTTACCGCTCCGAAATCATTTTCAAGGATACCTACCTTGTATCCCATTTTCTTCAGCATACCAACATACCATTTTATAAATGTTGTCTTACCGCTGCCGAGAAAGCCCGTAACTAAATCTATCTTTATCACCAAACATCCCTCCACAAACTCCGGCAAACAAATTCAGATATAAAAAACAACCACCCTATTGGGTGGCTGCTTTTGTGTGTTGGCATCTTCCTATCTTCCCGGGTCGTCACCAACCAAGTATTTTCGGCACCATTGAGCTTAACTTCCGTGTTCGGCATGGGAACGGGTGGACCCTCAACGTCATCAACACCAACTTATTTTGTTTTCTGTCGTCTCTCTCGACGACTTCTATATTATAGCACCGTGTTATTTATTTGTCAAGCATTTTTTTAAATTTTTTTAAAAAAATTTTTCAGAGCTTTTTCAAGTCCGGAAACAGGCTTGTTTACTGCTTTTTTCGTTTCAGAAACTCAGAACGGAGCTGACACAGCATCAGCCCCGTTTTTTTGTTTTAGCGTGCGGTCAGAGTTATTTCTCTTCCGGAAGCTTATCGATGGCATCAAAAAGTCCTTCAAGGGCATCGTCTATCTGCTTCAGCTCTGACTCATCTTCTACATTCTGAGCCAGCCAGCTATCAGGACCGTTATTGACATAATCTGTAACTGTAGAAAGAGCCGCAACGATACATGTAGTAAGTATAGAGAGGATTATTGATATTATACCGATAACCAAACCTGCCACTGCCATGCCCTTCTTTTCGGTATTCTTCTTTCCGATAGCGCCCATAACAACAGCCGCAATAGCAACCGCAAGCGCAAGGAACCCAAACACTATATTCAGGCTGCCATAAAACTTGATAATTGAACCCCTGAAGGAATCCATCGGATAGAACGCCACTCCGATAAGCACAAGGGAAAGAAGTCCCAGCACAAGGGCGATAATACCCTTTACATTTTTCTGCTCCATAAAAATATCTCCTTTTTCTTTTTTCTCCGCACGGTCAGATACAGCCTGTATTACCGTAAAAGAGAATTTTATTCTGACAACAGATTTCAGAACAAAAGAATTTTATCATATATATTAACGGAGGTCAATATCAATTTCAAAGATATTCCATCGGATATTCTATCAGGCAATTTCGTTTTTCTATAAAATGACTTCCCATGCTCGGCTGCTTTCAAACAGTTCCAGAATATTCCCGTCTATTGCCCCTTCATCCGCCATACTGTGAAGTACAGCAAAAGCCTTATCGACAGACATTGGCGGTTTATATGGTCTGTCCTTTGCCGTAAGCGCTTCAAAGATATCAAGTATAGTCAGAAGTCTTACCTCATCAGGGATAAGCTTTCCGGTCAGATGCGAGGGATATCCTTTGCCGTTGAGAAGCTCATGATGACTTGACGCCCACAGCGGTACCTTACTGTAATCGTCAGGAAATGTCACCTGAGACAATATCCTGCCTGTAACGATCGCATGACTCTGCATTATTTCACGTTCTGCCGCTGTAAGCGTTCCTTTGCGAACAGACAGAGCAGTCAGCTCTTCCTGTGTAAAGAGCGGTTTCATACTTCCGTCTTCATCCTCATAACTCAGTTCAGACAAAGCCTGTACTCTGCTGAGTTTTTCATCGCTCATAAATCCCGTTTTATTCACTTCGCAAACAAAATCAAACACATCCTGAAGAGTCTTATTATTATCCTGCATTTCCTGCAAGGTACATCTGTTTTCAAGGAAAGCAATCTTATTAAGTAACCTGACCCTGTCAAATCTGTGAACAATATCATCGAGACGTCCGGCGAGTCTGTCCGCCTTATCCATAACAGCAAGGGGCACAGCTAACTTTCCGATATCATGCAGCCACACACTCATGATAAAGGAGCGTTTTTCATCTTCGCTGAACTTCCATTCATTATCAGCCGCTTCCAGCCATTCAAGAAAAGCCTTACCCATTCTTACCATATTTTTGGTATGATTTGCATTATAATGTGAGCGTTCGTCAATAGCTGTAGACAATGCTCTTACGAGCGAATTCAACAATTCAGTTATTTGTTCAGCATATTTTATTTTCAGTTCTGCAAGCTCCGTAATATCGCCGATCACAACAATGCCGCCAACATTTTCATCCTCATTTTTAAGGAATGAACACACAATATGAAGTTGTCTGGTATTCTTACCGTTAAAGTAAGGCACCAGACTTTCGTGCATTTTGTCATAGGCATAAGCGGCATCCAGAATTGCCTGATTAAAGGCATCATTTTCTTCATAGCGGATAAACGCCTTAGCGAACTTCATTTTAGTTATTTCATCTGCTTTAACATTAAGGATTTTTTCAGCGGCAGGATTAACATAAAGAACAGTCCCGTCCCTTCCAAATGTCATCACACCCTCAGACATATCCCTGATTATTCTTTGCAGCATAGCTCCACTTTCATCAAACACCGCACATCATCTCACTTTCCCAACCTCCGGACTCACCTCTGAAACCTTCCACTCCCACTATTCTACACCACCCCCAAAAAAATATCAACCGAGCGCAGAGCCTGCGCACCCGATTCGCGCTGGCGTTCGTACCCCAAGGGCACTTCCTACGGGCGCTTGCGCTCACTCTGATAGTATGACCGAACATTCATTGTCCGCGTTTCTCCGTGCGAAAACAACATTCCACTTTCCACATTTTATTTATAGGCATTTCCGCATTTTTTGATGTGAACAGTCGCTAAAAATCACTAACAGAAGTATTGCAATTTATTATAATAAATTATATAATTTAGACAAGAAGAAGCTTTTGACCGTATGATTGCGGCTTTTATCATGCCGCTGTTGCTGAAGGGAACGGTCAAAAGCTGTAGTAACAAAATTCAATAGGGATAAGAGGTGTTTTTGGTATGAACAAAAAACAGAACAGGCTTTTCCGTTTCGGAAAAAAATTCATGAGTCTTGTATTGATGTCGGCAGTCTCCGCAACCATGTTCACGGGTCTTGGCAGTATAGCATTTTCTACAGAGGTAAATGCAGCCACAAAAATAGACTATGGTCTTGCGGATAATATACAGGACGGAACTATTCTCCATTGCTTTGACTGGACTTACAACGACATCAAGGAGGAGCTGCCCAATATCGCTGAAGCAGGCTTCACTTCCATCCAGACTTCCCCTGCACAGGTCGGCGCCGGCGAGGGTGTATGGTGGTGGCTGTATCAGCCGCTGGGGTTTTATGTAGGAACAAACGCTCTCGGCACAGAAGAAGAGCTTCAGGCTCTTATTGAAGAAGCTCACTCATATGGCATCAAGGTCGTTGTTGACATTGTTGCAAACCATCTGGCAGGAGATCACACAAACATACAGGATGACCTTAAGGACAGCAAGTACTGGCACACCTATGGTAAGGTAACCAACTGGAAGGACCGTACACAGGTAACTCAGGGCGAGATCGGTATGCCCGACTTAAACTCAGAAGACCCACACGTTCAGCAGGTCGTAGCCAATTACGTGCTTGAACTGAAGGAGCTTGGCGTTGACGGCTTGCGCTGGGACGCTGCAAAGCATATAGCGCTGCCCAGTGAAGGCTGCGATTTCTGGCCGGCTGTTATAGACGACGATATGTTCAACTACGGCGAGATACTCGGCAATCCTGGCGGAGACGATTCAGACTACCTTATGGTAGAATACTCAAATTATATGACCGTTACAGACGGCGGATACGGCAGCACACTGCGCAATTACCTGAAGTCAGGTTATGTGCCTTCCGCATACGGCAACTGGGTAACAAGGGGCGTTTCTCCGGATAAGCTTATATATTGGGGCGAGACACATGACACATGGTCTAACGACACAGAGGGCGAGTATTCACACGATTGCAGCCAGAACGTAATTGACCGTGCTTATGCATTGGCAGCAAGCCGCAATGAAGTTACGGCTCTCTACTTCTCACGTCCTGACAAGAAGGTAAAGGCTGAAATATTTGCAGGCGTAAAGGGCAGCACACACTTCACCGAGCCCGAAGTTGCAGCTGTCAACCACTTCCATAATGCGATGATAGGTCAGACTGATTACTACACAACAACTGACAACGTTGCTGCTGTATGCCGTGAGCAGGGCGCAGTTATCGTTATGGGCGACGGAAGTGACTCTGACGTAAGCGTAACAAACGGCGGTTCAACAACTGCTCCCGGAAAATATTACGACGAGATAACAGGAAACGAATGGATTGTTACATCCTCCACCATCAGCGGTCATGTAGGCGACACAGGTATCGCTGTTATCTATTCTGAGGAAATGACGACCGGTACAATATCCGCATCTCAGTCAACCAACACAAGCTTTACGGATACACTCACAGTAACTCTGAAATCCAGCAAGATAACCAATGCTACATATTCCACCTCCGAAGGTGCATCCGGCAGCTTCTCAAGCGGCGACACCATCACTCTCGGTGCCTCCACCACAGCAGGCTCAAAGGTAACACTGACACTCACTGGTACAAACTCAAAGAATGAGACTGTCACCAAAAAATATGTATACTATAAGAAAGACCCCAACGCAGCCGTTACATTGTATTTTGACAATTCCGGTTACAACTGGGCATCAGTATATGCCTATGTATACGCTCCAAGCGGAACAAAAACACTTGAAAACGCTGAATGGCCGGGCGTACAGATGACCTACAACAGCAGCACGAAGCTCTACGAACTGACTCTTGACAGCACTCTTGAATACGGCAAAGCAATATTTGTAGAGAAGAAAGGCTCCTCAAACCGTTATCCCGGAGCAAATGAATCAGGACTCTCCATAAACGGTCTGTCAATGCTTTTCAGCAGCGGCAACTCATGGACAGTATATGACCCTGAATCGGGTGCCGGCAGTGTTTCCGCAAGCCCCGACACAGGAGCAGGCTTCACAGGAACACTTAAGGTAACCCTGAATTGCAGCAGAGTCTCCTCAGCATCATACACAACCTCTGAGGGAGCATCCGGAAAATTTACAGACGGCACAACAATAACTGTAGGTTCTTCTACAGCGGCAGGCTCAAGCGTTACCGTTACACTCACAGGCATGGGAAATGACGGCGAGGAAGTAAGTGAAACATACGTATATAAGAAGCGCACCTCCGACCAGGTAACACTGTATTTCGACAACTCAAGCTACGGCTGGTCAAAGGTAAACGCTTATATCTATAATTCAGCAGGAAATAACGCCACATGGCCCGGTGAAGCAATGACTTACAACAGCGCAACAGGTCTTTATGAGTATGACGTTGACAGCGAATTTGTAAACGGACAGGTAATCTTTACCGAAGGCAAGTCCTCATCAAACCGTTATCCCTTATTATCAGGCGACCCCGGAATGGATATCGGCGGAAAGAGCATGCTGTTCAGCGCAGGCTACTCATGGACAGAGTATACCTCTGAGCAGGAAGAGTTCACCAACACTTCCTCACTCTCCGCAGAAAAGATAGCACTGGGCGACAAATTGACTATCAACTTTGCTTCCACAGGCGGCGAAGGTACTGTCAGATATGCAGTTTACTATAAGCTCTCAACTGACAGCGCATGGACACTTAAGCAGAATTACAAAACAAACGCAAGCCTTGATTTCAAACCCGGCAGCGCAGCACCTTACAGCTTTAAAATCAAAGCAAAGGATGAAAGCGGAAACGTGAATACCGTAACACTGACAGCAACAGTCACAGCAAATGCAAATACCGAGCTTACCAATAAATCCAAAGTTTCAGCAGCGACTATTGCTTACGGAAAATCATTTAAGATAACCTGCGCAAGCTCAGGTTCAGACAGCGTCAACTACGCTGTATATTACAAAAAAGCAGCTAACAGCACATGGACTCTGAAGCAGAACTACAGCACTAACACAAGCCTCTCACTCAAGCCCAACAGCGCAGCACCTTACTATGTTAAGGTCAAGGCAAAGGACAGCAGCGGAAACGTAGCAACTGCGACCTTCACAGTAAAGGTTACAGCAAGTGCTGACACAAGCTTTACAAACACATCGTCTGTTTCAGCCGAAAAAATCACCAAGGGCGAGTCCATTACTGTAAAAGCATCAAGCACAGGCGGCACAGGCACAGTAACATACGCTGTACTTTACAAGAAAAACTCCAGCAGCAACTGGATAGCAGTTCAGGGCTACAAGGATAACACTTCTGTAACTATCACACCTGCGGTCGCAACACCGTATACTATCTGCGTAAAAGCTAAGGACGCAGACGGCAATATCGCAAGAGCTTATTACAGTGTTACAGTATCAAAGTAAAACAATCCGCCTTTGATGCTTCTTCAAAAAGTTTCACAGGCAGAAAACCGTAAAAAAGAACAATGTCCGGACTTTCTGGTTCACAGGAAGTCCGGACATATTTTTATTTGATATTAAGAAGCAGTATTATTTTACGTCACGCTTATTGAACAGAACGACCGCGCCTGCAACAAACAAGGCTGTAAACACCACAGCAACTATCACGGATGTCAATGCAATAGCAGACTCAGGCTTATTCATAGCATCAACGCTTATGTTCTGGTAAAGCATATCCGGAACATAATTTGATATGCTGAAATTCTTTATTTTCAAAAGCGAGATTATCTGGTCAATTCCCATATAAAGAAGTGAAAGCGCACCCACGCATAACAAAACAGACAGAACTATAGCAAAAACATTGCTGTAAAGACCTGTAGTAATAAACAGTACTATCGCACCCATAGCAAGAGTAAGAAGATACTTTATAAAGAACACTTCTATTCCCTGAGCGATATCCTCATCAAAAATAAAGTTTGAGCTTGGGGATAAAAAGTAACCTGCAAAGCCTGCCACTGCGCCCATAATGCCGTAGAACAGGTTATGCGCGAGCATGATAACAAACTTAGAAACAGCCGTCAGACCCTTTCCGGGTATCTGTCCGGCAATGTTCTTTATGTAGCCGTTTTTTATATCAGCATAAAGAAATGATGTAAGCGATATAAACATGATTATCATAAGCAGTCCGGGCACAGAAGTCTCAATAACCTCTGAAAGCCTGACATCCAGTGTAAAACCGATATCCTCTCCGCCGGACATCTGAACGAGCCAGTCCACAAGTATAGGTTCGATAAACGAGGTAATAAACTTCAGCACAAAAAACACACCTGAAAGTATCCAGAAAAGCCTTGACTGAAACAGTCTGTAAAAATCCATTTTGATAAGTCTACCCATTGCTCTTACCTCCTGTAACACTCAGATAATAATCTTCGAGGGAAATATCAGAAACGCTTACATGGGTGGGAACAACATCAGCAGACACAAGCGTTTTCACAATGAGCTTAACATCGTCAAGCCTTTCATTTATGCGGATAAAGCCTTCATTATCTATCTCAACATTATTGAAGCCCACTTTTTCTATCGCCTTCACAGCCGCAGGGTTATCATCAGTTCTTACGGAGATATACTGTCCGCAGCGTTTGTGAAGCTCTTCTGTAGTGAACTCATCGATAAGCTCACCCTTGTGGATAATGCCATAGGAATTTGCAAGCTTACCCAGTTCATTAAGAATATGGCTGGATATCATAATGGTGATACCCTTTTCATCCCTGAGAGCTGCAAGCATTTGTCTGACCTCAACTATACCCTGAGGGTCAAGTCCGTTTATAGGCTCATCAAGTATAATAAGCTTAGGGTCGCCTACAAGAGCGAGGGCGATACCAAGCCGCTGACGCATACCGAGCGAAAAAGAGCCGGCGGCTTTATTGCCAGTATCTGCAAGACCCACAAGCTCCAGCAATTCCCTGATATGTTTATCCTTAGTATCGCAGCCCATAGCTATAGCTTTGACCATAAGATTTTTATAAGCAGAGAGCTTCGGATAGAGTCCGGGATGCTCAATCAGAACGCCTACATTTTTCATTTCCTTCAAAGCGTCTGTTCCTGATTTTTCGAACATAGTAAAAGATCCCTTTGTAGGGTTAGAAAGACCACTGAGCATTCTCATAACAGTTGTTTTGCCTGCGCCGTTTCGTCCGATAAGTCCATATATCTCGCCGGGACGGATATGAATACTAACGTCTTTTGCGGCATACTTCTTACCATATTTTTTGGTAAGAGCATCAGTCGTCATAATATACTCCATATTTACCTCCTGACACACACTAAAAAATGTGGAATGTGGAAAGTGGAAAGTGGAATTTTTTCTGTACCCCACATTTACACCTCCAATAATATATCATCAATACTATTAATTGTCAACACGCCGGCGGCGGCGCAGCACGTCAATCTAATTCAGACATCAAAATGATACAAAGTTTAATAAGATGTCATTTTGAGCGTTAAGCGAATAATCTTTGAGTGACTTATGCACACTTTACTATGCCTGTCAGGTTTAATTAATTAGAAAAAACGCACTTTAAGCCCTTTCGGCAAGCTCAAGAAAGAAGGTTGATTCTGAAAAGTAACAAAATAATTTCCAAATTAGATTGACGTGGGCGGCGCAGAGCCTGCGCTCCCGATTCGCGCTCTCGTTCGCTTGCGCTCACTCTGATATCCTGACCTAACATTCACTGCCCGCGATTGACGGCGGCGCAGAGCCTGCTGTTTCGGCTGTTTTATCCGGATATACAGTTCTTTTTCCTCCATAACTTTATGCGCCTGTACTGTTTGAAGTTGTAGTTTTTATTACACTTACTATTTCGTTTTCTCCGGGCGAAAATGTACCGTACATTATACACTTTGTATGGTCAGAAATTGATTTTCGTAATAAGGTATATAAAGCCGCAGGTTTTTTTGTCAGTTTTTACAATAAATTTGGGAGAATTGCATTTTGTAAAAGCACTGTGGAGAAAATGCCCTGCGCAGGCGTGTTTCAGGAGGTTTTCTTATTGCAAAACTAAAATCGCTGTGCTATAATTACAATGCTTTGATTGGTATTATATGATAAGCAGATGAAGATGGAAATGCGGTAAAGAAATAAGTAGAGGAGATTTGTGCCAATATGGAATATTCAATGAACGAGGGTAAAAGAGTCGAAATTGAAGTGGATGGTAAGGTCTATAAGAGAAAGGCTATAAAGACGCACTTTGTTAAGCAGGGCGAATCCTACGTTGAGATAATGAATAAGTATGTTGCGCCGTGTTACAATGAGGGGGATTTCATCTCCATCAGTGAAAAAATCATCGCTCTCTGTCAGAACCGCGTTGTTAAGCGTGAGGATATAAAAATCGGCTTCTGGGCAAAGTTCCTTTCAAAATTTGCATCACATCCCGATACAGGCGTGGGTGTTGGTGAGACTATAAAAATGCAGTATGCCATTGACAAGGTAGGACTGCCGAAGGTTTTATATGCTTCTGTTGCCAGTGCTGTTACTAAGCTGTTTGGCAAAAGAGGAGTGTTCTATGAAATCGTGGGCGAAGAGGTATCCGGTCTTGACGGTTTCTACGACCATGTGTGGTCGGAGTACAGGGATATCGGTATTGAAATGCCTGATAATCCCACAGGCGTATGCAACGAGATCAAGGAAAAATGCGGTATATCATGTATGCTTGTTGACGCAAATGACTTAGGTCAGGAGATACTTGGTTTTTCTGATGACCTCAAGGGAATTGAGGGACACCTTAAAGAATTTGTCAAGGACAATCCCGCAGGACAGGGTCAGGAAACTACTCCTATCATTCTTATGCACCCTGTTGAAGCTTAAAACAGATAATAAACCGATTAAAAAAAACAATGCCCCAGTTCACATTGAACATGGGGCATTTATTATTGTAAACGTCAATTGTAAACCGAAGTCCATAGCCCAGAGCTTATAGCATAAATAGTATCCAGCGTTTTCAGGAAAGGTGTATGGGGAAGGACCCTTTTTTCGCATTCTGCGCCAAAAGCTGTAGACGTGCACTGAAATAGCCAAAGTGCTCCCTGAGGAGCACGACGCGGACTGCCCGATCAGAAGCAGATGCGTTGATAAATTGTCCAGTGCGGTCACGCACCGGTCACGCACCCGCCGGAAAAGGGTTTTCCCGATGCGGCCGGCTATGCAAAATTGATTTCCGTGATTATAGCTGTGTAATGCTATAAACCTTTTCGGCGTTGCTTTTTGTGGTAAGGAGTACCTCTTCTGTACTTATGCCTTTAATTCCGGATATGCACTGTGCAACATAGAGTATCATTCCTGAATCGTTGCGCTTTCCCCTGAACGGCACAGGAGCAAGATACGGACAATCTGTCTCTAAAACAAGATTTTCAAGAGGTATAGCTTTGATAACCTCTACTGCCTTTCTTGCATTTTTAAATGTAACAACTCCGCCCATTCCTATGTACATTCCAAGCTTTATTATTTCTTTTGCCATTTCTGCACTGCCGGAAAAACAGTGTACTATACCCTTTGGTCTATAGCTTTTCAGGATGTCCAGTATATCTCCGTGAGCTTCTCTGTCATGTACCGTAACAGGCATGGAAAGCTCATTTGCAAGCTCTAACTGTCGTACAAAAACTTCCCTTTGTATATCCTTTGGAACGTCATAGTAATAATCCAGTCCTATCTCGCCGATGGCAACAGCCTTCGGGTGTGAAGCAAGCTGTCTTATCGTTTCAAGCTCAGCAACACTGTTTACGTCTGCACATTCGGGATGTATACCTACAGCGGCATACATATTTGTATATTTTTCTGCAAGCTGTAGGCTGAAGCGGGATGTCTCTACAGTTGTACCCTGATTTACTATTGTGCAAACGCCAGCGGCAAACAGTTTATCAAGAAGCTGTGTGCGGTCCTCGTCAAATGCGCTGTCGTCATAATGTGCGTGTGTATCGAATATATTACCCATAGATAAATCTTTCCTTTTCATAGAATTGTCTGACATAAGTATCGTACCATTATGGTTTGTACAGAGGAGCCGTTATAAATGCAGAAGTGCAATACCTGTAGAAATCCGGTCTTTATGATATGTAATAATTATAAGGTAAGAACCGGATGTTGTCAAATTGTTAATATACAAAAAGTATATAATACAATACGTATAAAATAGAGTATTTATTGGTTTAAAATATACAATCAGTATTATATACAAATTGTAATATTAAGCTATGATAATAAACAAAATGAATATACTGTCTGTAATAATATACTATATGTATATATATTAATATGGTTCTTTAAAATATAATACCATTAGTATAAATATACTAATGGTATATTAATCATAAGGCTATCAGGCTATTGTACAAATAGTATATTTATACAAATTGTATATCAATGGAATATTATTTCTTTTGACGCATATAATATACTATAAGGCGATTATAAAAATAGTATATATTATTTTGCCGGTAAACTTGAGTTTTTGGTATTTTGCTGATTTGCTGGTATTTCAAAAAATTTGCTTGACATATCTTTGTTATAATGGTATAATACTTAAGCAGTCCAAACGAGACTGTTTATATCGCGGAGTGGAGCAGCATGGTAGCTCGTCGGGCTCATAACCCGAAGGTCGT
>CAMHOE010000048.1 GCA_946186665.1 uncultured Clostridia bacterium | reverse complement strand
TCGTCGGGCTCATAACCCGAAGGTCGTAGGTTCAAATCCTGCCTCCGCAACCACAGTTTTTATCAGGCTTTCAGGGTTTCTGGGAGCCTGATTTTTTGCGTTAAAACAGCTCTTAGGGCACTATTAGGGCACTAAGCCAGAAAAAAGCTATTGTAAATAACTGAAAATAACGGAAAGAGAGTGAAGAATGTTATGTCCCTCACTCTCTTTTTTACACTGCCGAAGCCTTTTTATTATCTGCCGGTGTGTTGATTGTCTGTCTTGTTGTCAATATCATCTGTCCCATGCAGTCAGCTACACGGCTTTCAGCTTCTGCCATGATGTGGGCGTATATGTTTTGTGTTGTACTCGGCTTAGCGTGTCCCAAATGGTTACTTATGGTAATGATATCAAGTCCTGCAAAGTACAGCATACTTGCAGCGGTATGTCTGAAAGCATGGGGATTGATATGCGGCAGTCCACAGCGATCGGAAAACTTGTCACAGTAGCCTGTAACGCTGTCAGGGTGCATGGGTGAGCCGATACTTTCGCCGCTGTCCTTTACAAATAAGAAACCGCTGTCATTCCATGCCTGACCGCAGGCGGCTTTTAAAGGCAAATAATATTCATTTTTGTACTGGTGTAACAGTTCCATAGTCTGTGGTGGCAGTTTGATATATCTGGCAGATGATTCCGTTTTCGGTTTATCAATGTAAATTCCTGTATCTGCTTCATAGTAAACACATTTTTCTATATGTATTGTATTAAAGTCAAAGTTGATATTGTCCCAACTCAGTCCCAATACTTCTCCACGCCTGCCGCCGGTAACAAGAAGAAGGTGCAGCAGCGTGCGCCATTTTAATGGCTCTTGTTCTGCTGCCTGTAATATAGCGGCTATTTGCTCCGCTTCAAAATAGTTTGCTTTCGTGCGTTCTGCTTTTGGCGGTTTAGCCTTTGCAGCAGGATTGTAAGGGATAAGCAATTCACATTCTGCCTGATGAAGTACTAAATGCACCAGAACATGATGTTCCCGTACAGTTTTAGGGGAAAGCGGTCTATTGTCATATTCAATATCGAAAAGCTCCGCAGGCTTCTTTCCAAGAGCGGTAGCAATTTTTTCAGCAGAGTTATACGACACTTTAATGCCCTTGCTTGCCTGTCTGATTGTTATTACTGCCACCGCAGCGGCTTCTTTTGCAAATTTTTCAAGATTGGTATAGCCCGATCTGTGTATCAGCTCTTTAAGGTCTGTATCGGATTTAATGAGTGCTTTGCCGCTGTTTTTGCGTAAACCTTCCTTTGACAGTTCTTCATACAGCTTATTCAGATGTTGGGGGCGTATATCGCATATTTTCAGATGTCCTATACCTTCATTCACACGCTTCAGAAGTTCCCTGTATCTGACAACGGTATGATGTCGCAGCTCTCCGGAACGCTCTTTCAGGTCAATGACATATTCGGCATAATCAGCAAACTTCTGTTTACCGTCTCCGGAAAGACCGGCTTTGCATTGTTCTTCAAACAAAGTAGCCTGCCGCTGCAATTCCTTTTCAATCTGCTTGGCGGTCATTTTTGGAGAGGGCTTCCAGGTCATTTCATAAGGCTTTAGTTTATTTCCTTTGCTGTCATATCCACGAGCCACACGAATACGGTATGAAATAACTTCTCCGTTTTTATTCTTCCTCTGACTGATGTTTGCCATTATCTTCACCGCCCTTTGAGAATGCTAAATTATCAACGGGAATTGACTTGTATTTCTCGATTAAGGCGTTAATCAGTGTGTTATACATTTCCTCTGTTACAACCTCGCTTGTTGACTTTAATTTATCTATAGTTGTAAATTCATCTATAAACTTTACAATCTCTTCATTGATTTCGTTAAACACAAAGCTTAATATAAATATCTCTCCTGTGTTCTCCCACGAATAAATAAATCTTTCTAAAACGGAAATTAAAGAGCGTAAGAGAGCCGTATTATCATTATCACCACTTACAGGGGTATCAATGCCACACAACCAATCCAACGAAACACCGAGAGCAATTGCAAGTTTAGCTGCGTTGTCAAGTTGCGGCGTTTTTGCCCCTTTTTCATAGTATGAAATAGCGGTTGCGGTAACGCCTGATATTTCAGCAAGTTCTTTAAAATTCAGTTTTTTCTTTAATCTTGATTCTCTCAATCGTTCAGGAAATGTATTAATATCCATACAAAAACCGCCTTATATTATTTTCTTTTATTTTATATCAAAAAATAATTATAGTCAAGTTCTGTTTTGAAAAATTATTTAGAATTTTAATATATCTTATAAAGCGTAAAATACAATCTGGTTGTAAAATACAATTTGGTTGTATTTCTGAAATACAGTTGATTTATTTAAATGAATGTAGTATAATAAAAACATAAACAAAAGAAAAGGAAGTGAAAACATGAAAGACTTATCTAAGCTTTCAGATATGGAAAAGGCTGTTATCCTTGCAAGACGTGAGTACATGAGGAAGTGGAGAAAAAACAATCCTCAAAAGCAAAAAGAATATACAGATCGTTATTTTGCAAAGCTTGCCGCTGCCAATCAGAAAAAAGCCGGTGCATAAAAAGAAACCGCCTGACCTGCTGCAACAGATCAGACGGTAAACAAAGCACAAACACAAACCCACGAACAAAGTCGCTGTATATATGCTTTGGTATTTATTTTAGCACAAACAGCGGCAAAAAGTAAATGTTTTTTAGAGGTGATTTTTTGGAAACTATGACCAATATGCCGCTTATGCTGTCGATTGACGAAACCGCAGAACGTTGGCACATAACAAGACACTATGCCCGTCAGCTTGCACTTTCCGGAACGGTAAAAGCCGTAAGGATAGGCAAAAGAAAAATACTTATCAATCAGCAGAGTGTTGAGGAATACTTCAATTCTTCCTACCTTACGAATGAAAAGCCACAGCATAGCGGTGGAAGTATTCAGCCGGTACCGCTGAATATATAAGGCGGTGCGCTATGATTGATTATTTTAACAGCGGAACAGCTTGTTACTTTGAAACAGAGCCGTACAGCCGTATTCTTTCCGCTATCGGAGAGGGACAGGAAAACGCCGTTCATCTGTCGGAACTGATACGGATCAGCGGCATGACTGACAGAGAACTGCGGAAAACTATCGAATATCTCAGGCGGCAGGGCGTTGTTATTCTTTCCGGAAACAGCGGCTACTACTTTCCGGCAGATGAAACTGAGCTGAAAGCGTTTGTAAGGCGTGAAGAGCACAGAGCAAAGAGCGTATTCTACACGCTCAGAGCTGCAAGACGGCTTTTGAAGAATAATACATGATATGATACCGGCAGCGTTACGTTGTCGGTATCTCTTACACATAGGAAGTTTAGGAATAAATGGCAGAAAGAAGAATGTTCGCAAAGACGATAATTGACAGTGATATGTTTTTAGATATGCCCGTAACAGCTCAGTTGCTATACTTTCATTTGTCTATGCGCGCGGATGATGACGGCTTTATAAACAAGCCTAAAACAATCATGAGAATGTGCAGCGCAAAAGAGGACGATATGAACATTTTGATTGCAAAGCAGTTTGTTATCCCGTTTGAAAGCGGTATCGTTGTTATCAAGCACTGGAAAATACATAATTACATACAAAAAGATAGATATAAACCTTCTTCGTTTGAGGAAAAAAACAAGGTTGTATGTGGTGAAGGAATGATTTATCGGCTTGTTGACGATTTGGATACAAAATGTATACAAACTGTATCCAATATGGATACGGATGGTATCCAATCTGTAGACGAAATGGATACACAGGTTAGGTTAGGTAAGGATAGGTTAGAGTTAGGTAAGGATAACACTCTCTTGTCGGTTGGCACCGACACCGGCGAGCAAATCAACTATAAAAAAGTTGCAAATCTGTTCAATGAAATTTGCAAATCTCTGCCCAAAGTTAAAAATTTGTCTGAAAACAGAAAGCGGAATATTAAAAATGCAAACGAAAAATTAAATGGAGATTTTGAAAGCTTTTTTAAAAAGGTTGAAAGCTCAGACTTCCTTACAGGCAGGAAAGGCAATTGGAGCGGTGCTTGCTTTGACTGGGTCATGAAGCCGCAGAACCTTATCAAGATAATGGAAGGAAACTACGATAACAAAAAACAACAGGACAGAACCAACACAGGTACAGGATATTATATAGACTATTCGGAGGGAATTGACGAATGAGTATTAATAATCTGGTAGAAGAAACCAAAAAAAGGGCGGCGGCTATAAGAAAAGAGGGTGATTATATCAACCCTGATACCGGGCTGCTGCATTGCGGCGTGTGTAAGGAACCTAAACAGTATATCGTTGATACACGCATCCGCAAGCCTTTCCCGGCAGCACTTGAATGCCGCTGTGAGCGTGAGCAAAAGCAGAAGGAAAAGGGATTTTGGGAACGATACGACAAAGCTCAGCGGCAGAAGGAGCTTGCAAAGGGGATAAAATCAGAAGCATTCAAGGGCTTTACCTTTGACACTGATGACAGGCGGAACACAGCACTCTCAAAACTGTGCTGTGATTATGTGCGGAACTGGGGAGAGATGGAGAAGCTCAGCGGCGGTTTATTATTCTATGGTGACGTTGGCGGCGGCAAAAGCTTTTATGCAGGATGTATCGCAAACGCCCTGATAAAGCGTGAGGTTCCGGTACTCTTTACAAGCCTGCGTGAGCTTGTGGACAACCGTCAGGCAGCAAAGTACAGGGGTGCAGAGCTTATAAACCTGCAAGAGTACAGGCTTTTTGTGCTTGACGATATCGGCGCGGAAAAGCTGAACAAAGCCGACCTTGATACTGCATTTTCGGTCATTGATGATATCTACCTGCTGAAAAGACCGCTGATCGTTACAACAAACCTGACGGTGGCACAGCTCCGGACACCTGACAATCAGGAAACAGCAAGACTTTACAGCCGCATACTTGAACGCTGTCCGGAGCCTGTTTTTGTGGACAACAGGGAGCACAACAGAACCACAGCGGCAGACGAGAAGCGGAAACAAATGGAGAAAATTCTCTATACATAACAAAAGAGCCGCCCCACCAAAAAACGAGACAGCCCGAACTTGATATTATTCTATCATGGTAAAGGGGCGGCGGTCAATGGATAATGAGAACATCACACTTGAAGAATTGGCAGCAGCGGCACAGTGCGGCGATATGGAAGTAATGCCGCTGTTGTGGGAGAAAACAGAGCGTTTAATAAAAATGCTGATACTGAAAGCAATAAACAAGCGTATACTCCCGAATTACATTGATGAAAGTGACGTGCTGCAATGCGGCTATTTTGCGCTTCTTGCCGCTGTCAGGGCGTTCAAATCAAACGGCTTGAAGTTTACTTCCTATCTGACTTACAGCGTTCAGAACGCCGTTAACGAGTGCATAAACGGCAAGAGCAGGAAACCAAGCCCCATAAAAGAAACATCCTATAACAAGACCGTCATAGATAAAAGCGGTGAGGATGTGGAGCTATTGGAGCTTATTGAGGATAAGGGCGCAGAGCTTAAAGTATTTGAACCTTTGGAACTTTCAGAAACACAGCGCATTGTCATTGAAGCTGTTGACACATTACCGCAGCGGCAGCGTGAAGTTATTCGCCTGCATTATTTCCATAACATGAGTCTGAAAGAGATTGCAGCGGCACAGGATTGTTGTGTGTCAAACATTCAGCAGATAGAACGACAGGCTTTCCGGGAGCTGAGGAAGAACAAGAAGCTTCGTGCACTGAATGAGCAGATAGGAGCAATAGACTTTATCAGAGAGTTTGACTATTACCACACTTCACCGGAATACTGGAACGCTATCATATCTGCACGGGAGCTTGAAAGAAAGCTGCTGCAAGATGGTTCTTTGTCTTACGGTCAGCGGCAATCACAAATATTTCTGCTGCTGTATCGTGCTGAACAGCAATTCAGGCGGCAATACCGGAATGAGTAGACGGTCAACAAAACAAACAAAAGACAAACATTCAGCGGCATAGCAAGTATTTAACGGCGGCGAGCTTTCCGGATCCGGAGCTTTGCCGCTGATTTTGTTATCAATGATAAGCTATTTGACTGTCGGTCAGAGCGAGGGCGGCAGGGGTAGACAAAAAAGTACAGAGCCGCCAACACGCACATCGCAATGCCTCTTTTCTGTAGAAAAAACTCCCTTTATTCTGATTTTTTGGAAAAACTACATAGAGCAAAAAGTTAACGCTTATTTGCAACGAACAGAGAGCGAACAGAGAGACTTATAAAACTCCCCCCTATCTTTTCAAAACAACAGCCGCAGCCACACCGTACAAGATACTACTTTTTTCATCTCCGTAAGACCTATAGGGGGTGTAGTATGTATTAATTCATTTTGGGAAATGTTTGTGGATATGGGAGGGGCTTCTTTACGGTCTGGAAGCTTCTCACAATCTCACTGGCAAAGCAGGGGGGAGCTATGCCGCTGACAAAACACAGAACAGACATAAGGCAGATTGTATGCCCTTGTGACGGCTTTTTATTTTCGCAATGCAGAGCAAGTAGTTATTTGGACAAAAACGACTCTCAGCGGCTCACAGACGAAAACAAAGCCCATTTTCGATAAGGGAATGAAAGTTATGTGGTATCTTTGGCTATAAACCTATTTACAAGCCTGTATAACGGGCGATTTCCAAAAGAGGGTAATTATACCCCAAATCATACTTACGCCCCAGAAAGCCCCGTTTTGGTGGACTTTAAGGCAATAGCGGCGGTGCCTGAGTGTCATAGCAAGAAAAAACAGCGGCATACTCTCCGATTAGCTCCGGAGGGTGTGCCGCTGTAATTTCATATTAGAAAGAAGCAGGGGCGAGCCATGAAGCTCACCCCTTATAGTTTGGTTATTGGTAGGGCGGTGTATCCTACATCTCAGGTACCCTTTCGGGTGTGTCGGGAACCATTTCCGACCTCAATAACCTGTATATTTTTCTATTAAGGCAACAGCGGCAGACCGTGAAGCCTACCGCCGTACCGACCCGCAAGGGGTAAAATCTAAATTGTAAGACCCGCAAAGGGTAAAATTATTATAACCTATACGAATTATATTATTCCCGGTTACAATTATATGATACATCATTTTTCGTTAATTGTCAAGTTTTTGATAAAATATCAGACTTTTAATTTTTTCATCAATTAAAGTCATTTGCTCACCGGTCAGACTTGCTTTTTTATCCTTACTCTTAACAGGTTTAACAATTCTCATTTTGCTTATTGCTCTTATCTGATTAGGCTTTGCTATTGTTGCCGCTGTTGTCCAGGGTATTATATTTTCTCCCAGATAAACATCTGTTACCGGGATATCTTCAATTTTCTTGCTGCTGTCAAGAGATGTCAACGGTACAACAAGAATATTGCCGTTCTTTTTGTTATTGTTAGTTTCTACTACAACAGCATAATGAATACCACCGTATTCCGTTCCGACATTAAAGCCGAAATCCACATAAACAATATCGCCACGCTTATAATACGGTAGATAATTTGAATCAAATCTTTGTTCCCTGACAATGTACTTGCTCCATTTATTTATCCAATCCATTAATATTCCCTGCACTTTAGGCGGTTTTGTCAAAATTGCGTTTTTCAAATTTTGTAATGCCTTATCAAGATCATTTTCCATTTTTATACTTCCTTTCATTCTACAGCGGCATTGTCTCCACTGCCGTCACGCTCCATTGTCTCATCTATGGCACGCTTGATAAAGCCGTTGAGCGTTTCACCTCTGCCGGAAGCATGAGCCTTTACCTGCTCGTATTTGTCAAGCTTTAGATCAAGAGGGACACGCTTCAAGTTATTCTTTGCGTATTCAAGATTATACTGTGTTTTCTTTTCGCTGTTTGCCATACCTTCACCGCCTTATCTTTATCTGGAGCGGTTCCAACAGAGGCACCTTCTCCATTATCTGTATTATACCACAAAACGCAATACTATGTACATAGCCAAAATAAACAAAGTTACGTACGTAAGTTTGTAGAGTTTACCACTATCTTTTTAGTTACGTACGTAGTATAATAAATACAGTAAGGAACACAAGCACACGATCAGCAGCGGAAAGGGGCGGCGGTTATGTATAACAGATCAGTAATTTGCAAGGTAGCAAACAACCTCAGAAAAAAGGGTTATACTCTCTCCGCTGCTTTTCGTGCAGCATGGAGACTTGCAAAGAGCAAAGCCGCTGTAAAGGTTGCCGGAGTAAGCAAGTACAACAGGCAGACAGCTATAAATCATCTCCGGAGCTATGCCGCTGAATGTGTGCAGATCACCTTACAGAGAGAAAGCCGCAACACATACGACAGCAACGCTATAGCCGTACTGATAAGCGTGAACGGCAGCAGGGCTTATAAAATGGGCTATATTCCTGCCGCTGTGGCTGCTATCCTCTCCGGAGTGATGGACAAGGTAACGGAGATCAGAGCGAGCTTGCAGGCAATTACAGGCGGCTACTATGCGGATATGATGTCAGGGCTCAGGCTCAACCTCTCAATCTGACAAAACAATAACAAATGCCGCTGTAGCGGTCAGAAACGGCACTACAGCGGCACAACGAAAAGAAAGGACGTACAAACATGAAAGACATTTTTAACCCGGACAGCTATACAGAGGAAGCAATGCCAATATCATCAGCATTATTCAAGGCTATCAACGACATAGGACACTTAGGTTATGACTCGTCAGCTGTTAAAGCTTGCAAAGAAAAAAACAAAGATATAGAAGACCGGTTCATCAATTCACTTACCAAAGATCAGAATGATTTATACCTTGATGTGCAATGGGGACATGCAGACGAACGCGGAGCTTTAGTAAATGAATATTTTAACAGGGGCTTGCGCTTTGGATTGCTGCTTGCAAAAGAGCTGCTGCCTTAATGATGCCGCTGAATATTAACCTGACCAGGCTTGAAGCTGCCGGCTTTGAGCCTTTTTCTCTCTTATGTTACAGCGGCATAGATCAGAGTGAGGGCAGCAGGTACAGGCTTGTAGCTCTACAATTCCGCTGCATTTATTGACAGTTCAGCGGCACATACTCCCCCCTCTCCATCTGGAAGCGTATGCCGCTGTAATTGTATATCTCAGATATTTGCGTTGCGGATGTTTTCTTTTGAGGGCACTATTAGGGCACTAAGGGCACTGGAAACAGCGAAAAACAATTAGAAGCCGCAAAAGACTATTTTGTTAAAATGCATTATTTATCAGTATTTGAGGTAAGTAAACGCAGATAATAAAAAGATGAATTTATCCCTCATAACCCGAAGGTCGTAGGTTCAAATCCTGCCTCCGCAACCACTAAAAACCTTGTGAACATCATAGTTCGCAAGGTTTTATTTTTTTGTTTGTGATTGTAAAGTATCTAAAATTCTAATGCGGCTCTAAAAAGTATCGAAAATATGCTTTATATTATTTTCAATTCTCTTGTAATAGTATCTGCTATTTCTCACCCTTCATATCATCAAAAAATTCCGGATCTCTTTTGTGAGGTATATATATACAATAAAAGCCATACTATCGGTTTTATCTGTCCGATATTATGGCTTTTGAATAATGACGGTTATATTTATAACTTCTGTATTAAAGAATGGTCTTGACTAATCAAAAACATCAATTTTTTTGCTGTTGGTGTAGGATTACTTTTTCCACATTCCCACGCTTCAACAGTTCTGCATGATACACCTAAAATAGCGGCAAACGCTCTTTGAGTCATTGAAAGTGATTTTCTGATTTCAAATACATCAATATCCGGAAGGGCGCGTTTTCGTGCTATTGTTTCCGCTTTTGCTGTTCCTTTTTCGTATGCAAGGGCTTCTTCTAATCCTTCCATGACTCCATCAAAAAAATTAACATTCTTGAAGTTTTCTTCTATTTGTTCTTGTGATAAAGAAGTATTAAATTCAAGTTTTTTCATAATATCACTCCCTTTTTATCATTTCAATCATTGCTTTAATAGCTTTTTTCTGTTCGTTTGTTAGATTTTCCTGTACATTTTTAGGATATGCAAACAATAAATATAATCTTTCTTTTTCGTAAATATCAATATATATTACCCTTGCACGCCTCTCTTACCTTGTCTGTAAAGCTGAATACGCATTTTTCTTGCTCCGCCCGTACCTTGAATAACATCGCCTGTTTGTGGATTATTCAACAGTTCATTTTCAAGTTCTTTTAAATCCTCATCATTTAATCCCATAGCTGCCCATGATTTGCGAAATGGTTGAGTATAAATAAATTCCCTTGTCATATTTTCACTTCTTTATATAGGTTTATACGATAATATAGTACCTTATATCAATATTGTATACTATATTATCGTACTTGTCAAGTGGAGTATATATATTTTAATTTAGTTTTAAGTCTTAAGTTTTCAGTAATTTCGTGCCAGGATTTTCTGAATGAATACTGAAAACTTAAGACTGAATAATTAATAATGGTTGTATACCCGGAGATTTTCTGATGTTATTAATTAGTGATGGTAATGGAAGAAAACATATTGATTAGAATGACTGAACACGGTATCACAGAAGCAATACAATTATCTTCTGTTTAATGCTTGTGTCTGCAAAGTGTGGGCGAAAGTCCAGTGAAAACTGACTATATACAGATAATTAACTCCGGCAACAGCAAGTTGCTTTCTATATGTATGATGCTGTGCTATTATTATAATCGGGAGGTGTTCTTATGAATACAAAGGATGTAATATATGAACTAAGAACAAAGAATGGTTTATCGCAGGATAAGCTTGCTGAAAAGGTTTTTGTAACGCGACAGGCAGTATCTCGATGGGAAAACGGCGAGACGGTTCCCAACACGGAAACGCTGAAAATGCTTTCAGACCTTTTTGGCGTTTCCATCAACACGCTGTTGGGTGCGCCTCGTCAGCTTATATGTCAATGCTGTGGTATGCCGCTGGAGGATGAACTGTTCGGAAGAAATCATGACGGAACCTTGAATGAAGACTATTGCAAATGGTGCTATGCAGACGGAACATATACTTACAGCAATATGGATGATCTGATAGATGTCTGTATTCCTCATATGGTCAAGGAAGGGTTCTCTGAGGAACAGGCCCGGACATATATGAAAAAGAAGCTGCCGGAGCTTAATTACTGGAAAAGATATGAAGAGCTCAGCGATAACGGACAGTTAGAGATATTCAAGAAGAAGCTTATCAAAGAAATCAATGATCTCCGTATTGACGGTATGCCTGAGGTTGAAAAGCTGAATGCGCTTGTTGGAAAGTATGTCAATCTTGAATATCGTCTTCCAAACGGTATGAAGGTCAAATTTCTTGATGATCAGACTACATATCTTGGAAATCAGCTGAAATCGGAATTTGGCGGCGACAGATGCTTCGGTGTCCTTGCCGCAATGGATTTTATTCTGATATGTACCTATGGCGCAGAGGGTTCTGATCCGGAGCTTGTGCTATTCAAAAAAAGATAAACATTGAAAGAATGGAACAAGTTTTCATAAGAATCTGTACGACACAGAATATTACAAATAATGATGTACCGGTACTTTGTTTCAGAAGAAAAATTATAAAATTTGCTTTGCCAGAATAAATATAAGATAAAGAATATTTGAGCCGTGTTCTTCGTATCTGATTGAGGAACACGGCTATTTGTGTATTTATGGGCTTGAAGCAGCATTATAGTGAAAACTGTCTGATATCTGTGAAAGATATGTCTATGCAAGCCTTGTTCAATTATTGCGAAAGCAGTATGTCTATGCGCTCAAGTATCCGACCCTGTCCTATAGGATCAAGCCGGCGAAATCCGGATACAAGCTCGGTTTCTGCTATATTCAGCGATGGTATTGTCAAACCGATTTTCTTGTCAGTGATGCCGGCAATATAATCAAGAGAAACATCATACAATCTGGCGATATTTATGGCAATATTCAGAGGGACTTCACTTTCTCCGCTTTCATATCGGCGGTACTGTGTCAGGTGCATAAAAAGCTTTTCAGCAACCTCTTTTTGCGTCATATCTGCATCTTCACGAAGATCTCTGATTCGTTGGTAGTTGTTCATACCATTCCCCTCCTTGCTGCTGCCCTTCTTCTTACTATTATTGTAGCAATAGACACAAACATGTGTTGACAATAACTGAATTTTGTGTTATTATTGAAGTCAATAACACGAATATGTGTTGTTAAGTGCTGAGCTTTGTGTGAAATATCGGAGATATAGCATAGAATTGTGTTGATAGCCTGCTGCTATCGGTTCATTTTTAGTGGTAGTATCGAAGGTATACTTCAAGGTAACAGAGATAGGAAACATGCTCAGATATTATGCACTGGCTCCGGCATCTCCTGAAAATCAACAGTATTTGGTAAATCGGATGGCGCAGGAATATCAGCCAGTCGATTTTGATAATGTAAAACAATGTCCCGGCTGCGGCGGTATATGCGCTAAAATAGAGAGATTTTGCCGGCACTGCGGTGAAGAGCTCCCGCAGTAAATATAAGTGTCCAATATTTTACTCTGTTGTGTTTGTTTTATTTTTCTTAAAATATTGACATTTGTTTCGGATGGTGATATAGTATATACATACTAATAAATGTCAATATTTTTTGTTGAACTTACAAACGGCACCGTGATGTTGTAAATGTGGGCTGAATGTGTAAGAGCTTCTTGGCATTTGGATGGAGATAATAATGGAAGAAAATGATGGTTTGGATACGAAAAAAAAGGAAAGACTGGAGCTTGTCCTGAACTTCTTTTTTTACTTCTTTTTGACGATTTTTGTCATTATTTCTGTGGCGTTGGTGCTCCTGAATTTTTTCGGCTTTATTCTGCTGAATGTCGAAACAGGAAGTATGCAGCCCGAGCTGCCTGTCAACAGCCTTGTGTTTGTGCAGAAAATTGAGCCGGAAAAAATAGAACAGGGCGATATAATAACCTTTGTGATGAACAAAGACGGGGTCCTTGCTACTCATAGAGTGAAGGAAATAAATAAAAGTTCTCGCACATTCACTACAAAGGGTGACGCTAATAATACTGACGACCCGCCGGTCCTGTGGGATAATGTTGTGGGTGTGGTGAGATTTAAAATTCCGGGTATAGGCGCTGTTTTCGGGGCGGTGACTTCCGCCGGCAACAGACCCTTCGTTATAGCTGTTATCGCTTGTCTTGTGGCGGGTATGTTCGCGAGGGACTTTGTGAAGAAGTACAGGAAAAAGAAAAAATCGGCTGATAGCGGTGAAGGCAGCGGCAGTCCGTTTGATGATGAACAGCCGTCTGACGAACAGTCAGATGACAAACAGTCTGATGATGAACATTCTGATGACAAACAATCGGATGACGAACAGTCAGATGCAAGTGAAAGCTCATAACGGTAAGATTTTGGACAGTATGTCCGGTATTATATAAAAAACAAAAATGCAATCGGAGGTTTTTGAAGTGAAAAAGCTAAAGTACGTTTTGTTGGGTGCGCTCATAAGTGCGGTCATCTCCACCTGTGTAGTAGTTCCTACTCTTTCATGGCTTTCGTCAAGGAGTGAAGAGGTAGTAAATACCTTTGAGGGCGAAGAGATAGAAATAAGGATGGACGAAGCACCTGTGGACGGTAACGGCAGGAGAACAGACGGAGACAGAGTTACAGAGAACAACTATACATTCGTTGCAGGCTCTGTGCTTGACAAGGACCCGACTCCGACAGTTCTTAAGGGAAGTGCCGCTTCGTACATTTTCGTATATCTGGAGAATGAAAACCCGGATATCTTTGCTGTGAACATAGATGCGTCTAAATGGCTGAAGGTGGCAGAGACAGACGGAAGTGCTCTTTATGCGTACTATACAAGAGTTGATGCTTCAGAGTCTGCGGCAGATATAGTTCTGGACCCGCTGTTTACACAGGTGACGGTTTCTGAGGAGCTTACAAGTGAGACACTTGCGGCACTCAAAGCGACTTCTGAAAAGCAGTTTATCAAGACTCAGTGCTTTGCTATACAATCTGAAGCGATAGAGAAGAATTCAGCTATAGACCAGGCGGCTGAGCAGTTTGGCTTTACAGGCACACTTACATATGTTGATATAGCATAATATTCGGAAATCTCTAAAAACCTCCTTCACGGACATTTTGCTATGAATTTTCCTACAAACTGTCTCGTGTCCCGGTTTTTAGAGAACCCCATCTGTTTTTCATGAAAGCGGGTGAGGATATGGAGGTGAGGATATGAAAAAGCAATTCAGAGTATTTTTTGCTATGTGCATTGTAACGCTTATATCTGCGGTGTGCTATTTCAATATCCAGCCTTACAGCTCTACACTCGCGTATATTACATATACATCACCGGTATGTATCAACGAGTTTGAGTACAGCGAGGGTTCTGAGCCGTCAGAGGTTTCTGAGCCGTCAGAGGTGTCTGAACCGTCAGAGGTGTCCGAGCCGTCAGAGGTGTCCGAGCCGTCAGAGGTGTCTGAACCGTCAGAGGTGTCTGAACCGTCAGAGGTGTCTGAACCGTCAGAGGTGTCTAAACCGTCAGAGGTTTCCGAATCGTCAGAGGTGTCTGAACCGTCAGAGATGTCTGAACCGTCAGAGATGTCTGAGCCGTCAGAAATATCGGATATATCCTTGCCGTGCGATACATCAAAACAGATATACAGCGAGCCGGAGATATCTTACAGCGTGTCGGATGCAGAGAGTGTTTCGGATGCGGATCCGGGTCCTGATACGGGTGATAACGGTATAATGTGGCTTATACTGTTCAATACAGCTATATGCCTTGTTATATATATTTTAAGCTCTATGAGTAAAAAAGTAGGAGGTAGTTAGTTATGGCAATGACAGACAAAAAGAAAAAGCTCATGGTAACTGCTATTGCAGGTGCTATGGCAGCAACAGTTGCAGTGGGCGGCGGAACGTTCGCTTTCCTGCAGGGGCAGACAGAAGAAGTTAAAAACGAATTTAAACCAGAACAGGTAACGGTAGAAATATCTGAGACACCTCATGATCCATATGATATCATTCCCGGTACAGAAGAGGGCAAGGATCCTAAGCTCACAATTACAAATACTCTGGAGTCTTTCCTTTATGTAAAAGTGACAGATAATACATATGGTCTTGTAAATTACACTATGGCTGACGGCTGGAATAAGCTTGACGGCTATGAGGATGTATATTACAAGAAGATCGCTCCGGTATTTGATGAGGAAGGAAATGCTGTTGCTCAGGACTTCTTTATTCTTAAGGATAACAAGGTTTCCTATGATAAGGAGCTTGTAAATGAAGATATGCTTGATGAGGAGGGCAATCTTCTTACAGATGTTGCGCTGTCTTTTGAAGGCTTCGCAATTCAGGCAAGACCGTTCCTGGGTGATTATACTAACGACGAGTCAAAAGCGGCTGTATACGCTTATACACAGACAGAGCCTATAAAGGTGTCTAATAGCTCACAGCTCACTGAAGCACTGAGAACAGTTGAAGACGGTGGAGTCATTGAGTTGACAGAAGGCTCCGACATTAGCCGTATTACTGTTAATAACGGCAAGACTTTCAAGATTGATCTTGGTGACAATACTGTTGAACAGGTTACTGTTAAAAAAGGTGATGTAACTGTGGATAATGGTAAGATTTCTAATCCTGGTGGTCAGGGTTTAATGATCAATCCGATATCAGAAGATAGTGTTCATGTAACTATTGGTAAAGATGCTGAAGTATCGGGCAGATGGGCAGTAACTGTATTTAATGTGGATAATACCGACAGTGCAAGCAGTACTGTAGATGTTTACGGTAAAACACAAGGAAATATATTTGTAAGCGGCAATCTCCATTCTGGTAATACTGTTGTTAATGTGTATGACGGTGCGGTAGTTGAAGGAGGAAACGATAAAGGAAATATAGGTATTGCTGGAAATGGTTGGTCAACCATAAATATCATGAGTGGAGCTACTGTTACAGGTTATACAGGCGTTGAGGTTCGTGCAGGTGTACTCAATGTGGAAGATGGTGCTACGATCATAGGTACAGGTGTACCTACAGACTTCACTCCTAATAACAACGGTACTACAACTGAGGGTGCAGGTATAGGCGTTTCTCAGCATACTACTTATCTTCCTATAAATGTAAATATCTCAGGTGGTACAATAACGGCGTACACACCGCTGTATCAGATAAATTCTCAGGACAGCACTGACGAAGATTTGGCTAAGATCAATATAAATGTAACAGGCGGTACCTTTGAGAACAACAACGGAGGAACTACACTGTTCAGTATAGCAAACAGAGACAAGATAACCTACAGCAACATATACGACACAGGCGAATAAAACTAAAAACAGACGGCAGAGAAATACTGCCGTCTGTAATTTTTTTATTTTATAAAATTTTTGTTTCGGGGCTTGAAAGATCAGTCGCTGTTTTCCGGCGGTGAGTCTGTGGTGTCATCCGATTCGTTGTTATCGTCCTGTGAGTCTCCTTCGTTTTCCTCGCCGTTATCTTCGTCAGAGCTTTCTTCGTTTTGCTTATCGTTATCCTTGTTGTTTTTTCCTTTCCTTTTTCTGATGAACTTTCTTATTATTGAAACTGCTACGATTATCACGATGAACAATGCAAAGCCGAAGAAGAGCCATACCGCAGGATCAATTACCATCTGGTGCTGTTCGGTCGTGACAAGTCCGTTTTCTACCATAGTTTCATCAAAGGGAATACGTTTTCCGGTCACTATCAGCCGGTGTGTATTTACTCCATAGGGTTCGCAGGTGACAAGGGTACAGAGGTCTTTGTTGTCCTCTATCATCAGCGCGCTTACATCTGTGGGTTCAATGACTCTTATCTGAAAAACCTGATAGGCAAGTGTTTCGCCCATTATGTGGATATAAAAATTATCGCCCTCTTTTACCTTATCGAGGTCGGAGAAGAATTTCTGGTTGGGCAGACCGCGATGTCCTGTAAGAACAGAGTGGGTGTTTTTGCCGCCTGTTGGCAGGGAGCTTCCATGAATATGTCCCACGCCGATACCAAGTGATGTTTCTGTAGAGTAGTGATACACAGGTTCGGTAACGTCTATCTTAGGTATTTCCACATAGCACATAACGCCATTGCCCATAGGGTTAAGAAGCTCTTCATAATAAGAGTCAGGGTCGTAGGCGGCGTCTGTAACGATATTTCGGTTCTGAGTAATGAGATATTTATTATAATCTCTTGCTTTTTTCATCATCTCTTCATACTGCGAATTATCGGTTTGCGCAACAACATTATTGTATTCGGTGATAAGCTGCATATCACGGTACCTGTTCCATCTGTCGCTTACAACGGGATACAGCAGAGCGATAGTACAAGCGATAAAACCGATAATTGAGATAATTGAAATAATTCTGCTCACGATACTTTTTCTTTTATTATTGTTCTCACTTTTAGCCATATTACACGTATAATAAAACCATCCCGAAAGGGGTGGTTTTATTAATTCTCCTTTCTCGA
>CAMHOE010000047.1 GCA_946186665.1 uncultured Clostridia bacterium | reverse complement strand
TGGAATATCCGGAAGAAACACTTGATATGATAAGCGTATTCTCTGATGACGAGCGATTCAGAAATGAATACAACGCTATAGCAACTGGCAAGAAGGGAGAGATTACAATGTGTGAGATTTATGATAAGATACTTATGGAAGGCGAAGCAAAGGGAAGAGCAGAAGGAAGACTTGCGGTACTTGCTGAATTAGTCAAAAAAGGGATCATCACAATTATGCAGGCGGCAGAACAGGAAAAAATGACCGTCGAGGAATTTTCAAAGAAAACTGGCCTTGCTGTACAATAATTAAACTTTAGAATAAGTTAGCCCCCGATACGGCTGTTATGGAATCTTAACAGCTGTATCGGGGGGTGCAAAATGCGGAAAATAGGAGCCGTATACGGAGTGAAGGTGATACAATTAAGTTAAACTTACTAATCACCTTTTTGTGAGTTTTAAAGACTGGCGGCTTCAAGAAAGCACAACATTTTTACTTTATTCAAGCACAATGTAAATGTGGAAATGAAAGAGAGCTCATCATCTTCCGGGACCATCATTCGGAAATACATCCGGCAGTACTTTCATCCATTCACTGAGCAGGAATCTCTATAATATAAAAACAGCCGAACAAATCACCAAACGATTTGGCAATTATGTTTGTATAGTAATAACGAAAGACGGAAGACGAGCATTATTTAGGGAGAAAGCCAAGACACATTGATATTATCAGGGAACAAATTGAACACACTCTGATCATGTTTGTGTAATATCGGAGGAAAATAGTCAATGATGCGTGAAGAACTGTTTCAATATGTAAAGAATAAATACAACACAGCTCCGGAATATCCGTGGATCCGTTTTCCGGAATATGCTATATTCCGTCATTCTGATAACAGAAAATGGTTCGGCCTTGTTATGAATGTTCACAAGGAAAAGCTCGGACTTGACGGTGAGGATATGGTGGATATCCTTAATGTCAAGCTGTCAGATCCGCTGCTCGTGGATATGCTGGTCCAACAGCCCGGATATATGAGAGGTTATCACATCAGAAGAGGGAACTGGGTATCAATTTTGCTTGACGGTTCAGTTTCTTTTGAGGAAATCTGCGGCTGGCTGAATGAAAGCTTCATGATAACAGCCTCCGGACACAAAAAGCAGAAAATCTGTCCGCCTAAGGAATGAATCATTCCTTAATATTCTAAATGATATGACATAGAGACAGCGTTTAAAAAAGCCTCTCCTCCGGTTGTGGAGGAGAGGTTTTTTGGTCATCGTATGAAGTTTGTAGAAATTCTTGTGTCTTCCTGTTTCGGTAGTTGGATTTCTGCTTTTTCGCCGGCTTCTTTGAGCTTCAAAAGCCACGCCATATTTCTTCCGAGATACCGCATGATCTGGAGTCCTTCCTCGTCCTGTCTTATTTCCTCCGGCGTATTTCCGTGAACCATGTTCCAATACCGTGATGTAGCCATCGGCATTTGCTGATGCAGAAAATACTTGTTTATCTGATCAAGCGCAGAGGTTGTTCCGGAGCGTCTTGCGGATACCACAGCAGCCGCAGGCTTGAAACGGAATGGATGCGGATCCTGTCTCGAAGCAGAGAAAAAAACCCTGTCCATAAAGCTCATCAGGGTGCCGTTCATACCTGAATAATAAACTGGCGAGCCAAAGATAAAGCCATCATAATCTGCCGCAAGTGCAGTAAACTCATTCACCTTATCATCAAAGACGCATTTTTGTTTCTTAGCACAGTGAAAACATCCGATACAGCCTCCAATCGGTTTATTGCCGATCCAATAAAAGTCTGTTTCTATTCCTTCCTGAATCAGCGCATCCGAAACTTCGGACAACGCGGTATAAGTACAGCCCTTTTGATGCGGACTGCCGTTTACCAATAATACTTTCATTTTGCTTTACCGCCTTTTCTCATCATTCTTTTCCTGTCCAGGTATGTGAGCCCTGTAACTACCAGACACCCGACCGATATAAACAATATCATAATTGCAAGATAATCAAGGAAAAACAAAAATCTCGGCTCACTATAGTCAAAGAAAACAAAAGCTATTTTTCGCAGCATATAGTCCGGGAACTGCCGCTTTATGAAAGCATAGATCCCATAGGCTGAAATAGCCGTTCCTATCGCTGCAAGCGAGCAGAACACAGCTTTTTTCTTCTCTTTCAGTGATTTGAACTGAGCCATAAGGTGGGTTCCGGCATGGATGCAAAGAAGTACAAAACCCCAATAGGCAAGGCACATGTGTATTTCCCTTACGGCGGCAGAAATGCCCTGCACTTTAATAAAGGTATACAAATGCTTCGATAGCAGGATGCCGCTTATCGGCTGTGCGACCATGAATATAGTCAGTAGTACATCCAGCAGCGTCTGAAAAGACCTGCGTGCATTATACTTCCCCTTGAATATGGAGCCATACCATTTCCTGTTCAAAATATGGTGCAGTATAAACAGCACAAACATGAGTGTGCCAATGATTTCGTGGAAGCTCTCACCAATCAGAGAATACGCCATCAGCATCGGCAGAACAACCGTCATAACGATATCCACTAATAGCCTGATTCTGTTTTTTGCCATGCAGTTTTCAACCTTTCTTTTATCCTGTTTCCATCATTCAGTGTAATGTATTCCATGAGTCAGAACCTCCTTCAAAGTTTGTTGTAGTATTCGTCATCTACAGGCTCACACCACTCAGTCGATCCGTTCTCACCCGGAACCTCGATTGCAATGTGTGAAAACCACTCATCTTTCTTTGCGCCGTGCCAGTGCTTTACATTTGCCGGAATTACAATGACCGTTCCCGGCTTCAGATCTACAGCGACCTTTCCTTCTTCCTGATACCATCCGCTCCCGGCGGTACAGATCAGGATCTGACCGCCGTTTCTATCAGCGTGATGGATATGCCAGTTGTTGCGGCATCCCGGCTCAAAGGTGACATTAAAGAGCGGAAAATCTCCTTTCTGCATATCCGTCAGCGGATTTAAGTAAGAATTGCCAATAAAGTATTGCGCAAACGCCTTATTAAGATTTCCTTTCCCGAATACATTTTCCTTTTCAAATTGTTTTTCATCCATTGCACTTACCTCCTAAAATCCAAGCCCTGAAAGCCAGTCGTTTACTGTAACCCTTACACTGTCCTGATCGTTTTGGGCATCGCTGCCTGAAATGGCAAGTCCCTCACCTACTGTGCTGTTCGGCAGTGCAGACGAGAGTTTACTGTCAAAACCCGAAAGTCCCGAACCTGCGTGTGTTGAAAATGGGATCAGAGTCTTTCCGGCAAGGGAATCTGCATTGTTCTCAAAGAATGTATAGCAGATCATAGGCCAGTCACCCCACCATACCGGCGCACCGATAAAGATGGTTTCGTACTGCGACAAATCGGGGATATCACCTGCGTACGCAGGTCTTGCGTTCTCATTCTGTTCCTTCTTCGCCACTTCTGTCAGTTCATCGTAGGTGTACGGATAATAATCGTCCTGCGGCAGTATCTCAAAGGAATCCGCTCCGGTTGTCTCGATTATCATATCAGCAACAATTGCGGTATTGCCCTTGTCGATCACACCTACACCATACTGCTCTCCTGTTCTTGAGAAATACACTACAAGGATGTTGCTTCCGCCAGAAGGCTCTTCCGTATCGTCATTTACACTTGTATTGGCTTGCTGTTTTTTATCTTTATCTTCGACTTGCTGCGTTGTACCCTTCTCTGCTATATCTGAAACAGCTTCCGCTTTCTGAGATGTACTGTCAGTTTCGGATATATTCCCCGCAGAAGCTTCACAGGCTGTAAAGGCAAAAACCATCAGAAAGCAAAGGAATATTGCAAAAAAATGTTTTCTTTTCATCAGGTCCGCCTCCTTCTTAATTCTCAGGCTGCAACGGTCCATAGTAATAGCTTGCAGTTGCTCCGCCATCCGCCAGGAAGGTTGAACCCGTAATGAATGCGCCTGCGTCGCTCATAAGCAGCTCCGCAATGTTTGCCATCTCGTCCGCCGTTCCCGGTCTGCCTGCCGGACACTTTGCAAACATATTCTTGTAGAAGTCTCCTCTGGGACCGTTGAACTCATCTATAGCAAGAGGAGTTACGATTATGCTGGGAGCTATATCGTTCAGCCGTGCTCCGCGCTTGCCCCACTTCACGCACTCTGCCATGACGCGCTTCTCATTGCAGCGCTTCGCCATCTGGTAGGCATGGAGCGTATCCTTGATGTTCTCAGGCTGTAAAATATCAAGGGACAGCAGCTCTTCGGTCGGAGTGGTGGCTAACTGCCTGTCCTGCTCCGGCGTAAGCTGCGGCATGCGCCAGCCGGACTGGGATGAGATCGTTACACCCGCTCCGCCTTCGGCAATGACCTTGCCGACCTCCTCAAGCAAAACCGCCGTACCGTAAAGATCGACCTTCAGAATGGCTTCGACAGGCGCCTGCGACGGAGAAACACCAGCGCCGTTTACCATGTACTTTATCTCGCCGTATTCCTGCGACTTACTGATCATTGCTTTTATCGATGCACGGTCGGACAGATCCATCTCGAACGGTTCTACGTCATAACCTGCATCATTCATGATTTTGGCGATGGTCTCACAGTTCTTCATGCTCTTATCGCCCAGAATGATTTTTTTACCAAAACCAACACGGCGCGCAATTGCCATGCTGATCTGTCCTGCGCCGGTTACGATCATTACATCTTTTTTCATAATGCTTTGCCCTCCTTAATATGTTGATGCCTGTGCCTTCGTTAATTTCCATGCATCACCGACCTTCTTCAGATCAAAGCGCAGCTAAAGTCTCCATGTATGTCTGCCCCCTCCGAACACAGCGGCACTCACAAGACTCCTTCCGGTAAGCACGGCAGTATTATTCTCGTTAATTTTGATATTCAAACTGTCTGTTTTTTCTGAATAGTAGTTCAGCGTACCGTCCATGATCGCCCGGATATAAGTTCTTTTATCCTGATGCATTCCCGTCATATGGATCAGCACGAATGATTCGTCATGTACGCGGTCAAGCTCTGCTTCATCCTTCGCTACCATTGCGGAATACATATCGTGATAAAGCTGTTCTATCATCTGCTTATCATTCACTTTACCACCTCCATACAGAAAGACATCCGCTTACACAACTGACTTTGCCCAGGATGCCACTTCTCTCTCAGAGCGGGAAGCGTCTGCTCCATGTATGGCGAGTCCTTTTCCCACAGCAGCACCCTTGCAGTATTTCTTCAGAGCTGCCGGCGCGCCGGCAAGTCCACTTCCTTCGTGAGTCATCAGAGGGAATACACGCTTGTTACTGAAATCCAGTGCCTCAAGCTGCGTAAATATCGCACAGGGATAGGTACCCCACCAGCAAGGACCGCAGACGAATACATTGTCATACTCAGAGATATCAGAAAGCATTTCCTTCAGTTCGGGTCTGGCCTTGTTTCTGAGCTCTGCCTGCGCCTCTTCGGTGCAAGTCATGTAATCATCAGAATATGCCTTTACGGTATCCACCTCGAAAAGATCACCGCCGACTGCCTTCCGGATAAACTCCGCACAAATTTCGGTATTGCCCTTTGAAAGATTCTTAATAGAACCGTTCACATAGTTCTGTCCTTTTCTTGAATAGTAAATAATAAGATTTTTTGCCATTTTATTTTTCCTCCTGTTCTGCTGCTTTATTTACACACGTCAGTGCGTTAAGGCTTCTCGGATAACCAATGTACGGCAGGCACTGACTGATCACTCTGATCAGAAACGCTTTATCATTACCGACCTTCATGTTGCCTGCCGCATGAGCGGTCAACTGCGGTTCACATCCGCCCTGCGCTGCAAGGAAACAGAAGGTGATCATCTCTCGCTGCGCATAAGAAAGACCGGTTCTCGTGTAGTAATCACCGAAGCAGTTATCCGCCAGCCAGTAATTGATATGCCTGGATTCTTCCGGACCGGACTTCCAGAAATCCTTCATGCCCTCACCGAAGATATCCACCTGCGCCTGCGTTCCCATTTCCCGGCGGTTCTCAGCCGTTGTCATTGCCTGACCCTCCAGCGGAAGGCTGATGCCCATATCCTCAAGCACCGTATTGGTCACTTTCAGGAAGGGAAACACTCTGCCGATACCAAGGTAAGGGACTGCCTGATAGACAATCTCTTTTGCCTCTATGGGTGTAACGCCGAAGCGCAGTGCCGCAGGAAGCAGGCATTTGAATTCATCTATGCCCTGACAACCGAGCAATGTCGCAAGGACTGCCATGAACCTTGTCTTATCATCCAGACCCTGTCCTTCCTGATTGACTACTTCATCAAAGGCAAAATTATCAAACCTCTCAATAAACTCCGGGTCCGTGCGTAGAAAATCGGACACATAGCCCGGAAACATTCTCTCATGATATTCTTTAGCAAATTCTGTAATAGCCATGAAAAAAGCCTCCCATTTCGATAAGCATTCCACTCATAAGCAGGTGGAAAACGCTGATTTGCTTTGTCTGTAATAATTATAAAAAATCCGGACAGATCAATCAATTCGAAACACGAAGCTTTCGTATAAGTATAAGTAATGCGAAATCAGAACATGGACTGCGAGATACCCGACTGTGAAATATGGCACAGCTCCGCAGCTTCTGTAAAGCTGTTTTCCTGCACGATCGTTTGAAAATGCTGTATCTGCCGCAGCATCATAAGCAGTCACCCTCCTTCGTTATATTTTTTTCCGTACTGAGGAGCAAGCTCTTCCAAGGTCTGCTTTCCCAGTGTCAGGATGCCGTCATCCGGAACGGCGAAAACGACCTGCGAAATACGCCGTAGAACATTTACAGTTCCTTATTGGACAGCCGCTCCATCTTTCTTTTACTATAAAACGATTTATAAAATCGATGTTCCTGTCTTGTCTACATAAATATCCGTATCAGGAAACGATTTCATAAAACCTCATTCTTTCCAAATAATTCTGTTTCAATCATACCATAAAGTCAGCTGATATTCAACGGAAGCCAGAAAACCAAAAAGAAGGGAATTTATTTCCGGCAAAATTGGGTCGCATTTAAAATCAGGCAGGTTGACATTTTGGACAGGGAATGTTAAAATTGAAAATGGTTTTTAAATTGTTTGTTATGACAGTGCATATTGTGTGAGATGTAAATCAATCTGCACTGAAGGAAATGTTGAGCAGGTGAAGATTTGAATACGAAATTAAAATATAAAACAAAACAAAGTCAGGATATAAAAGAATATCTTGAAACAATAAAGGGTGTTCATTTTACAGTCAATGACGTGTGTGAACATTTCAAAGAAAATGGCACTCCAATCGGAATGACAACAGTATACAGACAGCTTGAAAGAATGACAGGCGAGGGAAGTGTGCAAAAATATATTATCGACACAAATAGTCCCGCCTGCTTTGAATATATTGGCGAAGATATTCATAATGAAAAAGAATGCTGCTTTCACTGTAAATGCGAGAAATGCGGAAAGCTTATACACCTTCATTGTGAAGAACTTGCGGAAATAGAAGAACATCTCAGGATACATCACAGTTTTTTGCTCGACCCGCTGAGAACTGTTTTCTATGGGATATGCGAAAGCTGCGCAAAGGCAGTATAACTATAATGTACGGGAATTATTACAGGAGGAGCTGCCATGTCACTATTAGAAGTAAAAAATCTTGCTCTGGGTTACGATAACCGTGTTGTGGCAAAGGATCTGAATTTTACCGTTAATTCAGGCGAATACCTTTGCATAGTCGGAGAAAACGGTTCCGGCAAGAGCACTCTTATGAAAACCCTTCTGCATCTGCAAAAGCCGCTTGATGGTGAGATACTCACAGGAGACGGTTTAAAATCAAATGAGATAGGATATCTCCCTCAGCAGACAATAGTACAAAAGGATTTTCCTGCATCTGTCAAGGAAATAGTCCTTTCAGGATGTCAGGCACGCATCGGACTGAGACCCTTCTACTCCAGAGATGAAAAGCTTCTTGCCAGACAAAACATGAAACGTATGGGAATATCAAAGCTCAGAAACCGCTGCTACAGAGATCTTTCCGGCGGACAGCAGCAAAGAGTGCTGCTTGCAAGAGCACTTTGCGCCACAAGAAAGCTTCTGCTTCTGGACGAACCTGTATCCGGACTTGACCCGAAGGTAACTACGGAAATGTATGAGCTGATAAGCGAACTGAACGAGGATGGCATCACCATAATTATGGTGTCCCACGATATTACGGCTGCTGTAAAATATGCGACACATATACTGCATATAGGAAAAAAGCTTTTTTTCGGAACAAAAGATGAATATCTGCAAAGCGACACAGGCAAACACTTTGTCGCACTGGAAGGCGGTGATGACAATGCTTGACAAGCTGTGGGAATATCTTCAATATCCTTTCGTACAGTATGCACTGATAATAGGTGTTCTTATAGCCTTGTGTTCATCACTGCTTGGAGTAACACTTGTACTGAAAAGGTTTTCGTTTATCGGAGATGGTCTGTCACACGTCGCTTTCGGAGCTATGGCTGTTGCGAGCGTACTTCATTTCACAAATCAGATGGTGATCGTCATGCCGATAACCATTATAAGCGCCGTGCTTCTGCTGAGAACAGGACAGAATACAAAAATAAAGGGCGACGCCGCCATAGCTATGATATCCGTAGGCGCTCTCGCTCTGGGATACCTTCTTATGAACATTTTTCCGACATCCTCTAATCTTTCGGGAGATGTGTGCAGTACACTTTTCGGATCCGCATCAATACTTACACTTACCATTACGGATGTAATAGTGTGCGCTGTTATGTCAGTCATTGTTGTGGCGGCATTCCTGTTATTCTACAACAAGATCTTTGCTGTCACCTTTGATGAAAACTTTGCTGTAGCCGTAGGCACCAAAGCGAAAATATATAACCTTATCTTAGCGATAATGATCGCAGTTATTATTGTAATGGCAATGGATCTTGTAGGTTCGCTTCTGATATCTGCGCTGATAATCTTTCCAGCACTTTCATCTATGAGACTTTTCGGCAGCTTTAGATCCGTCACCATTTTTTCAGCTGTACTGTCCGTTTTTTGCGCACTGACAGGCATCATTATTTCAATAATTGCAGGCACCCCTGTCGGCGCAACAATAGTAGGTGTAGATGTCTTTGCATTTTTAGTATGCCTTATAATCGGTGCAGTGCTGCCAATGAGAGGAAGAAAATAGTTTTCACGATTTCTCAAAAATGAACGGATGATAAACAAAATGATATATAAAAAGATAAACCAAAAAATAGCTTCAGTGCTGCTTTTATATGCAGCACTGATTTTTGCAGTATGCTCTTCTCTTTTCAGCGTAAGAGCTGCTGATACTGTCTATGTAGAAGGATATGGAGAGGTCAGTGCAGATATGGCTGGATTGTATGAAGCCTACCGGCCGCAAAACTGTTCGGAAGAATATATGTCATCTGTATATTATAAAAGATTGTGGGACGCTGTCGTACAAGGCATAGATCTTCCCCTTGAAAGTCGTGTCCTGCTTATAGCACAGTCTCAGATCGGTTATTTGAATTTTGCAACAGAAGGTGCAGATATTGAACAGGCAAGAAAGGACGGAAGTCTCTGGACCGGAACTGTAAGGCGTGATAATATCTATTGTACCGGCAATACCGAATATACCCGCTGGGCGCAGGATTTTGTTATGAAAAGGGGGCTGAATGATCAGCTTATCGACTGTGATTGGTGCGCCACATTTTCCAGCTGGTGTATGTATCATGCAGGGTATTATGACGACGGTGACTATCTGCAATACGTATACTCCTTTTTTGCAGACCCAAGAATTGAGGTATATCATAACGACTGGCTTGAAGCCTTCTGCTTTGACCCTCGTGATGTACAATATACAAGTGTTGCCAACAATAAGCTCGCAGATTATTCCGACTGGTATCAGCCCGTTAACACAAACGTCAGTCCCTATGATATCGCTTATAAGCCTGGCGGACTCGTGTTCTTTTCGTGGGACGGCTCCGGAACATATTTCAGTCATGTCGCCATTGTTGTAAACTATGACGAAAGTACTCATGAGCTGACATTTCTGAACGGAAACTCTGATGGACAGGTTAGAACTCTGACCATGAATTTTGATGTGAGCGAAGAGTTTGATGAACACGCTTACCTTAAAAATGAATACAGGATAATAGCCTATGCAGATTATTCAGAAATACCCTCTGACTATGCCATAGCGGAGCGTGTTATCAATTCTGAAAATTTCTATCGTGAAAACCTTGAAAAAGCTCTCTTCGAACAGCAGGATCAGGCTGCTGAAGAATATCAGCCCGAAAACGCAGAACAATATGTTGCCGAACCGGAACCCTCTCCGGAACCTGAACCGGAATACAATTATATTCCGGAAGAATTTGTACAGCAAGAGATAATTGAAGAGCCTGTAGAAGAAGCTGTTTCTTCTGTACCTGAAGCTTCAGCTGGAGAAAATTCTGTTCAAAGCAACGCTCAAAGCTCTGCTCAGACTTCTGTCCGGCAGGAAACATCTGTTGTGAAAAAGGCAGAGGTATCAAAACCCAACGCAACATCAAAATCGGATGAAAGTTCTGCATCTGCCCAAAAGTCCTCTGATGACGAAAACAGTGTTCAAAAAAACAGCAAAGAGATGATTTCCCGTCAAGACGATACCATCTCAAAAGAGAACACGGCTGCTCAGACTGACAAAAACTCCCATACATCTTCTGAACTAACGGATACTTCAGAAAACGTTTATGTAATGATCATAGCTGCTGCCGTTGTAGTTCTATGTGCTGTGATATCAGCTTTCATTGTCGTAAGCCGAAAGAAAGCTCAGGATCCGGACAAAAATGATCATGCGTAATTATCACCCGTGCTGTTTATAAATCACTCACAGAAAAAACATTAAATTGTTGTGTTGAGATTAAAGTAAAAGTATGGTATAATAAAGAGTAAGTTAAGAAGGCGGTGATATGATTATGTCAGAATCTGCGATCACGAAAAAAACAATAGCTGACGGCTTTAAAGTATTGATGATGAAAAAGCATTTTGAAAAAATAACCATCTCGGACATAACAGACCAGTGTGGACTGAACCGTCAGACCTTTTACTATCACTTTCAGGATAAATATGAACTATTGAACTGGGTACTATATACCGACATAATAACACCTTTTACCAAAGACCTGACCATTAACAACTGGAGCGAAAAGCTTCTGAACATTCTTGTAACACTTAAACAAAACTCTAAGTTTTATAGTAATGCCTTCAACACAAGCCACGGCGATGAGTTTCGTCAATATTTTTTCAATGCGGTGTCAAATGTTCTGAGTGACGTTATTGATCAGCTTGCTGACGGTTTTTATGTTGATCCTCATGACAAGCAGTTTATCTCCGAGTTCCTGTCTTACGGCGTTTCCGGCACTGTATCAAGATGGGTAGGATCGGGCATGAAGGAGGATCCGGAAGCTATTACCAAATACTTAGAAGATCTTATAGATGACTTCAAACGCTTTGCCGTAATAAGGTACATATCTAACAGACGGCCGGACGAAACTGAATAATACATAAGGGAATCTCTAAAAACCTCCTTCACGGACATTTTGCTGTGAATTTTCCCGCATACTGCGTTGTCAAGCCTTTTAATACACAGAGTATTAATGCGGCCGGCGAGCCGCCGGACCCGAATTTGTTTTGATAGAATAAATACTTTATGAGGTATATTTATTATCAAAACTTAAATTGAAAGCGGAAGCATTCCGCCGCCTTGTCTGCGAAAAAATTCACGGACGCAAACTGTCTCGTGTCCCGGTTTTTAGAGAACCCCATAATAATAAAAGCAGGTGTCTATGCAACACCTGCTTTTATTATTATATCTCAACACAAAACTGTTTTTTCTGATGATCCAGCTTCATATAACGCTATAAGCCTGATTTGCAACAACGGGTCATTGCTATTCAGCTTTCTCACCGCTGCACAAATGCGACCAGCTGCAATTTTCACATACATGAGGAAGTCTGCCCTTATATATCACACGGGAACGTGCAAGCTCAACAAGACTGCTCCAATTCATCTTGTCCCCGAAATCAAGACCGTATTCCTTCAAAGCACGTTTGTCTATAGACTGTACCTTACTGTCCGAACTGCACTTTCCGTTTTCATTCATAGGACAGCTCCCACAAATAACATCACATTCTTTAACAAGCTGTATTTGTGGGTCGTTATGGTTCAGAGCCTTTATAACATCCGCCATACCTTGTACAAATTTCTCGCTATAACCCTGCCCTACAAAAAATTGTATGCAAAGCACATGGTGAGGTCTTAGCCTGACATCAGATGAGTTTTCGTCATTATCAGAAATAGTCCCGAAGCTTTCCTCGTATACGAAGCCTTTCCTTATCATAGCTTGACGTATTTGTGTACTCTGTTTACCAGTACAGCTGCCACAGCGATTTTTGCAGCATCAAACAAGAGGTATGGAACAACACACAAACCAAGAGCCGCCCAGAGTCCTATAGGAGATTCATTGCCCGAATTGTACACCACCATGAACCATGCCGTTCCAAAAGCATAACAAAGAATAAGTCCTGCCGCCATAGATACAAGAAGCACCCAAAGCTTCCTTCCAAGCTTGTCACACATCAGTCCCACGGCAATAGCAGTAAACACAAAGCCTACTATATAACCGCCTGTAGGGCCGATAAGCGCGCTTATTCCACCTGAAAAACCAGCAAATACAGGTACACCCACAACTCCGAGCAGTATATACACCAGTACACTCAATGTACCTCTTTTAGTTCCCAGCATACCTGCTGCCATAAATACGCCAAGAGTCTGTAGAGTAAAGGGAATAGCGGTGGGGATAGTTATCTGCGCACACACAGTAATGATTGCCGTAAACATGGCAATGTAGATAATATCAAGTGTCTGCTTGTTGATACGGCCTTTGGACTTATCTGTTTCACCGGTGTTTTTGATTTCTTTCGTCTTTTCCATATTGTACCTCACTTTTAAACCTTTATAATAAGCTTTCGTGTCTATAAACAAAACACAGAAAAGCTGATGATGCTATTATATACTATAGCCGCCAAATTGTCAACCTGAATTTTATAATCTCGGTTGACAATTAAACTGTTAATATGAGTAGAATGATACGTGTATCAGGAAGAAATATTCTTGTAATAAACAAGAAAATATGTTATCATCATAGTGATATAGTTATACCCTTCATCAAGGAGAGATCATTATGTTCTGTACAAAATGTGGAAGTCAATGTTCTGATTCTGCCTTGTTCTGCTCAAGATGCGGCAATACACTGAAAGCAAACAATTCTCCGTCTCAGCAAATGCCGATACAACAGAAGTTTACACCTCAATATCCTTCGCCGCAGGCTTATATTCCTCAGAAACCTAACACAAATGTACATATGCCTTCCCCACCTGTAATTCAGAATAATTACATTCAGAAGCCTGTAAGCGGTTTCAATGAAGCTGATAAACAGAACGCCCGTGCGGATACAGTACGTATTCCTAAAAACACAAAATCAACTTACGACCCTGACAACGGGATATTATTTTACAACGATGGATTTTACTCGCAATCCTCAAAAAATCCTGATGCCATTAAGGATAAATCATCAGGTAAATTAAAAAAGATATATATAGTAGGAAGTGTCTCCCTTATCGCAGCCGCTATAGTAATATGCGGAATAATATTTCTGCCCGGAATTTTAAATAACAACAATAATATGGTATCGGACAATGCACTTGGTACAGACGGCTACCATGAACATGAAAGCTTTGAATCTACTGAAAATCTCAACGAATATGAAAGCTCTGAGTACATGAATGCTTCTGACGAAAACACCTACAGAGAAAACGAAAGTTCCGAATACATTTTTGAAGCATATGAAAGCTCTGAATATTACGAAAGCTCTGAAATTTCAGAACAGGTCAGTGCGGATGAAAATGAAGGATCTATTATTGATCCTCCCGATGGAATATTAACATACAGTGATCTTATGATATCCGTTTTCCATATGGGTGTATATGATGATCCCGATAAATACGATTTCTATGAGGTCACAACCGCAAATATAAACAGAGCCAATACTGCGCACTATTACCTTACAAATTATGAGTTTTCTGATAGTCTTGTTTCACGTCTGGAATCATACCAGGTGGATTATCTTCTGAATATTTTAGCTGCATCAAACGGAAGAAAATTCAGCGACGATAATATGTCTGAATTCTTTAACAGTCTGGAATGGTATAACTCTTTCCCGGACAGCTATCTTTTGGGAAAAGATGAAGTTTCCGGAGATTATACAAAGCTTGGTAACATGATTCACTCCAGGATGAGTCCGATAGAAAAAAGCAATGATGATAAATTGGTAAACCAGCTCGGTAAAGTGAGCTGACACCTTTATAGAAATCAGTGGTTACGAATTACATAGCGCTGTTATCCGGAGGTTTATGTATGCTGAAGAAAAATGAAATATATACCGCTGAAATAATTGACTATACAACAGAAGGCAGCGGCGTATGCAAGATCAATGATATAGCTGTATTTGTCCCGTCTGCCGCTGTGGGGGACAAGATATCCGTAAAGATATTAAAAACAACAAAGTCCTACGCCTACGGAAAAATAGAAGAAATGATCGAGCCTTCTCCTGATCGCATTGTTCCCGATTGTGAAGTTTTCGGAAAATGCGGAGGCTGCACATTTCGCCACATCGGTTATGATTCTGAGCTTCGTTTCAAGCAGAAACGTGTTTACGACTCCCTCGCTCGTATTGGCGGAATCGACGGAAGCGTTATCGGCAGAATAGTAGGCGCAGATGAATCTGACAGCTACCGCAACAAAGCTCAGCTGCCGATCACATACGACAAGAACGGAAAGATATGTGTTGGTTTTTTTGCCCCAAGAAGTCATCGTGTCATTCCCCTTGACGAGTGCAATCTACAGTCAAAGGCATTTTCAAAGGCTATAAACGCATTTCTGTCATGGGCTGAAAACGAACACATAAAGCCATATGATGAAGCGACACACACGGGCATTCTCCGCCATCTGTATCTTCGCTATGCTTCAAAGACAGGGGAGCTTATGGTCTGTATTGTCGCAAATGCAAAGGAACTCAGACATGAAAAGCAGCTTGTGCAAACTCTTGTAGATAATGTACCTGACTTGAAAACCGTTGTTCTGAATACAAATACCGAAAAGACCAACGTGATCACAGGCAAGCTTTGCAGGACATTGTATGGCAGTGGATATATAACAGATGTATTGTGCGGCCTGAAATTTCGTATATCGCCGCTGTCGTTTTATCAGGTCAATCGTGATCAGGCAGAACGCTTGTATACTATTGCCGCAGAATTTGCTGATCTTAAACCGCACGAAACTCTCCTTGATCTGTACTGCGGCACCGGTACCATCGGACTATCAATGTCGCACAAAGTAAAACATCTTATCGGCGTTGAGATCATTCCGCAAGCTATAGAGGACGCAAAAAAGAATGCCGCTTTAAACGGAATATCTAATGCAGAGTTTATTTGTTCGGATGCCTCTGCTGCCGCCGCTGACCTAAAGAAAAGAAGTATCAAAGCGGACTGCATTGTTCTGGATCCCCCGCGCAAAGGCTGTGACACTTCACTTATAGACACTGTTACACAAATATCGCCCAAAAGAATTGTTTATGTATCCTGCGACCCTGCCACTCTTGCAAGAGACATTAAACGATTTGCCGAGTTGGGGTATTCTGTGAAAAAGGCAATCCCAGTTGATATGTTCCCTCGTACAGCTCATGTGGAGACAGTGGTATTGATGTCACGCAGCATATAGTATTATTTAATATAAAAACACAATATATTGTGGTTATAATTGTGAAACGATTGATAATAACCTAATAATCATTTATGAATCATTGCACAATAAATAGGCTAAAATTACGAAAAAGTATTCAGGTTACATTAGTTTTATCTAAATAAAGATACATATATGTTTTGTGTATGTGATTTAACAGTAAACAGCACAGCCATCCGAATATATCGGCAGGCTGTGCTGCATTTTATATAACACCAAAAATATCCGACAGGCTTGTATCTGAAAGGATACGCTTGCTTGGCTTGTTTACATTTGCTAACATCATTTCCGTTCTGTTGGCGATAACAACATCCACAAAACGATTCGTATCTATTCCCCGAAGCGTGAAAAACAACAGGGGATCTTCATCAAGCCTTGCTCCGACTCCGTACAGCACCGCCGCAACGTGCTTGCACATAAGCGCCCAGTCGGGACAGCTGCAATTAAAGGATATTTCCTTCGGACTCGGAAAAAGACCACCATGACCGATAAAAACCTCTTTCAGCTCCTCAGGAAAATCCCCGCTGACAAGTTTGCTCAGGTTATCTACCTTTTTGCCGCATTTGTCTGTTATGGTCTGTATCTGCTGCTCGGAAAGCGGACTGATACGAATTTCTACCTTATATGGTGTTTTTCTTGTTCCCTGAACACGAGCAAGTATTTTTCCCTTTGTTATTTCAAGATCAATAACGGCCCCTGTCTTGACATATCTTTTACCCCTCGGAAGTCTGTTGTCAAAATCCGCATATCTTTCAAGGTTGCTGCACCAAGCGTTTCCCCACCAGCTTTTGGTGATCTGACGTCCGGTGATAACAACAGGATGCAACTCCTTTCCTTTTTTTGCAGCTTTTTTGGCGGTCGCCTTTGCATTTTCTTTCAGTTCCCTGTCTGTGGGCTGAGGAAAGTTCATTTCATCCCAGTAACGCTTTACCATAGCTTACACCTCCAGTCTGAGCATAGACAGAAGCTCGTCATTACTCATTTCCGTTATCCAGCTTTCGCCGCCTGAGCCTATCACATTTTCCGCCAATTCCCTTTTGGAATTGATAAGAGCATCGATTTTTTCTTCAACCGTTCCCTGACAGATGAATTTATGCACCATGACATTCTTGTCCTGACCTATACGGAAGGCTCTGTCTGTTGCCTGATTTTCAACAGAAGGATTCCACCAGCGGTCAAAGTGAATGACATGATTAGCTTTGGTAAGATTCAGACCTGTACCTCCTGCACGGACAGAAAGCACCATGTAGGGCATATACTCCTCACTCTGGAAACGGTTTACCAGTTCCGAGCGTTCGTTGACACTGACACCTCCGTGAATAACTCCTCCTTTGCAGTGAAATATCTGTTCAAGGAATTTATTAAGATGTCCTGTCATTTCTTTGAACTGGGTAAATACCAGAACTCTTTCACGTTTTTCGTAAATGGTCTGACATATCTCTCTGAGCATTTCAAATTTACCGCTTTGCATCGGGTCAAATTCATCCTGACCGAGATACTGATCGGGATGGTTGCATATTTGTTTGAGATGAAGCAGAAGGGAAAGTATCAGTCCCTTTCTTTGTATGCCTGTACTTTCAAGAAGAGCATCCTCGGTTTCTGCCAGAAGCTTTCTGTAAAGGACGGTCTGTTTCTTTGAAAGCTCTATGTAATCAGGCTGCTCCAGCTTTTCAGGCAGATCGGAAATAATCCTCTTATCTGTTTTGACCCTGCGGAGCATAAAGGGTGCTATCATATTTTTGAGCTTTGCATAGCCCTCGGGATGATCCTGGAGGCTGCGGCAGAATTTGCGGAATTCATCTGAACTACCGAGCAGTCCCTTGTTGAGAAAATCGAATATCGACCACAGATTGAACAGATCATTTTCGATAGGCGTACCTGTCAGGGCGATCTTCATTCTGCTTTTCAAGGTTTTCAGCTGTTTTGTCTGCTTTGTCAGGGGATTTTTTATTGCCTGAGCTTCATCAAGAATAATACAGTCCCACTCTCTTTCATAAAGGCTTTGAATGGTACAAGCCATACG
>CAMHOE010000046.1 GCA_946186665.1 uncultured Clostridia bacterium | reverse complement strand
GTCGGCACTAACTAAAGCTTATGCGTTCTTAAATAGTCCAGTGCGGTCACGCACTCAGGACTTCACTTCGTCTAACAGAAAGAATTATAGGTTAAAATAATCTTTAATCCAATTCACAACAAAACTATAGACGTAAACTGAAATAGCCAAAGTGCCCCTTTATGGGGCACGTCGCGGTCGGCACTAACTAAAGCTTATGCGTTCTTAAATAGTCCAGTGCGGTCACGCACTTACTTCGTCTATCTGATATATCTCGAAGATATCCCCTTCTTTGATGTCACTGAACCTTTCAAGTGTGATACCGCACTCAAAGCCTGCGGCAACCTCCTTGACAGAATCCTTGAAACGCTGGAGAGACGCTATAATATCATCGGCAATAACTATACCGTCACGTACAACTCTCACCTGCGCACCGCGAACTACCTTTCCGCTGAGCACATAGGAACCCGATACAAGTCCTACATTGGTTATCTTATAGGTCTGTCTTACCTCTACCTTACCAAGCTGTGTTTCAATATACTTAGGCGCAAGCATACCCTTCATTGCTGCTTCTATCTCTTCGATACAATCGTAGATTATTCTGTACAGCCTGAGGTCTACACCGTCACGCTTTGCATTCTCCTCAGCTACCGGGTCGGGACGTACATTGAAGCCTACGATTATTGCATTGGATGCGGACGCAAGCATTACATCCGACTCTCTTACAGCGCCTACACCGCTGTGGATAACATTGACTCTTATCTCTTCATTGGTGAGCTTTTCAAGTGACTGCCTTACAGCTTCTACTGAACCCTGAACATCTGCCTTTACAATTATCTTCAGTTCCTTCATATCATCAAGACGCATCTGGTCGAACAGGTTGTCAAGAGTGACCTTAGTTCTGGAATTGAAGCGTTCTTCTTTCTCGGCGTTCTTTCTCTGCTCAACAAGCTCCCTTGCAAGACGCTCATCGGATACTGCATTGAATACATCTCCGCCTGTCGGAACATCGTCAAGACCTGTTATCTCTACCGGAACAGAAGGTCCTGCATTCTTTACACGCTGTCCCTTATCATTTGTCATTGCACGTACACGTCCGACCGTTGTGCCTGCAACAATGATATCTCCCACATTCAATGTACCGTTCTGTACAAGAACTGTTGCGATAGGTCCTCTTCCCTTGTCAAGCCTTGCTTCTATTACAGTACCCTTTGCGGCTCTGTCCGGATTAGCCCTCAGCTCTTTCATATCCGCAACAAGAAGCACCATTTCAAGAAGGTCATCAATACCCTCTTTTGTGTGAGCTGAAACAGGGATAACAGGTGTATCGCCGCCCCATTCCTCAGGTACTATCTCATATTCGGTAAGCTGCTGCTTTACCTGTTCAACATTTGCACCGGGCTTATCTATTTTATTGACAGCTACGATTATGGACACTCCTGCTGCCTTTGCGTGGTTTATAGCCTCTACAGTCTGCGGCATGATACCATCATCAGCCGCAACAACAAGGATAGCGATATCCGTTACCTGCGCACCTCTTGCACGCATTGTTGTGAACGCCTCGTGTCCGGGGGTATCAAGGAAGGTTATCTCTCTGTCGTCTATGCTGACTCTGTAAGCGCCGATATGCTGTGTGATGCCGCCTGCCTCTGTAGAGGTAACATGCGCATGACGTATACTGTCAAGCAGCGAAGTCTTTCCGTGGTCTACGTGACCCATAACAACTACTACAGGCGCACGTGATACCAGATTTTCATCGTCATCATCGCTGTCGTCGATTATCTTCTCTTCTATAGTTTCCACAGTTTCCTTCTCTACTCTGGCATGGAACTCCATAGCCACAAGAGACGCTGTATCAAAATCTATTGTATCATTTACCGCTGCCATTACACCGAAGCCCATAAGCTTTGTAATGACCTCGCCGGCTCTTGCCTTAAGTCTGAGCGCAAGCTCTCCGACAGTTATCTCATCGGGTATCTGTACAGTGATAGGCTTGCTCTTTCTCTCCTTTTCGATACGACGCAGTCTTTCCTGCTCTGTTTCCTTTCTGGAGTTTCTGGGCTTGCCCTTCTGCTGTGAGCGCTGTGTTATCTTCTGCTTGCTCACGGTATTGACATTGTGCATCTTCTCGCTTGCAAGTCTGTCATATTTTTCGTTATAGCGTTCAATATCCACATTGGACGAACGGGTATTTATTACACGATTTCTGCTGCCAAAGCCATTATTATCCGACTGCGCGCCTGCATTGCCTGTCTGAGCCGGCTGCTGCGGCTTGCTCTGGGGTTTTGGCTGAGGCTTGTTTTCAGTGTTCTTTCTGTCTTTGTTCTGCTTATCATTCTGAGGCTTCTGGTTTCTGTCGTTTTTATTTCTGTCCTGTGCAGGCTTCTGACGGTTATTGTCATTTTTGGCTTTATCAGGTCTGGGCTGACGTTCACCGCTCTTTGCAGGCTTGTCAGACCTTACTGACTTTTCAGCATTATCTGCTTTTTCATCGGACTCTGCTTTTTCATCGGACTCTGCTTTATCCTCAGAAGTCTTATCCTCAGACTTCTCACTTGCAGATGCAAAGTAAGCATCAAAGCTTGCCACGCTTTTTGCCTGTGTAAAATGCTCAAATATTACATTAAGCTCCTCTTCTGTAAGTACAGTCGCAGGCTTCTTTACAATATTCATACGGGTCTTGAGAACATCTGCGACATCCTTATTGGACACATTAAGGTCCTTAGCGACCTCGCTCAATCTATATTTTATCATCAATACATTCCTCCTGTCTGTTTTCTGCACAAAGAGCCTTAAGCTTTTCTGCAAATCCGCTGTCGTTCACGGAAATGATACCTGTCATTTTCTTGCCTATGGCATTACCTATGGAACTCATATCCCTGCCGCACATAATATATCCTACTGAGTATTGCTCCGCCTTTGCCTTGACAGCCCTCTCTGTTCTTTCTGACAGATCGTTTGCAAGCAGCAGCAGAGCCGACTTGCCGATTTTCATCGAATCCACCGATGCGTCAAAGCCGCAGGAGAGCCGTCCCGCTCGCCTTGCCAGTCCTAACATGGACAACAGTTTATCATTCATTTTCCGCTTCATCCTCCATTCGGCAGCACATATACCCTATCTATCACACCTGCTCTGACAGCTCTTCTGCAAGCCTGTCATAGATCTCATCGGGTATCCTGCATGAAAAAGCCTTTTCAAAACGTCTTGCTTTTTTTGCCTTTGCAAGACATTCAGTATCTCTGCAAACATAAGCGCCTCTGCCTGAGCTTTTTCCTCCAAGGTCAACACTTATGTCACCCTTTTTCAGCAGCTCTCCGTTTTCATCAAGGACATCGGGGGCTTTAACAACTCTTACCAACTGCTTCTTTTCCTTCATCTCTCCACAGCCAATACATTTTCTCATTGGTATCTTTTTCTGTTTCATTAAAGCACCTCCCAACACACATCAATGTGCCGTTTATTATTCCTCGCCGTCTGTATTATCTCCGTCAGTCTCTGCTTCTGCATTTTCAGCTTCGGCTATGTTTTCCTCAGCATTCTCTGCTTCTGCATTTTCAGCTTCAGCTATGTTTTCTTCTACAGTCTCTGCTACTGTATTTTCAGCTTTAGTTGCTGCGTTCTCCTCAGTTGTTTCTTCCGCCTTTACATTTTCTGTCTCATCTTCATCCTCACCGAAGAAGCCGCTTTCAGGACGGATATCTATTTTCCAACCCGTAAGCTTTGCCGCAAGACGCACATTCTGTCCTTTATTTCCTATCGCAAGAGACAGCTGACTGTCCGGAACAGTTGCCTTACATATTCTCTCTGCGTTTGCATCTACATCGACCTTGACTACTTCTGCCGGAGAAAGCGCTGCGGAAACAAACTTGACAGGGTCATCGCTGTATTCAACGATATCCACCTTTTCGCCGCCAAGCACATCAACTATCGTACCTACACGCTGACCTCTCGGACCTATGCAGGCGCCTACAGCATCCACATTTTCATCCTTGCTGAATACAGCTATCTTTGTTCTGGAGCCTGCTTCTCTGGAAATCGACTTTATCTCTACAATGCCGTCAAATATCTCAGGCACCTCAGACTCAAACAATCTCTTTACAAGGTCCGGATGTGTTCTGGAAATCAACGCACGAGGCTCCTTACCTCCGGTTTTGATATCCAATATATACACCTTTATCTGCTGACCCTCCACCAGCACTTCGCCGTTTATCTGCTCATTTTTCGGAAGAACCGCAATAGATTTTCCGAGCCTGAGGGTAGCATTTCCGGTTTTGGGGTCTACCTGTTCAACAGTTGCTGTTACTATTTCTTTAAGCTTGCTCTGATACTCTGCGAGCGCCTGTCCCTTTTCACCGTCTCTTATACCCTGACGTATAATGTTTCTTGCGACCTGTACTGCTATTCTGCCAAAGTCCTTAGGGTCAAGCTTTATGCCCACTCTTTCCTCAAGCATCGCATTGGATCTGATTTTTCTTGCCTCGTCCAGCGCGATCTCTCTGTTTTTGTCCTCAACTTCCTCAACAACGATTTTATTGAGGTAAACTTCAAAGATGCCCGTATCGGGATCCATATTTATAAGGACATCTTCATTTCCTCCATAGGTATTCTTGCAGGCTGATACAATAGCCTTCTGTATCTGGCTGAGCATAAACTCAACAGGGATACCTCTTTCCCTCTCCATTAGCGCAAGAGCATCATAAAGCTCTGTATTTCTGTTATCCTTTACCGGTGCGGTTTTTTTGCTTCTCATCGTTTACCTCCGTTATAAGCTTAGTTCATCTCAAAGTCATCCAGTTTAATATATACGGTATCTTTTTTCTTTATTACCCTATGGCTGCCGTTTTCAAAGACTGTCACAGTATCCTTGTCGTGAGCTGTCAGGGAGCCCTTTATATCCCTGACACCCGACTCATCAGGTCTGATAAGTCTGAGCATCACCGGAGCCCCAAGAAAGGCATCAAAATGCTCAGGCTTTATAAGCTCCCTTTCTATACCGGGCGACGACACTTCAAGTATATAGTTCTGTTCTATAGGGTCAAGCTTGTCAAGCGGTTCATCAACTGCTCTGGTCACTGTCTCGCAGTCCTCTATTGTAACGCCGCTGTCTTTATCAATGAATATTCTCAGATACCACAGAGTACCCTCCTTCACGAAGCGAACATCCCAGAGTGTCAATCCCAGGCTCTCAACCAAGGGCTGCACCAGTTCCGTCACAGCTTCCACAGTATTTCCTTTCTTCTGGTCTTTTTTTGCCATAAGCTCTCCTCTTTCTGACATCCTGTCTTTTCAACAAACAGTCAAAAAGGCAGTCACATGAGTTAAAAAACAAGTGTGCAATTAATGATAAAAGAGCGGGTCGCCCCACTCTTTTGTCAATAGCATATTAAGTCTATATCTATATTACCACAACATTTCCAATTATGCAACCCCTTTTTGCCGGCAAGCTGCCGGTGCCGATTCGCGGCGGCGTTCGCTTGCGCTCACTCTGATAATATAACCGAAACTTTTCCTGACCGCGTTTCTCCGCCCAACACGCCCCTTACGGTGCGCTTATGGGCGGTTTTGGTTGTGGGAGATAGTCGCAGACGTGTACAGCAACAACCAAAGCACTCCCTTAGGAGTGCGACGCGGATAGCTCAGATAAAAGTTGATACGTTGTTAAGTCGTCCAGTGCAGTCACGCACCGCCGGCGCAGCCAGAGGGCTGCTGTTTCGGCTGCACTCTCCGCACAAACAGTTTCTTCCCTCCCTCAAATATATGCGCCTGTACGGTATGAAATCATTGTTTTTATTATACTTACTATAATTCATTTTCGCTGTGCGAAAATGCACCACAACTATTCACTATTCACTGTTCACTATTCACTATTCACTGTTACTGTCTATTCCAGACAAGGGTTGCGCTGCTGCCCTCGTACCACAGCTCGTTCCAGCCCTCCGGAGCAGTGTACAGTCCTTCAAAGGTTACGGTCTGTTCTTCCGTCCAGTCAAGAAACGCATAGGAACCTATGTATGTGACGCTTACGGGTATAGTGATATTCTTAAGCTCTGTGCAATCCGCAAAAACGTTCATTCCGATTTTTGTAACGCTTTTGGGTATAGAAATATCATTCAGACTTTTGCAGCCGTTGAAAGCATCATTGCCGATCACTTCAACGCTGTCAGGAATTACTACGCTTTCCATATTTTCAAAGTGTGCAAACGCAGCTTCTCCTATTGTTGTTATGCCGCCGTTTATCTCAACGGATACAACATTGTTTTTGCTGTCGGACGAAAGCTCAAAGCCCTCTATACTGCCGCTGCCCTCAAACACAAGCTTACCCGAAGCATAAAGTGTGTACTTTACACCGCTGTCCAGATCTCCTTCTGCCATAACATAATTTTCATCTACTGACAGGTCATTGGCTGCATCCTGTGACTCAGCAGCTGAGCCGTCAGATGAAGAAACAGCTGATACAGCTTCCGAACGATCATCTAAGCTCTTTTCATCTGCACCCGAACAGCCCGTCAGACCTGCTGCTGCAAAACACATTATTACAGCTGTCAAAACAAATCTCTTGATATTGTCTTTCATGATCATATCCTCCCGAATAAAAATTCACTGTCCTGTCTTATCCAATTACGGATAAAGCAGGACAGTAATTACTTAGTAATGTAAAATTTGCAATTTACAAAGTACAATGCACGATAAACTGTACCCGTAAAAAGGAAAGTCAATCAGAACTCTCAGGCATTCTTACCGCAGCATTTTTTGTACTTCTTGCCGCTGCCGCAGGGACAGAGATCGTTCCTGCCGATTTTCTTCTTGTGAACCGTACGGTTAACAGCTGTGCCGTCACCTTCAAGGTTTGTAGCCGTCGGCTTGGCTACCTGTTCACGCTGTATGAATTTCGCAGCTGCTTTCTGTACATCCTCTTCGGAATATTTCTTCTCAGATGAAAGGTCTTCTTCTGTTGTTACTGTAGCTGCTTCTTCTACTGCTTCTTCTGTTTTATCATTTGAGGGAGAAGCATCTGCTTCAAGCTCTACAGAAAGATCCTTCTGCTCTTCGGGCTTTGTTTCTTCAGCAGAAATTTCAGGCTTTATATCAGCTTCCACTTTAAGCTCAGACTTCTGAGCATTCATAGCCGCAAGGGCTGCCGCTCTTGCTCTGCCGCTTGCGCCGCGCTTTACAGCTAACTGACGCATCTCATCCTGCTGCTGCAAACGCTGGCTTACTCTCTTCGGTATAACAAGAAGCATCTTTATAGTATCCTCACGAATGCTCCTTATCATGTCGTCAAACATATCAAAGCCTTCAAGTCTGTACTCAACAACAGGGTCATGCTGACCGTATGAACGCAGACGGATACCCTTTTTAAGCTCATCCATTGCATCGATATGATCCATCCAGTAGCTGTCAACATTTTTGAGCAGATATACACGTTCAAGCTCACGCATAGTGTCCTCAGGCACAAGCTTCTCGTTCTCCTCATACTCTTTGGTAGCTTTCTCTGTGAGCATTTCTATAAGGTAGTCCTTTTCAAGAGACTCCAGTTCATCTGTTGTATATACAAGAGTCTCCTCGTCATCCTCAGGAATTATCCAGCCCTTAAGAGACTCTCTGAGTCCTTTAAGGTTCCACTCGTCCTTTTCTTCAAACGGCAGATACTCTTCTATCTTTGATTTAACAGCATCCGGTATCATCCTAAGGATAGTTTCACGAAGATTTTCTCCGTCAAGCACCTGATCACGCTGTTTATAGATGATCTCTCTCTGACGGTTCATAACGTCGTCAAAATCAAGTACGCTCTTACGTATATTGAAGTTCCTTGCTTCGACCTTAGCCTGAGCGCTTGCTATGGTATTTGAAAGGAGCTTGCTTTCAAGTGCAGTGTCCTCATCTCCGGGCATCCTGTCCATAATAGCGGCTATTCTGTCACCGGCAAAAAGTCTGAGCAGGTTGTCCTCCGCAGAAAGATAGAAGCGGCTTGCACCCGGATCGCCCTGACGTCCTGCACGTCCTCTGAGCTGGTTATCAATTCGTCTTGACTCATGACGCTCTGTACCCATAATGAACAGACCGCCTGCTTCTCTTACCTTTTCTGCCTCAGCTTCTGTCTCTACTTTGTATTTTTCAAGAAGCTCTCTGTATTTTGCGCGGGCATTGATTATCTCTTCGTCATCGGTTTCTGCATAGCCGGTAGCTTCTTCTATAAGCTCCTCAGAGTAATCCAGACGGCGCATCTCAGCCTTTGCAAGGAATTCATCATTACCGCCAAGCTTGATATCCGTACCACGGCCCGCCATGTTCGTTGCAATGGTCACAGCTCCGAGCTTTCCTGCCTGAGCAACTATTTCTGCTTCCTTTGCATGGAGCTTCGCATTAAGTACATTGTGCTTTATGCCCTTTTTCTTGAGCATATCGCTAAGCTCTTCAGACTTATCAATAGACACGGTGCCGACCAGTACAGGCTGACCGTTTTTGTTTGCTTCCATGATATCATCAATAAGAGCCATATACTTGCCCTTTTCTGTCTTGAAAATAGCATCCGGCAGGTCCTGTCTCTGTATAGGCTTGTTTGTGGGGATCTCTATACAGTCAAGTCTGTATATTTCGGAGAATTCCGTCTCCTCAGTCATAGCAGTACCTGTCATTCCGGAAAGCTTGCTGTACAGACGGAAGAAGTTCTGGAATGTGATAGTTGCAAGAGTCTTGCTCTCACGCTGTACATTAACGCCCTCTTTTGCTTCTATCGCCTGATGCAGACCCTCGTTATAGCGTCTGCCGTACATGAGACGTCCTGTAAACTCATCAACGATAATTACCTCGCCTTTTTCGTTTACAACGTATTCACTGTCTCTCTTCATTACGCCGTTAGCCTTGATAGCCTGATTTACATGGTGCTGTATTGTAATATTTTCAGGGTCAGAGAAGTTTTCTATATCAAAATAAGCTTCTGCCTTTTTTACTCCGACAGGTGTCAGGGTAGCGGTTTTTGCTTTTTCATCAACGATATAGTCTATACCTTCCTCTATGTACTCATCATCATTATCCACTTTAGAGTCAGTCTCGGTGATCTTTTTATATTTAAGAGACTTAGCAAAAGCGTCTGCTCTTTCGTAAAGGTCGGTCGACTTATCGCCCTGACCGGAAATGATAAGGGGAGTTCTCGCCTCATCTATAAGGATAGAGTCCACTTCATCCACAATTGCAAACGCATGACCTCTCTGCACCTTATTTTCCTTATAAACCACCATGTTATCACGCAGATAGTCAAATCCAAGCTCGTTGTTGGTAGCGTATGTAATATCGGAGTTATATGCCACCTTACGCTGTTCATTGGTACAGTCGTGCTGAAGTATTCCGACAGTCAGTCCGAGAAAACGATATATCTTGCCCATCCATTCAGCGTCACGCTTTGCAAGGTACTCATTGACTGTAACAACATGAACACCGTCTCCTGCAAGAGCATTAAGATACGCAGGAAGGGTAGCCACAAGAGTTTTACCTTCACCGGTTTTCATCTCGCTTATACGGCCCCTGTGCAGAATAATACCGCCAATGATCTGTACCGGAAAGTGCTTCATGCCAAGCACACGCCACGATGCTTCACGACACACTGCAAAAGCTTCCGGCAGTATCTCATCAAGTATTTGCTCCTTCTTTTTTGCATCTATACCCTCTTGTGCGAACATTTCTTTAAAACGATCTGTTTCTGCACGAAGCTCTTCATCAGAAAATTCTTTATATTTCTCTTCAAGACCCAGAACCTTATCCACTAAGGGCTGAATCTTTTTCAGTTCCTTGCGGCTGTTTCGTCCGCTGAACCATGTTTTAATTCCCATTGAGACCCACCTCTTGATCCTTTCTAAATGTATTCCAAAACATTATAACACATTATTTCCCGTAAATCAACTAAATCCTTCCTCTTTTACTCGTAAACACTTTTCACTTTTACAAGGACCGCCACATGGGGAATAACCCTTTCCTAAAGCCGCTGAATATTTTCTCCTTGTGATAAAGGTTTTTAAAAGAGCTGTCGGTATGTAAAACATCAGACAGCCCTACAAACCCGATTTTAAAAAGCAATTTCCGTTTGCCATCTTTCACACGGAAATTGCTTTTGAAGGAACAGTTACATGGAGGAAAAAGGGGCTTCCCCATCCACCTTTCCTGCAACCTCCGAATCATTCGGTTGTGACGACTCACTGAAGTCAGGCTTCCCTGATTTCTCTCCTTCAGCCGCTTCACTGTCATTATCCTGTATTCCTTCCTCACTGCTGTCGACGCTGCTTTCTTCAGTATCTTCCTTTTCTTTCGCAAGTTCAGAAAGCTCATCAATGACATCGTGCTGTATATTATTCTTATAATTGTCTATACGGTTTTCTATAGTGTTGAATGCAGTATTGTAGGCTTTGGTTATTGTATTTTTGAAACGGCTCGTCAAAAAGAAGCCTGCAACAAACATAGCTGCTGCGAGCGCAAGAGTAATAATGATAAAGAGTATCATGCTTATTCTGCTTTTGTTTTTCTTTTTATTTTTAACGTCCATAATTTACCTTCCAGATACAGAGCATCGATTTGTAATTTCAAATAAAATAATGAATTGTCAATATGAATATGTCTGAAAACACGTTTTATAAAGCATCCGCGCCAAACCGGACAAATCCTTTCTAACGGGAAGTAAGGCGCATTGATATCACGGTGATATCGTCATCATGACCGTCACAGCGGCGTGCAGTCGCTTCATCATTTATAAGATGAGCCAGATCCTGCATACTTTTGTCCTCCCACTTCATTATAATGCGTTCTATCCATTCTTCACCGCTGGAAAGCGCACCGTCCGATACCATGACTATGATATCACCGGGAGAGAGGGTATCCTCCGTGTAGGCAAATCCGGCTTCCGGAAGTATCCCTATGGGAAGCGAGGGAGTATCAACACGGTACATTTCTCCGTCCTTGCGTATAAAGGAAATGGCGGAGCCTGCTTTCATAAAGTCTGTTACACCTGTGTAGAGGTCTGTTGATACTATATCAAGAGTGGCAAGGGATTCATCTTCGGATTTTACAAGCAGTGCAGAGTTTACTACTTTTACAGAACAGTCAAAGCCTAACCCTGCTTTTATGAGCTTTGACATAATGCTTACAGCCATACCGCTGTCTACTGCCGCTCTGCCGCCTGTACCCATACCGTCACTAAGTATCGCTATCATCCTGCCCGTGCCGTCGTTGAAATACCTGAGGTTGTCTCCGCACAGCAGACCGCTTCCGCAGATATGCTGACTTGAAGCTATTTCCACATCAAAGCATGGCTTTTCACAGAGAACAATACGGCATTTTCCGAATGCTGCCGTTATGCTTGGTGAGTCAAAACGTCTGCCGCATATTTTTGATATTTCATGAACAAGAAGCGCACGGCTGAGTTTCTTGCGGTCATCATCATATATTTCCGCTTCTACAGTCATTCTTCCGAAATTATCCACATGACAGCTTACGTCTGTCGGGATAAGACCTAACTCTTTCAGCTTCATAAATATCTTGTCTGATGTTTCGTTGTCAAAAAAGTCATAGTTTTCGTATTCGTCTGCCATTTCACTGAGGATATCGCTCAGACCGCAGAATTGTCCGGCAACAACGGTGCGTATCTCATCCACACGCTTAGATGCGGCTTCGGAGGAAAGATAGTTTTTGTAACACCTGTTTACTGCCATAGCCATTTCTGAACTTCGGCAGCATTTTCTGCGGAAGTCATCACGGAAGTCATCCGCTTTTATGCTTCCGTTTTTTCTCAGCTTGTCACTGACATAGTCAAAGGATTCCAGTGTAACGCCTTCACGGCGCTCCCAGCAGAAAACACGCAGGCCGCATTTTTCACAGGTTGAATCAACCGCCTTTTTATATACGCTGTCAAGCGTGGGCGTAACTACTCTTGACAGCTTTTCAGCGACCTCTTCTACATCTTCCGAAACATCTTCAAGTGCCTTTGATGCGAAATCAAGACGCATTATTATAGAATTTCTCAGTCCCTCACAATGCTCATCCGTCTTGCTTGTGGTAAAAACGGCAGAAATAAAGTTTCCGGCACTTTTTGGCAGAATAAGAAACACCACAGATGCTGCAATACATTCATACATTATAGTGATAGTCATACTAAGGTCGCCCGATTGCAGAGAAGCTATACCGGCGCTTACAAGAAAAGCAGAAGCAGCGGCGAGTCTGCCGGCATTTGCAAACAAGCCGGACATTAGCCCGCCGAAAGCGAAGGCAGCACCTAAAAACCAGAACTCCGCTGATGAAAGACTCAGAACTATTCCTGTTGCTATACCAGCGATAGAACCGCCTGCAACACCGCCGTAACGGGCTGCAAAAAGAATACAGAAAACTGCGCTTATCCTGCCCAGAGAGATATCCCCGATAGTTACTCCTGCCAGAGACAGGATGAATATACAGCCGCTGAGTACAAGACACGCAACCTCCTGTGGCAGAAGCATACCAAGAGTTTTTGTACCGTTCAGGATAACAACGGTACGGGAGAAAAAATAAGCTGCCGTACCGCCCAAGAGAGCCTCCAGTACATACATGACCGTAAGCTTTGTTTCAAACCCGCTGACGCTCATAGCTGCAAGCCCTGTTGCCAGTGTGGGAACAAAGCACACAACAGCTGAATACAGGGAATGTCTGTTCAGTTTTTTGATATCATTCAGCGTCCATCGTATAGCTATGACAGCCAGCATAGCCGCAATATACCGGAAATTGCTTCCGCCGCCCGTAAAGACCACATAACCGGAAACGGCTCCCACAAGTGAAGAGAACACTCCCGAGAACGGCACAGCTGCCGTAACGGATATACCGAAGGGAGAATATGCTCCGAACACCGAGCCGGCTGCTGCAACAAAGCCGCAGCCGAAAAACGCAAGCTGTAAAATCAGCTTTTTCGTGTTGCTTCCGACAGTGATATGTCGGTATGAATGTTTTGCTGCAAGCTCACTTACCTTCAAAAAACCACCCCGATATATTTATATTTGTAATTCTTCCGCACAATATCAATTCACGCTACAGCAATTGCAAATATTATATACCGCAGTCAATAATATATTTGTCATAATATGTTTGACTCCATATTAGCACAGTGTTGTTTTTATGTCAATCTGCGCAGAGCCTGCGCTCCCGATTCGCGCTGGCGTTCGCTTGCGCTCACTCTGTTATTATGACCGAAACTCTTCCTGTCCGCGATTGACGGCGCAGACTTGTAAAGATAATATCCCCCATCCGCCGTCGCAGCCTTAGGGCTGCTGTTTCGGCTGTTTTATCCGGATATACAGTTCCCTTCCCCATAAATTTATGCGCCTATACTGTGTGAAGTTGTAGTTTATATTATACTTACTATAACTCATTTTCGCTTAGCGAAAATGTACCACAACTATTCACTATTCGTTATTCGTTATTCACTATTCACTTTTTCCTTCTCTGTAACCTGTTTCGATAAAATGCGAGTAGTTATATAGAAGGACTTCTGAGGAGGGATATGCTATGAATGACGGACAAATAATAGAGCTGTATTGGAACAGGGACGAGCAGGCTATCAGTTTAACAGAGCAACAATATGGTACTTACTGTTATTCCATTGCTTACGGTATCTTACATAATGAAGAGGATTCAAAAGAAAGTGTGAATGATACATATATGTCTGCGTGGAACAGTATGCCGCCTCACCGACCAAGTGTTTTAAAAACCTTTCTCGGTAAAATAACAAGAAGGCTCTCTATTGACAGATGGAGACGAAAAAATGCAGAAAAACGCGGCGGTGAAATAGCAGAAGTCTTTGAGGAATTATCAGAATGTGTTTCCCGAAGGGGCAATCCGTCTACAGAAGCGGAAAAAAAGCTGCTTGACGAAACTATCAGCCATTTTGTAAATGGGCTGAAGGACACAGAGCAGAGAGTGTTCCTTTGCCGTTATTGGTATGCAGAGTCTGTAAAGGACATAGCAAAACGCTTTGGCTTTACTGAAAGCAAAGTTAAGGTAATGCTGATGAGAACACGAAACAAGCTGAGGGATAAACTTGAAACTGAGGGACTATTATGACGGAGTTCGATTTATTTGACAGCATTGGCAATGTTGACGATGAGCTGATTGAAAAAGCAAAACAAAATAAAAGCCCAAAAAGAAAACTGATAATAACGATTGGTTCCTTAGCCGCCTGTATAGCCATAACCTGCACAAGTATTGTTGTTTCGCAGAATATTAATAATAACAGCGGAATGATCAATACAAATTCCGATGTAAACAAGTCAGGTTCTGATGATTCTGAAACAGACCTATCCGAAGAGGAATGGGCAGGCGGTGCAAGCTCAGAAACAACTCATGACGAGTCCTCAAAGACAGCCGGAACAAGCGATACAGGCACAGATACTTCACAGACAGCTGAATCAGAAGAGCAGCATTCAGCCGGAGCCTGCTCAGAAGCAACTCCTGATGAGTCTTTAACAGAAATCGGAACGAGTGATACAAACAAGGATGTTTCACATATAGATACATCAGAAGGACAGCAATCATTCGGAGCAAGCTCTGAGGTTATTGTGCTCGAGAATTCTGACGAGGTCGCTTTGGAAGAAATGTCTTTTGAAATATATTATGTTGTAAATGATAAAATAGAAAAAAAGACGGTCGTTACATGTGCTTCATCTGAAAAAATCTTCGAAATATGGAAAATAGAAAATCATATAGGAGATGAAGTGAAACTTGTCAGTGTCAATGTGTCACAAGTCAACTCCGAGACCTCTGAATATGAATACAGCGGTGTTGGTGTTGCTGAACACCGGTCTGACGGCAAAACGATATATACACTTAGAGTTACAAAAAATATTGAAAATTACTATGATGATATAAACAGTGAACTTCTTCTTGAAACGCTGAGAAAAACAATGACGGGTATGAGTGAAACGCCGCCGGATGATTATGACCTTGTGCTTGAGGAAGAATACGAGCAATTCTTTGAAGATGATGAAATACTGCCTGACGAAGCCGAAAGCAACCACATTGACCCAAATGATATCTGGTACAACGAGCAGGGAGAGATTCTCGAATGAAAGCTTTTACAAAATCTATCAATAAATACTATCCATTGTTTCTGCCTCCTTTACTGACCTTAGCCGTAATGCTGTATGTTTTCAAAAGCTGTAATATGTATCCCTTCGGACAAGGCAGTATTGCCTGGTGCGATATGAATCAGCAGGGTATCCCCCTGCTGATGGACTTTAAAGATATGTTAAGCGGAAAAGACAGTCTGCTTTTCAGTATACACAATGCAGGCGGCATGAGCTTCTGGGGTGTATTCTGTTTCTTTCTGTCAAATCCGTTTTCTTTGCTTTCAGTATTTGTTCCGAAGGAGGATATGATATACTTTGTCAATATCATGGTCATATTGAAGCTGACACTATGTTCTTTCACAGCAGCAGTTTATTTTAAGTGCGGTAAGAGAACGGTGTGCAGTACGATTGCTGTTCCTCTCTGTATCATGTACGCTTTGTGCGGATATGGTATGATGTTCTATCAGAATATCATGTGGCTTGATGTAATGTATATGTTCCCCATCCTCATGATTGGACTGGAAAGACTGACAAAGGAACGCAAAAACATTTTATTCACCATTTCGTTATCAGCTATAACAATAATGAATTTCTACCTGTGCTATATGGCCGTTGTTTTTATACTGATGTATATGACGGTCTATTTTGTTGAAGAAAGGTATTCGGAACATCGCCGTGAGGTCTGTGTAAAATTCCTGTCCGGTTCTCTTCTTGCGGCAATGATAACAGCTGTGGTCTGGCTGCCGAGTCTGCTTCAGGTCAGGACGTCCGGAAGGCTCGGCTCTGTTTCGGAAACTTTACAGGACTCAAGCTTTCTGTCAAAATACGAAACAGTATTACCTCTTTTGTTCTGCACAGGGCTTATTTTCGGTGTATTGATATTAAGTTTTTTATGCAGAGAAAAAAAATCAAAAGAGTACAGAAGAAATCTGCTGCTGTTGCTGCTGACTCTCATACCGTTTTTTATAGAACCTGTCAACATCATGTGGCACACTGGAAGCTATATGTCCTTTCCGGCACGATACGGATTTATAACCATCTTTATCGGTCTTATATGCTGTGCGGATTTTTTGACCAGCTTAGGTGAAGAAAGAACTGAAATAAAGTATAAAATACAATACATATTGATACCTCTGTCTTTTGCTCTGATCTATGTGTATTATTTCATTTCTAAGAAGCTGACAGAAAAAGACTATGAAACACTGACAAACTATACTGCCACGCTTTGGGGAAAGAAAGACTCCCTTGACGGACTGGCAAGACTATTTGTTTTAGCCGTAATCTGCTATCTGATAATTCTTCTCCTTTACCGCAAGAGACTTATTATGAAACAGGTTTTTGCAATCATGCTGGTGACCCTATGCTGTGTTGAGGGTATGAACAGCATTATGATCTATATGGTAAGCCCTGCTGTGAATAATCCGAAAAGGACAACAGATTTTGTTTCCCTCTCGCAAATGAGCGATAAAATTCAGGACGATGATTTTTACAGAGTCAAAACAGATTTCAAGGCGGCTGAGTATAATATGACGGGTGCGCTCGGTTATCCGTCTGTCAGTCATTACACTTCCCTCACCGACCATGATTTTATGGTCATGCAGCGTCTTTTTGGCTACAGTACTGTGTGGATGAAATCCGGAAGCACCGGAGGAACAGAGCTGACAAATGCTTTGTACTGCATCAAATATAACATCACTGAGGGGAATGCCACAGATAATACGGTTTACACAAACGGTAAGTATTCGATCAATACCATATCTCCGTATCTTGGCTTGGGTGTTCTATGCAATAATGATTTTTCCGGCTGCACAGAAATTCCTGATGGTATGACAAGAGCTGAAATACAGCAATATCTTTTTGAGAACATATTTAACACTGATAAGAAGCTCATTACGGAATACGGTTACGACAAAAAGAAAAGCACCGGTGTTTCGTATTCAAACAACAAGTATCAGCTTTCAAATGGGGCAAAAGTCAAGTATGATGTTTTCGTATCCGGCAGACAAAGTCTGTATGCGGATTGCTATGACAGGTTTTCTAATTCTCTGTCAGAGGATTATTTTGAGGGATTATCCGTAAAGGTAAACGGCAGAACAATAAAAAGCAAATATCCGGATTCAGATGCGAACGGACTTTTGAAGTTAGGCGAATACGAAAACGAAACAGTAACGATAGAGATCAGTGCTGATAAAACGATAGGATGTTACAGCTTTGGTGTGTTCGGGCTTGATCTTGATCTGCTGTCAGAAGCTGTCAGCAACGCAAACGGTGTTGATCTTCATTATAACGGTCAATGTATCACCGGTACGGTAAAAACCGAAAGCAAAAAGAACTGTCTGCTTTCAATCCCTTACAATGAAGGTCTTACCGTAAAAATAAACGGCAATAAAGTTCCGGTAAAAAAAGTACTGTCTGATCTGACAGCTTTTGAACTTCCTGCCGGAGAAAACAGCATAGAAATATATCTGATACCAAAAGGCTTTATTGCCGGAATTATCATTACTATCATCGGTATTGTTCTGTTAGCTGTATATATCAGGTTTCAAGGCAAGATTCAAATTCCGGAAAAAATATCGGTTGCTTTGGAATTTCTGACAGGCTTTTCGGCTTTGTGCGGTATGATGATGATATATCTTGCGCCGCTGCTCATATCTCTTGATATTATTTAAGGAAATGTTTATGACAATAAAGAAAATATTCAGCGGTTTTAGGAAAGGTGTATGGGAATAACCCTTTTTCCACGTTCTGCGGCAAAAGCTGTAGATGTATACTGAAATAGCCAAAGTGCCCCTCTATGGGGCACGACGCGGGCGGTTTACGCATATAGTTTATGCGTTGTTAAATAGTCCAGTGCGGTCACGCACCGGGCGGTTTACGTCTATAGTT
>CAMHOE010000045.1 GCA_946186665.1 uncultured Clostridia bacterium | reverse complement strand
TTTCATACGAATATTATATCACATTTTCTACTTTTTTGAAAATTGATTTCCGTGCCTGCGCTCCCACGTCAATCTAATTTGGAAATTATTTTGTTACTTTTCAGAATCAACCTTCTTTCTTGAGCTTGCCGAAAGGGCTTAAAGTGCGTTTTTTCTAATTAATTAAACCTGACAGGCATAGTAAAGTGTGCATAAGTCACTCAAAGATTATTCGCTTAACGCTCAAAATGACATCTTATTAAACTTTGTATCATTTTGATGTCTGAATTAGATTGACGTGCCTGCGCTCCCGATTCGCGGCGGCGTTCGCTAAAGCTCACTCTGATATCCGGACTTCAACTCTTCCTGCCCGCGTTTCACGGCGCAGACTTGTCAGACAACCATCCCCATCCGCCGGCGCAGGCTAAGAGCCTGCTGTTTCGGCTGTTATCTCCGGACTTATAACTTCTTTTCCCTACTCAACTTTATGCGCCTGTACAGTATGAAGTCATAGTTTTTATTATACTTACTATATTTTTATTATACTTACTATAATTGTTTTCGCATAAGCGAAAACGTACTCCTGACTCCTGACTATTTACTTTTCACTTTTTCTGTTCTTTGTCGAGGAAAACTCTGGAACCTGTTGCTCCGCGCTGTCCCTGATATTTTCCGTTATAGGGTCTGTCTGCGGCTCTGTCCATTTTGGCAAAGACAAGCTGTCCGACTCTTCTGCCGGAGCGCAGTTCTATTGCACACCTGTTTGCATTGAAAAGCTCTAAGGTTATCTCACCCTTGAAGCCGGGGTCTACCCAACCTGCATTCTGTATGAAAAGTCCCATCCTGCCAAGAGAGCTGCGTCCTTCGACAAATGCCGTAAGGTCATCAGGCAGCTCAAAATACTCCATTGTGGTTGCAAGCACAAACTGACCCGGAAGTAATAAGTAGGTGTCTGTTTGTATGGTCTTGTAGGTTATGGGCTTATCCATTGTGATAATTCCTGTCGGAGTATCCTCTATTATACTAAAGGTGTTTCCAAGACGTATATCAACACTGGCAGGCTGTATTTTCATATCGTCTATCGGGTCTATTACGAGGGTCTTTTCTTCAAGCATTTTCTTTATGGTACTATCCGACAATATCACTTTTCACATCTCCTTATTTTTTGTATCCCTCAGAAATACTATTGCACATTGTACTTTTGATTTATCTGAAGGTCACATAAATGTCAGCTGACTCGTTTCGGGTAGGTCAGCAAAAGCACCGATTTCTTTAAGAAGCTCTATAACTGTCTTTGACACTTTAGCTCTTTGCTGGAAATCCTCAATGGAGGTGAATTCTCCATCCTCCTTTGCCTGTGCAAGGCTCAATGCAGCGGACTCACCCACGCCGGACAGTGCAGAAAACGGCAGTCTTATTTTATCGCCTTCCACAAGGAATTTCCTTGCATCTGATTTGTATATATCTATGGGCAATACCTCTATGCCCCTTGCAAGCATTTCGTTTACTATTTGAAGGGTAGCATATGTAGCGGACTCTTTTGCACTGGCTTCTTTTTTCTGTATTTTTGTATTGATTTCCTGCATTTTATTTTTTACAGCTGCTTTGCCCTTGCATACCAGCGCAGCGTCAAAATCATCGCTTCTTACGGTAAAGTATGCTGCATAGTATTCCTTAGCTCTATGCACCTTGTACCAGCCAAGACGAAGTGTAGCTATCATATATGCGGCTGCGTGGGCTTTCGGGAACATATATTTTATTTTCATACAGGAGTCAATGTACCACTGTGGAACGTTGTGTTCTTTCATGGCATTTATATGGTCTTCTGTCAGGAGCTTTGTTGCCTTTCCCTTACGCACTATTTCCATTATTTTGAACGCCATATCCGGTTCAAGTCCCTTGTGCATAAGATATACCATTATGTTGTCACGGGTTCCGATAACCTCAGAAATAGTACATATCTTTTTTGCAATAAGCTCAGAGGCATTTCCTATCCACACATCCGTACCGTGTGAAAGTCCCGATACCTGAAGCAGGTCGGAGAAGGTCTTTGGCTGAGTTTCTATCAGCATCTGACGGACGAAATTCGTACCTACCTCCGGCAAAGAAAACGTTCCCGTAAGAGAGTCGATATCCTCCGGTGTAACGCCCAGAGCTTCGGTAGATGTAAACAGCGACATGACCTGTGGGTCGCTCATTGAAATGTTCATAACGTCTATACCGGTATATTCCTCTAAATAACGATATATCGTAGGAACATCGTGTCCCAGCTCGTCAAGCTTACACACCGTATCATGTATGGAATGGAAATCGAAGTGGGTGGTTATATTGTCTGTTTTCTGGTCATTGGCAGGATGCTGTATAGGACAGAACTCATATACATCATTCATTCTCGGAACAACTACCATGCCTCCGGGGTGCTGACCTGTCGTTCTGCGTACACCGGTACATCCGGCGGCAAGTCTTAGTTCCTCAGCTCTGTTTATGGATAAACCCGTAGTTTCGGCGTATTTTTTTACAAAGCCTATGGCAGTCTTTTCCGCTACGGTTGCGATGGTTCCTGCCTTGAACACATTTTCCTTTCCGAACAGGACTTCCGTATATCTGTGGGAGCGGCTCTGGTATTCACCTGCAAAGTTAAGGTCGATATCAGGGGTCTTATCTCCCTTAAAGCCCAGAAACGTCTCAAATGGGATGTCGTGTCCGTCACGGATATATTCTGTTCCGCAGTTCGGGCAATTCTTCGGCGGCAGGTCAAAGCCTGAGCCGTAGCTGCCGTCATCGAAAAATTCCGAGTTCTGACATTTCGGGCAGACGTAGTGCGGACAAAGAGGATTTACCTCTGAAATACCGGACATCGTAGCAACAAATGAAGAACCTACAGAACCTCTGGAACCCACAAGATATCCATGCTCGTTGGAGTTTGCAACAAGCTTCTGAGCTGTCATGTACAATACTGAGAAGCCGTTTGAAATAATAGAGTTCAATTCCTTTTCTATTCTTGCGCGTACGATTTCAGGCAAAGGGTCGCCGTACATTTTTTTCGCGCGTTCCCATGTAATGCTTGTAAGCTCTTCCTCCGCACCGGGAATGAATGGCGGAAAGTTTCCCTTTGGAACGGCGCGTATAGTTTCTATCATATCTGATATATAATTGGTATTTGTTACGACCACCTCATAGGCTTTTTCCTTGCCAAGATATTCAAATTCCTTAAGCATCTCGGCAGTTGTACGGAAATAAAGGGGCGGTTGTTCCTCTGCATCAGAGAAATTCTGCGAAGCTAAAAGCACCTTTCTGTATTCGCTCTGATACGGGTCCATAAAGTGAACGTCACAGGTAGCAACAACAGGAAGTCCCAGTTCATCACCAAGCTCTACAATCAGCCTGTTGTTGTTTTTAAGCTCCTCAACATCCTTTACCCTGCCCTCACGCACAAGGTGCATATTGTTGCCCACAGGCTGTATTTCCAGATAGTCGTAAAAGGCGGCTATCTTTTTCAGCTCCTCACGGTTTTTTCCGTCAAGTATCGCTCTGTAAAGCTCTCCTGCTTCGCAGGCACTTCCGACTATCAGACCGTCACGGAGCTTTTCAAGCTCTGACTTCGGGAGCAGAGGTTTCTTATAGAAAAAGTCAAGATGTGACTTTGAAATAAGCTTATAAAGATTTTTAAGTCCGAGCTGGTTTTTTACAAGGAGTATCTGATGAAAATATTTATATGTTTTGATACTGGGCTTAGGAAGAGCCTTTGAGATATCTGATATATTCTGAGTTTTGTACTCTTCACGAAGCTTTGTGAGCATCACCTGAAATATCTTTGCAAGCATCATTGCGTCATCGCAGGCTCTGTGATGGTTGAAGCTGCCAAGCTTGAGGTGCTTTGCGATAACATCAAGCTTATGCTTTGAAAGCTGTGGAAAGATACCCCTTGATATTGCAAGTGTATCAATATGTGTAAGGTCGTATTTAAGACTGTGACGTTCCGCAGCAGTCTTGATAAATGATGTATCAAATGAAGCATTGTGAGCCACAACAACAGCATTTTCGCCGCAGTAATCAAGGAATTTCTGTACAGCCTCTTTTTCTTTCGGAGCGCCTGATACCATTGAGTCGTCAATTCCTGTAAGCTCCGTTATCTTCTCAGGAATATGCTTTTCCGGGTCAACAAAGGTTGAGAAGGTATCCTTTATCTCGCCGCCGCACATTCTTACGGCACCTATCTCTGTTATTCTTTCCTGCAAAGCACTAAGACCGGTAGTCTCTATATCAAAGACTATGAACTCGCCGTCAAGGGGCTTATCTGTATCCCCCACTACTGCACTTGAAGCTTCATCGTTTATGAAATAGGACTCCACGCCGTATATAACTTTGAACTTGCCGCCGCTTTTGTTGATAGCGTCACAGGCGTTCATAGCATCAGGATATGCCTGCGCAACACCATGGTCTGTTATTGCAACAGCAGGCATACCCCATGAATACGCACGATTCACAAGGTCACCTGCGCTTGTAACAGCGTCCATAGCTGACATATTTGTGTGCATATGCAGCTCCACACGCTTTTTCTCCGCTTTATCTACAACCTTTTGTGTTGCAACTCTGCATATCGCAGAAGCCATGACTGTAATATCATGCTCGTATTTATCAAGCTGAGCGTCACCCTTTACAAGTATTGCCATACCTGTTTTAAGCTCAAGCACTCCTTTTAATTTCTCGTTCAGGTCTATTACCTTTACTGTCACCGAACCTGAATAGTCTGTTATGTTAATTGAAATTATCTTTCTTTTGTTGTCTCTTGTATCCTTAATTTCTATTGAGAATATCTCGCCCCAGAAAACTATTCTTCCGGACTCAGGAGAGATATTCTTCAGCCTGAACAAATCGCCCTTGACATTTCCGCCGTATATGGCTGTAGAGCTTTCCGGTATAAAGCATGGCAGAAGTGCCGCTCCCTCACGTATCTCTATCTCTGACGGAACAGAGGTCTTACCCTCCACTTTCTTCGGCGCATACTTCGCCTTTTGTTCATTGGCGGTTTTCATCATACTTTCGTATTGTTCCTGCGCAGCTATCTGAGCTTCCCTGACAGCTTTTTCCTCGTTTATTTTCTGCTGTTCAATATATGTCTGACTATCCGGGTCGATATTAACAACTCCGTCAAGCACTATCCGGTACGAAAGACCAAACTCCTCTTTGATAAGCTCTCTTAGGTGTTTATCAAACTCCTGCTGCAAAAGAATATCCCTGCCGCCATGCTGAAGATAGACAATAAAGTCATCTCCGTCGATTTTTGCGCTTGAGTCATTCAGCGTACCGTTGAGGCTTGCATACCTGCGTTTAAGCTCCTTTTTAAGCTGAGGGTAATACTCCTCAGAAAAAAGCTCCCCGTCATATTTCGGATATATATGGCACTGGGAGAAATTAAGCGGACTCGTACACACTGACCTTTCCAGTTCAAAAAGTATTTCTTTATCAACAAGCTTCGAAAGCGTTGCGAAGATATTCATCGCTCTGTTTCCGGAGTTTAGCTTAACATCTGTTATTATGCCTTCCATCAGGCTTTTGGGCAGCTTATCAAAGCTTACATATTTCCCTAAAAATTCCCAGAATCGTTCCACTGTCTCTTCCCTCTTTTATTCGCCGTTGACTTTGTCTGTGCGGGCAGTTTCTCCCCCGGACCCCTTTCCTAAAAAAACTGAATTTATCCTTTTACAGCTTTGATTAGAAAAACACTTACTATAATTCGTTTTCATATTATCGAAAACGTACCGATATTATTCATTCTTCAGTTTTAAGTCTTAAGTATTCATTAATATAGTTATGTATCCATGTTGTCTATCTCTTTCAGAAGCTCATCAAGGAGCATATCCTCAGGTACTTTTCTGATTATCTCGCCTTTTTTGAATATAAGACCGACACCGTCTCCGCCTGCAATGCCTATATCAGCCTCTCTTGCTTCTCCGGGTCCGTTTACGATACATCCCATTATTGCGACGGTAATGTTTTTCCTGCAATTCCTGAGTTTCTCCTCTGCCTGATTTGCAAGCCCGATAAGGTCAATTCTTGTGCGTCCGCAGGTGGGACATGATATGAAGGTCACGCCCTCATCATTCAGCCCCAGTGCTTTAAGTATATCCTTTGCGGCATATACCTCCTTAACCGGCTCGTCAGTCAGGGACACACGTATGGTATCGCCGATGCCGTCAAGCAAAAGACTGCCTATGCCTATCGAGGACTTTATAATACCCATACGCTCTGTTCCGGCTTCCGTTACTCCAAGATGCAGGGGATAACTGCACTGCTGAGCGGCAAGGGTATATGCCTGCTTCATAAAATCTACATTTGAGGATTTCATAGACAGAACGATATTATCAAAATCGAACTTTTCAAGAAGTGAAGCATGATACATAGCACTGTCACAAAGTGCCTGAGGGGTGGGCTTTCCGTATTTTTCAAGTATATGCTTTTCAAGTGAACCGGAGTTTACGCCTATTCTTATCGGGATGTTCCGGAGCTTACATTCCTCAGCCACCTGACGCACCCTGTCATCATCGCCTATATTCCCGGGATTTATGCGTATCTTGTCAACACCTGCCGCCGCCGCTTCAAGCGCTATCTTATAATTGAAGTGGATATCTGCAACTATAGGTACAGACACTTCTTTTTTTATTGCAGGTATAAGCTTAACGGCATCAAGGTCAGGAACAGCTATCCTGATAATATCACAGCCTGCTTTTTCAAGCTCCACAGCCTGTCGGACACTGTTCTCTACATCAGTAGAAGGAACATTGAGCATAGACTGTACCGATATTTTAGAATTTCCGCCGATGAACGTATTTCCTACCGCTATCTTTTTCGTGACTCTCCTGTTCATGACCTTACCTCCGTTTCGTATTTGTTGATGGAAAGCTTAAAGCTAAATATATAATTCCATTCCACTTTCCACATTTCAAATCTATTATTCAGTTCCTAAGAGAACAATCGTATTACATCGTTTATGGATACGACTACCATAAACAACAGCAGAACTACCATGCCTATTGCGTGTACCCAGCCCTCGTGTTCGGGCTTTATGGGTTTTCTTCTTATGGCTTCTATTATGAGGAAAACCAGTCTTCCTCCGTCAAGGGCAGGAAGGGGCAGAAGGTTTACAACACCAAGGTTTACTGTAATTATCATCATAATATATATCAGGTTGCTAAGCCCGTCCCAGAAGCTTGTTTCAAGTCCTTCGGCTGTCGCCTGAGTAATCGCTGATGTCATGCCTATAGGTCCTGCTACTTCATTGAACCCGAATTGTCCGGTTACCAGCCCAAAGAGACTTGCCCATACCATTTTGACTGTGGAACAGGTTTGCAGGAAAGTCTGCTGCATAAGGGTCAGGAAATTATTCTCTATTGGCTCCACCCTGAAATCAAGCTGGATAATTTCTTTGCCTTCATCTGTTTTTGTCATACCGAAAACAACGTGCTCAAGGTCTACTTTCTTGCCGTCACGAATTACGGTGAACTGCATATCATTGGACTTTGCTGTTGCAAAGGCAAAGTTCATATCCATCGCGGTGCTTATCCCGTATCCGTTTATGGACGTTATCTCATCTCCCACTTTCAGTGATGAAGAGGTCTTTGCGTTTTCTGTGAACATTGCAACTGTATGTGAGGTAAAACGATTTGAGGGTATCAGTATTATCATCATGAGAATAAAACCGAGAATGATATTCATAACAGCTCCTGCTACAACTATTATCATTCTCTTCCATACAGCCTTGTTGCCGAATGCCCTGTCATCCTCGCTTTTCTCGTCCTCGCCTTCCATAGAACAGAAGCCGCCTATGGGAAAAAGCCGGAGGGAATAAAGGGTTTCGCCCTTCTGGAACTTTATTAGCTTTGGACCCATTCCCAGAGCAAACTCGTTTACTTTTACACCGCATTTCTTTGCGGTAATGAAATGTCCGAATTCGTGAATAAAAATTATCAGCTCAAAAATCAATATACCGATAATTATAAGCAATGCAGTCTGTATAACGATCATCTCCACATATTGTATTCTGGAAAACTATTTATAATAAATGTAATTAATAATTACCTGTACAAATCATTGAAAGCGGCTGAATACCCTCTGTCTTGTCTCACTGTCAGCAGCTTTGATTGTTTCAAGTGTAAGACTATCATTTCCTGGGCTGAAGGCAGAGACTTCATCACCCACAATATCCGCTATCTTCAGGAAAGGTATCTTTCCTTCAAGAAAAAGCTGTACCGCAGCTTCGTTTGCAGCATTGGCAACGGCAGGATACAGCCCTCCGAGTCTCAGAGCTTCACGGCAAATAGACATACAAGTGAAGGTATCATTGTCCGGACGTGCAAAGGAAAGTGAAGAAACCTCAGCCAGATCGAGTTCCTTTACAGGGGATGGCAGCCTTTCAGGATATGTAAGGGCATATTGTATGGGTATGCGCATATCCGGCACGCCAAGCTGTGCGATAACAGAATTGTCTTTCAGCTGTATCATAGAGTGTACTATGCTTTCACGGTGGATGAGCACATCTATATCACTCTCAGGAACATCAAAAAGCCTTGACGCTTCTATTATTTCAAGTCCCTTGTTCATCATTGTAGCAGAGTCTATGGTTATTTTTGCACCCATACTCCAGTTCGGGTGTCTGAGTGCCTGCTCAACAGTCACATTCTTTAATTCATCCCTTGTCATTCCATAAAATGAACCACCGGATGCAGTAAGGATTATTTTCTTCAATGCGTTTTGAGGACAGCCCTGCAAACACTGGAATACAGCGGAATGTTCGCTGTCTACAGGGTAAAGCTTTACCCCATGTTCTTTTATCTCTGTATTTACTATCTCACCGCCTGCGACAAGTGTCTCTTTATTTGCAAGCGCAAGATTTTTACCAGCCCGTACAGCAGAAAGAGTCGGCATCAGCCCTGCAAGTCCAACAATGCCGTTTACAACGGTATCTGCCTGTTCCTGCCGTGCAGCCTCTTCAATTCCCTCTTCCCCTTCAAGGACTTTTATATCAGTGTCACGCAGTGCGGCTCTGAGTCTTGAAGCTGCTTCCCTGTCAAGCAGCGCAGCCACATGGGGGTGAAACTCTCTTGCCTGTTCTTCAATAAGACCGGCGTTTTTGTTTGCCGTCAGTGCGCATACACGAAGACCGTGCATCCTTGCGACCTCAAGAGTCTGCACTCCTATAGAACCTGTAGAACCAAGCACAGAAATATTTTTTGTCATTTCAGACACTTCCATTCATAAATAAAATGGTGGATAAAAAATGATTGTGTAAAACTTAGTAAATATATATATAAACGGGGATACAAAAACCACACTGTCAAATCTGTCAAGAAATCCTCCGTGTCCGGGAATTATAAAGCCATAATCCTTTATTTTGAAGTATCGTTTTATGACCGAAAAGCTCAGATCTCCTAAAATAGATACAAACGAACCAAGAAACGCCATTGTAACGAGTGCCAGATAATTGATGTCCGCACTGTTATTATAAAGCAGCGCATTGAAGATAAGAGCGATAAGACAGGTCGCACCCATGCAGAGTATCACTCCGCCCACAGCACCTTCAACTGTTTTTTTCGGGCTTATCTCAGGGCAAAGCTTATGCTTACCAAAATAGCTTCCGGCAAAAAATGCGCCGATATCCGCCATCCATGGAAGTCCGAGACTGAGTACAAAATAGAACGACCCAAGCTCAGGCTCCAAAAGTCTCATATTTATGATTGCTGTCATTGAATAGGTCACTACAATGGTAATACTGTAAACATATGCAAACGACCGGAATGTTATTTTCTTATGAAAGAAAATAAGCATTGACAGCATTATACCAGAATAAAGATATCTTAATAATAATGAAACCGGAGAAAAGTACAGCAGCGGAAACATAACGGCATACAGAAGGCTTGGTATGCTGAGCTGCCAGTATTTCAGCCTTCCGGTAGCAGCGCAAAACTCTCCGACACACATAAAACAAATTATCGCAACGGCGATGTCTATAAGTATCGGAAAGGACTTGCTGAAAAAAACAAACAACAATACAAGCGGCACACCTATTGCAGCCGCCAAAAGCCTTTTACCCATTCAGACACCACCAAATCTTCTGTTTCTTTTATTGTATTCCATAACGGCTTTATCAAAGTCATCATGGCTGAAATCAGGCCAGAGAGTATCTGTGGAATAAAACTCCGAATAAGCCGCCTGATAAAGCATAAAATTGCTAAGACGATGTTCTCCGCCTGTTCTGATGATGAGGTCAGGGTCAGGCAGACCTGAAGTGTAAAGCCTTGCAGATATTTCCTCATGAGTTATATCATCAACAGAAAGCTTATTATCTCTCACGTCTGCACAAAGCCTCTTTACAGCGTAAACTATCTCATCTCTGCTGCCGTAGTTCATTGCGATATTCAGAAGCATACCCTGTCGTTTTTCGGAAATCTCCTCTGTTTCGTTTATAAGGTTTATCATATCTTCATCAAAGGCGGAGCGGTCGCCTATAAATTTTACTTTTATATCGTCCTCACGGAAATCCGTCAAAGCGTCATGCAGATACTGACGGAATATTTTCATTATAGCATTGACCTCTTCAAGGGGTCTTTTCCAGTTTTCGGTAGAAAAGGCATAGAGAGTAAGTATCTTTACCCCCTGTTTACTGATATATCTTGTTATATCCTTAAATGTCTTAGCTCCGTATGTATGACCTACCGGACGGGGAAGTCCTCTTTTTTTTGCCCATCTTCCGTTTCCGTCCATTATAATGCCTACGTGCTCCGGCATATATATATTCATTTTATCTGTTTTTGTTTTATCATTTTTCAAGCAGCATCACCTCTTACAGTTTTTCAAAAGAGACTATTCCATCATGCGCCTGTCATAACAATATTTTTTCTGTTGGCGCTATACCAAAAACATCATATTGTTTCTCTTACGCATCCGGAAAATTCTATTCCGGATACATGAGAGAAACAATACTATATCCCGGCGGATATCCTCCGCCGAGATATTCTATTGATATTGCTGAACTGCTTATCAGATCTCCATGATCTGCTTCTGTTTCTTATCAGTAAGGCTGTCTATGTTCTTTATGTGTTTGTCGGTGATATCCTGTATCTTCTTCTCGCCATCCTTCTGATCGTCCTCAGTTATCTCGCTCTTTTTCTTCATGGATTTAAGCTTATCCATTGCCTCACGTCTTGCGGCACGTACTGCTACCTTTGCATCCTCACCCATTTTTGCTATCTCTTTTACGATCTCTTTACGGCGATCCTCTGTCAGCGGCGGAAAGATCATTCTTATCACCTTACCGTCATTCTGAGGGTTGATACCGATATCCGATGTCTGAATAGCTTTCTCAATGCTGCGAAGCACTGAAGCGTCCCAGGGCTGGATAATCAGTGTTCTTGCTTCTGTCACAGAAACAGCGGCAAGCTGGTTTATTGCGGTGGGCGCACCGTAATAATCCACCTTCACCTTGTCAAGAACAGCAGGGTTTGCACGGCCTGCACGGATCTCCGAAAACTCTGTTTCAAGATGATGTACAGCCTTGTTCATTTTCTCGTCTGTGTTTTTAATAACAGTTTGCATTGCGCTTACCTCCGTTTATTATGGATTTATTTCAAGGATGTATTCACAATATGTGACATACACCCTCAGGTCTTTTACTGTTCAACCAGAGTACCCACATTTTCTCCGCACACAGCAGAAACTATATTATCGGGGTTATCAAGGCTGAAAACGATTATCGGCAAATTATTGTCCTTGCATATTGCAGCGGCGGTACTATCCATTACCTTAAGATCATACTTAAGTACATCACTGAATGATACCTTATCAAATTTCTTAGCATCGGGGTTTGTTTTGGGGTCGCTGTCATAAACGCCGTCTACCATTGTTGCTTTGAGTATGATATCTGCTTCGATCTCAGCAGCTCTCAGAGCAGCAGCTGTATCTGTTGAGAAGAAGGGGTTACCGGTACCGCAGCCAAAAACAAGTATCCTGCCCTTTTCAAGATGACGTATAGCTCTGTTTCTGATATAAGGCTCAGCCACCTGCTGCATTGAGATAGCCGTCTGCACACGAACCTCCATATCAAGCTGTTCAAGTGCATCACACACACCGAGAGCATTGATAGTAGTTGCGAGCATACCCATATGGTCAGCTCTTGTTCTGTCCATTTTTCCGCTTGAACGACCTCTCCAGAAGTTTCCGCCGCCCACAACGATAGCGACCTGAACTCCCATCTCGTTCAATTTTTTGATCGGCTTACAAAAGCTAAGCACGGTATCGAAATCAATACCATGTTTCTCTGCACCTGCAAGAGACTCACCGCTAAGCTTCAAAAGAACTCTTTTATATTTTGGTTCCATAATATCCACACACTCCTGTTGTTTATATTATTTTATTCTATTCTACTATATTCTTCCCATAATGTAAAGTAAAAAATCCGCGGCGCAGGTGCAAGGCTTGCACACCCGATTCGCGGCGCAGAGCCTGCGCTCCCGATTCGCGCTCACGTTCGCTAAAGCTCACTTTGATAATCTGACCAAAACTTTTTTGTCCACGATTGACGGCGCAGATTTGTCAGAAATCCATTCCCATCCGCCGGCGCAGCCCTGAGGGGCTGCTATTTCGGCTGTTCTCTCCGGACTTATAGCTTCTTTTCCCTACTCAACTTCATGCGCCTGTGCGGTATGAAGTCATAGTTTTTATTATACCTACTATGATTGTTTTCGCTGTGCGAAAACATACCACAACTATTCACTATTCGTTATTCACTATTCATTATTCACTATTTCCGCTCCCTAAGGAGCACGACGCGGACGGTTCAGGAACAAAAAACTTCATCCTTAAAGTATTTTTCATTCAATATAGTATGGTCTATAGTTAATATAGGTCGGTGTCCAGCGCTTTTCTTCCAGATCTCTTACAAGATAATCGTCAAGCTCTATACCTTTACTCTTTATAAATTTTCCGAATTCAAGATGTTCCCTTCGATCTTTTTCCATCAGCACGCTTTGTTTGACTGAAGCTCTGTTAAAAAAGCCATGGTAGTTCTTAAGTATCTCCTGTAATTCAACATCTTTTTTAGAATTGAAAATATCAGATACTGTTACATCAAGATAAACTGTCGTTTTCTCTTCCGTGTTATTGTTCGTTGAATCTCTGAATTTAATTCCCCAGCTCGCAGGCACGCCGCCTCCGTTATCCGAAGAAACCGACGGGCTTCCTATGTCAAATACCATTGAAGTTATTTCCGGATACATTATCACTCCATGTTTCATTAAGATCAGGAAATACCTTCCTACGACCATATATTCGCTGAAAGCTGTAGCAGAGCTTGTATAATCCTGCAATATCATTCCACCGTAGCCATTATCAAAAAAACTCTCAAGGCGTTTTTCGTGTATAGTTTTCATCGGAATGAGCCGATGCGGCAAGCAATAACTCATTAAAGCTTTTTTTACTTCCTGTTCATATGTCATAATAACACCCCGGATCTGATAAATAATCAGAAGATTCCCACCGTTAACATCATTCATTATTTCTGATTATATCCTAACAGTAATAATATAGTAAGCCTTAATTCAAAGTAAACCAGAGTTAACAAAATATTATTTACATGTGTCTTCGCTGTGCGAAAACGCACCGCAATTATAATCTTTTATCTTAATTCTTCAGTGTCCATAAATATTCAAAAGAATGAGGGCAAGCGCAAATTGAGTAGAAAAACAAATCGCGCTTGCCCCCTTATAGTTCATTTGGATTATTTTACCATGCTTGCAACTTCAGCTGCGAAATCATCAGCACGCTTCTCAAGACCCTCTCCCTTTTCAAAACGAACAAAGTCGATGATCTCGATCTTGCCGCCAAGCTCCTTAGCAACCTTTGCGGTATGATCCTTTACCTTTACCTTGTCTTCCTTTACAAATGCCTGATCAAGCAGACAGTTCTCGTCGTAGTACTTGCCGATCTTGCCCATTACGATCTTCTGAGCGATAGCCTCAGGCTTACCCTCGTTGATTACCTGCTCTGTCATGATCTTCTTCTCGTGCTCGATAACCTCTGCGGGAACCTGATCTCTGTTAAGGTATGCAGGAGCTGCTGCTGCAATCTGCATTGCCATATCCTTTGCATATACCTTGAATTCATCCTTGTCTGCAACATCTGTATCGAATTTAACCATGATAGCGATTTTACCGCCTGCATGGATGTATGTTGATACAACACCCTCATAGCGCTGGAAACGACGGATGATTATATTCTCACCGATAGTCTGGATCTTCTCCTGAAGAAGCTCTGCTACAGTCATCTCTGTGCCGACAGCCTTCTTTGTAAGAAGCTCCTCAACATCTGCCGGGTTCTCTGCCATAACTGTCTCTGCAACTGTCTTTACAAAGTTCTGGAAATCTGCGTTCTTTGCAACGAAGTCTGTCTCTGCGTTTACTTCAAGAGCTACACCTGCTGAGCAGTCATCATTTGTGTAAGCATATGCAACGCCTTCTGCTGCAATTCTTGATGCCTTCTTTGCAACCTTTGCAAGTCCCTGCTCTCTGAGAACGTCAATTGCCTTTTCCATATCGCCGTCTGTCTGTGAAAGAGCCTTTTTGCAGTCCATCATGCCGCAGCCTGTTCTTTCTCTGAGTGTCTTTACGTCTTTAGCTGTAAAAGCCATGTCGATTACCTCCATAATATTATTATCTTATTACTTTAAAAAATACCCGCAAAGTATTGCGGGTATTCTGTTATATCAAATTATTCTTCAGTCTCAGCTTCTGTTTCAGCTGCTTCTGCTTCCTCAGCTGCTGCGCCCATTCTGCCCTCGTTGCCCTCGATAATAGCATTAGCGATAGCACCGGAAATAAGCTTTACAGCGCGGATCGCATCATCATTGCCGGGGATAACGTAGTCGATCTCATCAGGATCACAGTTTGTATCAACAATAGCAACGATCGGAATACCGAGCTTCTTTGCTTCTGCTACTGCGATTCTTTCCTTTCTGGGGTCTACGATAAAGAGTGCGCCGGGGATATCCTTCATATCCTTGATGCCGCCCAGGAACTTCTCGAGCTTTTCGATCTCAAGGTTGAGCTTGATAACCTCTTTCTTGGGAAGAAGGTCAAATGTGCCGTCCTCTTCCATTGTGCGGAGCTGCTTGAGTCTCTCTATTCTGCGGCGGATAGTTGTGAAGTTTGTGAGCATACCGCCGAGCCATCTTGCGTTTACATAGTAAGCGCCTGCACGGAGAGCCTCTTCCTTAACGGAATCCTGAGCCTGCTTCTTTGTACCTACAAAGAGAACCGACTTACCCTCTGAAGAAAGCTCACGAACGAAGTTATAAGCCTCTTCAAGCTTCTTTACTGTCTTCTGGAGATCTATGATATAGATACCATTTCTCTCTGTGAAGATATAGGGAGCCATTTTAGGGTTCCATCTTCTTGTCTGATGTCCGAAATGAACACCTGCTTCCAAAAGCTGTTTCATTGATACTACTGATGCCATAAAAAAATCCTCCTTAGGTTTTTCCTCCGCCGATCTGCTTCCACGCGCCTTAACGGTACGCACCTAACGAATAGATACGGCGTGCGATTTGCGTTACAAATTATAACACATCCATTTTAAAATTGCAAGCATTTTTTTCATTTTTCGCTAAAAATAAAGGTGATTATTCATCTCTGATATTTCACCTTTAATCGTATTCTTTCAATGAAAGAATGATAAAAACGGCAGTTTCATTCTTTTTGGTTTATTCCGGCGCATAGGACAATGGCTGACAAGGATAGTATCCTCACCTATCAGCGCGATATTCTCCCATCTTATCACAAGGTCCTCACATCTTCCTAAAAGTCCGAAAAGCTTCGGACGTCCGTATATCACCACCGATACTATTCTTGCATTTTCCGTATTGACCTCTACATCATCAACATAGCCTATCCTACAGCCGTTAGTGCTGTTTATTACTTCCTTGTTCCTCAATTCTGCAACCCGGCAGCAGCTCATAATACACCCCTCTTAATTATAGTGTAAAGCATTATTCAGTAGGACGGAAGGTTTTGCCCTCAAATTTTTTATTGAGCTTTGTAAAAAGGTTTTCCATCGGCATGGTCAGTGCTATAAAGAATATCAAAGCAATTATTACAAGTCCCAGCATTATCAGCGCAAGCTTTGGCGTTATAAATGCAAAATCAAAGAAGTTGTAACCCATGAAATCCCTGAAGCACAATACACCTATCGTCATTCCGCTTAACATCAGTACAAACAAGGCTACTCGTATTTTGTTAAAAGGCATGGATACCTGAAACAGTATCATAAACTCCGTTGCTGCTGTAAGACACACAGCAAGCGTCTGGTATTCTATTACTTCCAGATCAAAAATCGACATTGCGAAGATACACAGTATTATACTTATCACTGTTGTTATACCGGCTGGTATAGATTTTTTAAGGATATTGAGAATGAACACTCCCTGTATCCTGTCTTTATTAGGCTCCAGCGCAAGTATGAATGACGGTACACCTATTGTGCAGGCGTTTACTAGGGTCAGCTGTATAGGCTGGAACGGATACGGTACTGTAATAAACAAAAACAAGAACGCAAGCAGTGTTGAGAATATCGTCTTTACTATAAACAATATTGACGAACGCTGTATGTTATTTATGGTTCGTCTGCCCTCTGCTACTACCTTTGGCATTGAAGCAAAGTTAGAATCAAGCAGCACAAGCTGAGACACATTTCTTGCAGCGTCACTGCCTGCTGCCATTGCTATGCTGCAATCAGCTTCTTTCAGCGCAAGAACATCATTTACTCCATCTCCTGTCATAGCTACAGTATGTCCCTGCTTTTTCAGCGCAACTACAAATTTCTTTTTCTGTGCAGGTGTTACACGTCCGAAAACCGTGTACTTTTCCATTGCCTCGCTTATATCCTCGTCTGTTTTCAGCTCGGATGCGTCAATGTATTTGTCGTAGTTTTTTACTCCTGCCCGTCTTGCAACATCGGATACGGTTATAGGATTGTCGCCGGATATTATTTTTACCGTAACATTCTGGTCAGCAAAATATCTCAGTGTCTCAGGCGCTTCATCCCTTATTTTATCGTTGAGCAGGATAATTCCTATCACTTCGATATTTTCCGGCAAAGACTTATCCCTGAAATTATTATCAGAATGTGCAAGTACTATAGAACGGTAGTTCCTTGAATATTTGTCAAGCTCTTTTTTAAGCTCCTCAGGCACTTTTTTCAGAATAAATTCCGCAGCACCCATAATATATGTTCCTTCGTTTTCAAAGTGCGCACCCGACCATTTGTTTTCAGATGCGAATGGAATTATCTTATCGGAGCGCATTGAGGTTTTTCCGTCAAAGCGTTTTTTCAGCGCCATGAACGTTGCGTTGGTGTCATCAAGGGCATTGACGATACCGCACATGATGTCTGCAATATTCTCCTTTTCGGTTTTACCGGCAAATGGAATAAAGTCAGCGACCTCCATACAGCCCTCTGTGATAGTGCCTGTTTTATCAAGGCAAAGCACATCCACACGGGCAAGTGTTTCTATACAGTACAGCTCCTGAACAAGCACCTTATGCTTTGAAAGTCTTATTACGCTTACTGCAAGAACGGTACTTGTCAGAAGGACAAGACCCTCAGGTATCATACCGATAACGGCAGCTACAGTATTTACAACACAATCCCTGAAGTGCACATCTATGTTACCGATAATAGAAAATACTATTTCTCCGGGATTTTCGTTTGGCAGGTTATACTGATGCAGGAAAAGCAATACTGCAAGAGGCAGAAGAATGAAGGTCAAAATCTTTATTATTTTGTTCAGGGTATAGAGTATTTCAGAGTTTACTTTTTTGATGTATTTTGCTTCTGCGGAAATTTTTGAAGCATAGTTTTCACTGCCCACGTGTTCAGTTTTAGCAAAGCATCTGCCGCTTGCTATAAAGCTTCCGGAGTACATCATATCTCCCGGTTTTTTATGTATCGCATCGGACTCGCCGGTAAGGAGGGATTCATTCGCCTCACACTCTCCGGACACGACCACACAGTCCACAGGTATCTGATTACCCTGAGAGAACTCGATTATATCATCGAGAACTATCTCATCAATACTGACCTGTTGTTTTTTACCGTTTCTGACGACAGTTGCTTTAGAAGCCGAAACTATCGAAAGCTTATCTATAGTTCTTTTTGCTCTTATCTCCTGAAAAATTCCTATAGAAGTATTACAGAACATAACTCCTAAAAAGAGCATATTTTTATATGAGCCGACGAACAGCACTGCAAGACCGAGCAAAATGTTCAGCACATTAAAGAGTGTCACGATATTATCGTAGAATATTCGTTTGATGCTTTTTGTAGGCAGCGGTTTATCGTCATTCACAAGTCCCTGCGAATGACGTTCCTGTACCTGTTCATCAGTCAGACCAATTCCAAGCTTTGGTTCAAACCGGTCAATATTTTTTTCTTCGGTCATCCCCTTAGTCTTTTTCTCCTTTTTCATCAAATTATTCCCCTCATCCTAAAAATACCCCTATATTATATCCCCTATTCCCCCTCCTGTCAACCGGCGGTGCAGAGCCTGCCACGTCAATCTAAATCTGCAATAAATCTGTAACCGAAATTACAGCAATAAAATT
>CAMHOE010000044.1 GCA_946186665.1 uncultured Clostridia bacterium | reverse complement strand
TTGGTACATGCGGATGCGGCGAGCCTAAGCCCTTTGAGTTTGATGCTCCCATTCCCTCTGAGCCATCAGATGCTGTTTCAGGTGACGGCTTTGCAACAGAAAGCGCACCCATAAAGAGAACTCGCAGAACTGCCGCTAAGACAGAAGCTCCGGCTTCTTCAACTCCGGCTCATTCCGCTTCGACTGCTTCAAGCTCAAGACCAAATGACACTATAAAAGAAACAAAGACCCTCTTCGGCAAGAAGAAACTTGACGTTGAAGTTACTCCCCTTGAACAGCGTTCAGATACATGGACTTGTCCGGCTTGCGGAAAAGTAATGCCCAATTACGTTGGTACATGCGGATGCGGCGAGCCTAAGCCCTTTGAGTTTGATGCTCCCATTCCATCAGACTCATCAACCTTAACAAATGTTTCCGGACAAACTGAAGGAAATTCCTCTTTCAACGCACATGGAACTGAACCGAGAAAAAACAGCAAACCAAAAAGCGGCGTAAAAGACAGCAAGTCATTCTTTGGAAAAAAGAAAGCTGAACCTGAATCCGCAGCGTCTGAAAGATCTGATGATACATGGACTTGTCCGAATTGCGGAAAAGTACTGCCAAACTATGTAGGAACCTGTGGCTGCGGCGAGCCTAAGCCTTTCTCATTCGGAGACGATTCCGAAGAAGATGGTGGAAAACTTCCGGACATTCAGGAAAACACTGAAGTACAAAATCGAATGACGCCTGAACAAATGTCAGCATTTGAAACAGTACAGCCCTCGCTCCGCAGTTATAATCCTCAGGTAAAGAGCGATATACCTCAAAGTAATAACAATTCAATGGGTTACATAAAAAATGACGCACCCGGCGGAACAGGAATAAGTGAATCTGTACCTGCTGCAGATCTGTCTTTTATTCAGTCTCAGAATAATAACTTTAACAATGAAGCAGCCAATAATGAAATGGCTGACAAAAAGTTTGATTCTCCTTTGGAACCGCTTGATTTTGGAGCTGCTCCTCCTCCGGCACCAATGAGATTCAATGATGATATTCCGGCTAAGCCCATGTCCTTCAATGACGATATTCCGGCAAGACCTATGTCATTCAATGACGATATTCCGGCAAGACCTATGTCGTTCAATGACGATATTCCGGCAAGACCTATGTCATTCAATGATGATATTCCGGCTAAGCCTATGTCATTCAATGACGATATTCCGGCTAAGCCTATGACATTCAATGATGATATTCCGGCTAAGCCTATGTCATTCAATGATGATATTCCGGCTAAACCCATGTCGTTCAAAGACGATATACCGGCAAAGCCTATGACCTTTGAAGATAATTCAATATCAAAAAACAATGATACACGTAAACCAGTAGATGACTTCTCCACAGGAAAAAAACCACCTAAACAGAAAAGGCTCTTTGGCAAGAAAGCCAAAGAAGAAGAAGCCTTCAGACAGGCTCAGGAAAAGGTCAACGCCAGAAAGGATGTTCCGAACGATGGCACATGGACTTGTCCCTCATGCGGAAAGGTCATGCCAAAGTATGTAGGAACCTGCGGCTGCGGTGAGTCTCAGCCTTTTGAGTTCTGATCAGCATAGGATACTGAACGAATTTGATTAGTGGAATATAAAGCATTTTCAGTACAGATTTCAGTACAGATCTCAATTCCTATCAATACAAACAGCCAGAACTAACAACTCCCTACTTACTCACTTACCACTATCAGATATGAGCAAAAAAACACTACCGAACGTTATTGATGCGTTCGGTAGTGTCTTTTTTATTATGAAGCTTTCAGATCATGATGTTATTTGACGGTCATTATTTGTGTACACTGTCTGCAATAGAACGGATGTATTCGGTAACGGGAGCTATACTGTCTCTGCCGTATTTTGCTATAATGCGAACTATTGCACTGCCGATAATTATTCCATCGGCTTTTTCACACATGGCACTTGCCTGTTCAGGTGTAGAAATACCAAAGCCTACTGCACAGGGAATATCAGATGCAGCTCTTGCAAGCTCTACGATCTCTCCTATATCGGTCTTTATCTCTGAACGAACACCTGTAACTCCGAGAGACGACACTATGTATAAAAAGCCTTCTGCATCAGCAGCTATCTTTTTTATTCTGTCTTTAGATGTGGGCGCTACAAGCGATACAAGCTCCAGACCATATTTTTTGCAGTAAGGCTGAAGCTCGGCTTTTTCCTCATAGGGTACGTCGGGTACTATAAGTCCGTCAATTCCTATCTGCTGACACCTTTGCACAAACCTGTCCGTACCGTATCCGAAAATGACATTACAGTATGTCATGAATACAAGAGGGATGCTTACATTCGGACGTATACGCTCCACCATATCAAATATTTTTTCTGTGGTCGTGCCGTTTTCAAGCGCACGAAGGTCAGCTTCCTGTATCACTGTTCCCTCTGCTATGGGGTCGGAAAAGGGTATTCCTATCTCTATAAGGTCAACTCCGTTTTCTGCCATTGAGTATATGAGCTTCTCTGTTGTTTCAAGGTCGGGGTCGCCTGCGGTAAGAAATGCTATAAACGCCTTTTTGTTTTCAAATGCTTTGCTCAGTTTAATCATGGATATCTACCCCCCTGTATCTTGCAATGGCTGCAACGTCCTTGTCGCCTCTGCCTGAAATATTTATAACTATTATTTTATCATTCGGCATTGCAGGCGCAAGCTTCATAGCATAGGCAACGGCATGAGAGCTTTCTATAGCAGGGATTATTCCCTCTGTACGTGAAAGGTACTCAAAAGCATTTACAGCTTCTTCATCTGTAACAGGAACATATTCTGCACGGCCTGAATCCTTGAGATACGCGTGTTCCGGTCCGATACCGGGATAATCAAGACCTGCGGATATGGAATATACAGGCGCTATCTGTCCGAACTCATCCTGACAGAAATATGATTTCATACCGTGGAAAATACCGAGCCTGCCGTTTGCCATAGTTGCGGCGTTCTTAGGATTATCCACACCGAGTCCGGCTGCTTCACAACCGATAAGACGGACTCCCTTATCCTCTATGAAATTATAAAAAGCACCTATAGCATTGCTGCCGCCTCCTACACAGGCGATAACTGCATCCGGAAGTCTGCCCTCTTTTTCAAGTATCTGAGACTTTATCTCACGGCTGATCACAGCCTGAAAATCCCTGACTATGGTCGGGAACGGATGTGGTCCCATAACTGAGCCAAGTACATAGTGCGTGTCATCTATTCTTGAGACCCACTCACGGAAAGTTTCGTTTACAGCGTCCTTCAGTGTCATTGTGCCGCTTGTTACAGGATGTACCTTTGCTCCAAGAAGCTCCATTCTGTAGACATTCAAAGCCTGACGCTCACAGTCTACCTTGCCCATGTATATCTCACATTCCATACCCATAAGGGCTGCGACTGTTGCAGTTGCAACTCCGTGCTGTCCTGCTCCTGTCTCCGCAATAAGACGTGTCTTGCCCATTTTCTTTGCAAGAAGAGCCTGACCCAATGCGTTATTTACCTTATGGGAGCCTGTATGATTAAGGTCCTCTCGCTTCAGATATATCTTCGCACCTCCAAGGTCCTTTGTCATCTTTTCTGCATAGTAAAGCAAAGATGGTCTGCCTGCGTATTCGTTATAGAGTTCAGTAAGTTCCCTGTTGAACTGTTCATCGTTTTTATAATATTCGTATGCTTTTTCAAGGTCATTTACGGCATTCATCAGTGTTTCAGGAATGTACTGTCCGCCGTGTATTCCAAATCTTCCCTTTGACATTTCATTCACCTCTTACAGTTTTTACTGTTCTGATTATTTTGTCTCTGTCCTTTAAGCCATCAGTTTCAACACCGCTGCTCATATCAAGGGCAAAGGCGTCAGTTTTCATCGCTTCCCTGATATTTTCAGGGTCAAGTCCTCCCGCAAGAAAAAAGGGCTTATGAAGCTTCGGTATTATACCCCAGTCAAAGACCCTGCCTGTTCCGCCTGCGGCTCCCTTTTCGTATGTATCTATAAGCAGATAATCTGCATCCAGATGCTCTGCTTCAAGTATCTTGTCCGCAGATACAGCTCTTACAGCTTTGATTATAGGAGCTTTAATATGCGCCCTCAGGTATTTTATATATTCCTCGTCCTCATCACCGTGAAGCTGTACAATGTCTATTATTCCATCCTGAACAAGGGATATTACATAATTCATATCATTGTTCAGGAACACCCCCACTGCCTTTATATCACTGCTGAGCATTTCTTTCAGCTCATGGGCTTTATCACGGGTAAGAGTCCTGCGTCTGTTTTCCGCAAATACAAATCCGATATAATCCGGCTTTGCTTCATTGACGTAAAGAATATCCTCAGGTCTTGTAAGTCCGCATATCTTTATTTTCTTCAAAGACTGCACCCCCTCAGTTCATCAAGCATTTTTTTCTTATCCTTTGAACGCATAAGCGTCTCTCCGATAAGAACAGCATTGACTTTTGCATTTCTCAATGACTGTATATCCTCAGCTGTTTTGATCCCGCTCTCCGCAACAAAGGTGATCTCTTCCGGCACAAGCTCTCTGAGTCTTATGCAGTTGCCGATATCTACAGTAAAATCCTTAAGATCACGATTATTCACACCTATCAGGTGAGCGCCTGCACGTATCGCAGACTTTACTTCATCCTCATTATGTGTCTCCACAAGTGCGGATAAGCCCAGCTCATCACATATATTTATATATTCCGCTATCACATCTGTATCAAGTATGGAACAAATAAGCAATACAGCAGAAGCTCCCATGACCCTTGCCTGATATATCATATACTCATCCACTGTAAAATCCTTACGGATTATCGGCAGACTGATATTCCTGCTTATCTCTGTAACGAAACTATCGCTGCCCTTGAAATATTCCGGCTCTGTCAGAACGGAAACAGCAGCCGCTCCGGCGGCTTCATAATCCTTTGCTATCTGAACATACGGAAAATCCTCTGCTATGATACCCTTTGAAGGTGAAGCTTTCTTCACCTCGCATATAAAGCGGATATCCTCACCACGAAGCGCACGCTCAAATTCAAAGCTTTTTTTCGGCATGGAAAGCGCCTGAGCTTTCAGTTCCTCCAAAGGCATCTGCTTATTTGCTTTCTCCACACGCTGCTTTGCAAGGTCTGCAAGCGTATCCAATATAGTCATATCATACCTCCGGACGGTTGCTTACTTCCCTGAATTTTTCAAGAGTCTCAAATGCTTTGCCGGAATCTATTATATCTGCGGCAAGCTTTACTCCCTGCTTCATATCAGCAGCCTTTCCGCCGATATAAAGCGCTGCTCCTGCGTTCATCAGTACTGCGTTTCTCTTGGCACCCTTTGCACCCTTTAATATGTCTATTGTTATCCGGGCATTTTCCTCCGGAGTTCCACCCTTAAGATCATCCTTTGTGCAGCGCTCAAAGCCAAAATCTTCAGGTGTTATTGTATATGACTTGTACCAGCCGTCCTTTATCTCACATACTGAGGTAGCAGAGCTTAATGATATCTCATCCAGCTTGTCCTGACCGTATACAACCATTCCTCTTTTAATACCCAGATTTACAAGTACCTGTGCAAGTGGCTGTACGAGGTATTCATCATATACGCCCAGAAGCTGCATAGAGGGCATGGAAGGATTTGTAAGGGGTCCTAAGATATTGAACACTGTACGGAAGCCCAGTTCCTTTCTTATAGCACCTACATATTTCATGGATGTATGATATTTCTGTGCAAAGAAGAAACACATTCCGACTTCTTCAAGCAGCTCTCTGCATCTTTCCGGACTTTGCTGGATGTTTACTCCCAGTGCCTCCAGACAGTCTGCTGTGCCGCATTTAGAAGAAGCTGCCCTGTTGCCGTGCTTTGCTACCTTCATCCCGCCGGCAGCGGCAACAAGCGCAGAGGTCGTTGAAATATTGAAGCTGTTTGCATTATCTCCGCCTGTACCGACTATCTCAAAAACATCCATACCGGTTTCAACTTTTGTTGCATGATCTCTCATAGCGGCAGCGCAGCCGGCTATCTCCTCTGTTGTTTCAGCTTTTGTGCTTTTTGTCGACAGTGCGGACAAAAAGGCTGCGTTCTGAGTAGCTGTCGTCTCACCGCTCATTATCTCATTCATAACAGTATATGCTTCACTGTAACTGAGATCCTCTTTGTTGACTATTTTTACTATTGCTTCCTTTATCATTGCTGATACATCCTTTCGTTAAAATATTATTATTTATAGCTGCATTGAAAATACACAGTAGATAAAAACAAGTGCTGTCAGTGCGTATATGCCGATATCCCTTGCTGCCAGCTTTTGCTTTTCCTGTACATCCGTTTTATTAATGCGCAAGGGCTTCGGATCGTCAGGACCATACAGACTTCCTATATACATCGCTCCGATAATTATAGTGAGCGGAATATACCTTATATGCTGTGTGCAGGCATCCGGATATCCGTAACAGAAATATATAAATGATGCAAGCATCGCCAGCATGAACGCTGTGATCATCAGGTTCTCAAACCTCATTTTCTTTTCTCTGATCAGCTTTGCAAACATCACGATAAAGCCTATGACGCCAAGTATCATCGCAGTGAACAACAATATGCAGCCTATTATCATTGATACTGTCAGTTTGCTCGAATACTCCTCAGAAAAGACAGAAGTCTTGAACATGGCTACAAATATATTGCTTTCGTTATGATCTATTCCGATCTTTAGCTTCAGATTGAACCAGGGCGGATAGAATTGTGATGGAGAAAAGTCAAAAAGTCTTTCATACCATTCATGAGGTCCGATGTTTTGCAGATCGTCTATCAGCTCTACATTCTGCACATACGTAAATGGCATCTTATACATAAGATAGTTCCTCAGCGGACACCAGAATGCCAACGGTACTGATATAAACAGAAACGAAGCATATTGAAGAATGAGCTTTCCTATCTTTTTATGCTGCTTGATATTTCTGAAAAAAACATATACAAATGTTGTCGCCATAGGTATCGCAACAGTCCAGACAGATATCTTCGTCATCATACCGAGTCCCAGTCCGAGAGCTGCAAAAATGATATACTTTATCTTAGGATCCCTGTACCACTTCAGGGTAAAATACAGAGCAGCAAGCATCAGAGCTACAGACGGAGGATCGTTATTTATCTGATAGCTGAATATCACGAAGGTCGGACAAAAACTTATTATTGCACACGCTGCCACAAGTCCGTTCTTTTTGAGCCCCATCAAGGTAAACAGCTTATACGACAGTATCATTATTGCAATAGTACAGAACAGCGGAACTATCTTAAGACTATAAGTTGCGATAGTGTAGTCCGGCGCTAAAAGTACTGCAAGCCTCAGCCAGAGGGCTGAAATAATGTGGTACAGCGGCGGATTATAAAATGACCAGACCTTTGTGGGATCTACATCAGGCAAAGAACCTGTTGCAAAGATATATTCTATATATCCGGAATGACCTCCGCCATGACGTGTGAACATTTCCGGATCCGTACCTTCGTATACAGTCATTATCTGACTCGCATCCTCACTGAAATATCCGACATCATGCTGCCGCAGCACCATGCTTGCGCCAAGCACCTTCATTATCCTTACTCCTATGCCGATAAGCATGATAATGACGATCATGTGTTTTGCTGACAGCTTCTTCCTGAAAAAGAGATATAATATCGTACCGGAACCGATCACCATTACAGCAGTTCCAAGCATGACCACCTGTTTTGTGAGCAAGATAAGCGATAATACCACAAAAAGTACCAAGGAGTATCCGACAGAAATAATTCCAGATCTTTTCTCAAATCCCGATTCCTTATATATGTACAAGCCTATGACTGCACAAAAGAAAAAAAGCAAAGGGTAACTGAGAACTGTAATATTGTCTATACTGCAAAAGGTTGTTATACCGAAGAGAAAACAAGATATAAAAGCTGCGGCATACGGGTGCGCACGAACAGAATCAAAAAGTAAGCTGATTTTTTTCTTCCATTTACTCATATCATCCCTCCGTTAATATCAATTTCTCAGGCTTAGAAAATTTTCCAGTATGGTTTTTCCCTGAGGGGTCAATATAGATTCAGGATGGAATTGCAAACCGTAAAGGTCACTTTGTTTATGCTTTACAGCCATGACTTCACCGAGCTTATCCTCTGCGATTATTTCAAAACAGTCCGGAAGAGTTTCTCTCTCTGCTATAAGTGAATGATATCTTGCAGCATCAAGCTCGCCAGACAATCCTTTGAATATAGGACTGTCGTTTTTTATGCTTATCCTGTCCTGCTTTCCGTGCATAAGCTCTCTTGCGTGCTGTATTGTTCCGCCGTATGCTTCACATATTGCCTGATGTCCCAGACACACTCCCAGTATAGGAAGCTCCCCTCTGAGCTTCAGAGCTGCCTCTTCACATATTCCTGCATCCTTAGGATAACACGGTCCCGGAGAAAGAATTAGGTGGGTTGGTCTGAGCGCACGAATTTCGTCTATAGTCATTTCATCGTTGCGTATGACCTTTATGTCAGGCTCGATCGAACCGCAAAGCTGAACAAGATTATAGGAAAAGCTGTCGTAATTATCTATAAGTAATATCATATCCGTCCCTCCTTTTTTCAGCGATCGCCTAATTCTGTACATTTTTGTATAGCTTTTATGGCGGCAAGTGCTTTGTTGTAGGACTCCATGTATTCACTTTCAGGAACACTGTCTGCAACTATTCCTCCGCCTGCCTGTACGTATACTTTGCCGTTTTTCTTTACTGCCATTCTTATAGCAATACAAGTATCAAGATTGCCGGAAAGATCCATGTATCCAAGCGCTCCGCCGTATATTCCTCTCGGACATTTTTCAAGCTCTGCGATAATCTCACAGGCTCTTATCTTCGGCGCACCGGAAAGAGTACCGGCAGGCAGCACTGCTTCTACAGCATCAAGTGCATCTTTGTCAGGACGGATATTGCCTTCCACCTGAGAGCAAATGTGCATGATCTTTGAGTACTTATGTATCATTTTGTACTTTGTAACTTCCACACTGCCGAATTCCGATATCCTTCCAAGATCATTTCTTCCCAGATCAACAAGCATATTATGCTCCGAAAGCTCTTTTTCATCCGCAAGAAGCCCTCTTTCAAGCTCGTTATCCTCTTCTTCCGTTTTTCCTCTTGGGCGTGAGCCTGCCACAGGAAACGTGTACAGTCTGCCGTTTTGCAGCCTTACAAGAGTCTCCGGCGATGTACTCATTATCTCATCGCCGTCAATACTGAGATATACCATATATGGGGACGGGTTCGTTGTTCTGAGTACTCTGTAGGCATTGATAAGACTGCCTTCATAGTCAGCTTCAAAGCGGCGTGAAATAACAGCCTGAAAAATATCTCCGTCACGGATATATTCCTTTGTGCGTTCCACTACATCACAATATTCATCCTTTGAAAAATTACAGGTAAACTCTGACACCTCAGGCACAGAAAGCTTTGGAAGAGGATCTTCAGAGCTTAAAAGCTTAGCTGTTTCATGTATTATATCCTCGGCTTTTCTGTAATTATTCTCAATATCATCTGTTGATATATTAACAAATATTATGATTTTCTGCTTCAGATGATCGTATGCGATAATTTTTTCAAAGAGCATAAGATCCATATCGTTAAAATCACCGCTGTCAATTTTCAGCTTAGGTTCGGCATAGCCTATCATAGAATAAGCGAAATATCCCACAAAGCCTCCCGTAAACGGAGCTACATCCGACACCTCAGGTGCCTTATACCCGGCAAGTATCTTACGCACCTCACCCAAAGGATCATCAGTCTTTATAGTCTCTGCTGAATTGTCTTTTTCTATAGTTACAAGCTTATTCTTGCAGGTAACGTGCATGATTGGATCATATCCCAGAAATGAATATCTTCCCCACTTATCACCGTTCTCCACACTTTCCAGAAGAAAGTATCTGCTGCTGATCCCTGCAATTCTTCTGAGGAGTGTTATCGGGGTTACAACATCCGCATAAAACTCCTGAGACACGGGGACAGTATTATACGTTTCAGACAATTCCTTTATTTTTTCAATACCTGGTGTCAACACTATAATTACCTCCTGTTCTTTTTATATGTACAAAAAAAGACTCTCATCCCGGAAAAAGGGACAAAAGTCTGAAACTTCTGCGGTACCACCCAAATTGGCAATTTAAAATTACCCGCTCATTAATGTACATACATACACACTCTGCTGATAACGGTCAGAGTTTCCGTCAGCCATTACTCTCAACAAAACACATTCATCGATTTCCTGCTGCCCTTACAGGTCCATTCAACAAAAGCTAAGCAACTGCACTCACACCAAACGGCAGCTCTCTGATACATCACTTATGTCTACTACTCCTGCTCCACGGTTTATCTTATGTATACAATTATAATTCCTCTTTCCCGATTTGTCAACACCTTTTTGCGGCGACGGAGTGCCTCCGCTGTCGATTCGCGCTCTCGTTCGCTAAAGCTCACTCTGATATACAGATCTCAACTTTTCCTGCCCGCACTTGACGGCGCAGAACCGGCAGACATTCATCCCCATCCGCCGGCGCAGCCCTGAGGGGCTGCTGTTTCGGCTGTTTCGTTCGGACATATTGTTTTCTTCTCCTGTTCAATTATATGCGCCTGTACACTCCAATGTGCAGGTTAAATGTGCAATGTACATTGTTCTACGATAAAACTATAGACGTGTACAACAATGGCCAGAGTTGCTCCCTGAGGAGAACGACGCGGACGGTATTAATCAGAAGTTGATGCGTTCTAAACCATCCTGCGGGGTCATCCGCTCCAGTGCGGTCACTCACCACATTTCACATTTTTATGGCTTTGCAGAAAAAAACGCAGTCAACATTTTTTATAATAAACTTGCTAATTAATTGTAAATATTCATATTAATTTCTATTGATTTATCCTAAAATTGTGCTATAATGATACTATATGAGTGTAATTATGGTATACCGTAAGGGGGGATCATATGGATTTTAAAACGTATGTTCAGAGCGTTGTTGCTTCTTATGTTGAAAAGCAAAACAAGAATGTAATTTTCGTTAAGCATTACAATACATTAGATATCACTAAGAAAGAGATCCTTGCTGATGTAGATGAAACAAGCGATAAGATATTCCTCTATCATGAATATAAAATGCACGATATGCACAATACATACTCGCCTTTTCTTCAATGGATACGTCAATGCTATGATACATATTATAAAAATTCTATGACCGTAGAGGATTTCCTGAAAGAATGTAATGTTTACTCTATGCACATAGAGCCGCTTGCAGGCTTTATCCGTGATAATGAATGTTCGAGAAAAGAAGATGTTCTGCATTTTGAAATACAATATGAGACCTACAGGATGATGCAGAATATACTTGGCATACTGGATTATATTTCAAGAGAACATCATCTGATACTTATTATCTCTAAGTTCCATCTTGCCCCATACAGTACCATAAGGCTTTTGCGTTCTATAATTGATAATAAAATGAAGATCCATGCTATTCTGATGTATAATGATGAATTCATTATTGCAGATTATAAGAAAGAAGCATGGAGCGATCTTCTTCAGACGGCAGACGATCAGAATTTGCAGCTTGAATGGGGCAGCCTTGACAGTGAACGAACTATGGACGTTCAGGATGAATTCTGGTTTGATAAAGCCTTAAAAGAAGATTATTTTCTTATGCTGAAAAATATGTACTTCACATTCTCCTTGCAGGATGCTTATTACTATATGAACGATATACTATATCGTATCGATGAAAAGACTATCCGGCTTGAGAAAAACGAGTATGTACAGCTGCTTCAGCTTGCTGCATTGATAGAAATGGATATTGGTCAGGTCGATCATGCGCTTGTGTTGTGTGACAAAATGACAGATTTGCATTGTAATTCGATTGAAGACAAATATCTGCGGTACATGTACTACTATACCTATGCCCGCGCGAGAATGATCATTTCTCAGATTGAACCTGTCAGACAATATTGCGAAAAATGCGTGAGCATAGCTAATGATATGAACGACAGCCTGTTAGCCTGTAAGGCAGAGGTGCTGCTGTGGTCTACATACTGCGGAATTGGCAGAGACATTTTTGAATATGACTTCAATTATAAATTCGATGAGAAAATTGTTGAAAAAGCAAAGCGGTTTGGTCTGAACAACTTTCTTGCATTTCTTTACGTGTTTGGTTTTGAAAATGAAAGCGATACCATAAAAGCTATTGCAGAGGGCAAAAGAAAGCCATATTACTTTGATCTTGGAATACAGCTTGGTACGAGTCTGGGCAATGATAATTTCCTGATGAACGCTTATATGAAGAATATCATTTTGTATTCAAGAGCAGGATATCACAGATTTGTAAGAGAAATGTACCAGAAAAGGCTTGCGGTTTTAAGGCGCCCCAATCCTCTCAGAGAGTCTCATATGCTGGCAGGTCTTGGATATAACAGTATCATTCTTGAGGATTATGAAAAAGCTCACAGTTATCTTATGCAGAGCGTACTCAATCTTACTGAGCTTGAAAAGCCTGATGATGTTATGAACTCGCTTTACAATCTGGCAATGAACCATTTTGTTGCTGAAGATTATCAGAATACTGTTTCGATTATTGAACTGATAATCAAGATGATGAAGGAAATGGGTTATCAGTCTATTGGAGCGTGCAGCACTACAAAGCTTTACAGTATGATAGCCGCAAGCTGTTACTATCAGAAGGAGTATTATAACGGCTATTATTTCCTCAGTAAAATGGAGGTCATCGTTGAGCATATGCTCAAAATGCTTCAGGACAAAAACGAGGGTGTGTGGGACGAGGATCTTCTCATGTACCATCTTGTAAAAGGTATGCTGTACAGCTATGAAAAAAAGTATGACCTTTGTCAGGATGAATTTGATGAAGCAAAAAGCATTATGAAAAATTCCTCCAGTGCGTTGTTCTTTGCTGTTCCTATGTATGCTGTAGAACAGGCCTCCGTGTACCTTAAACAAGGGCTGAAGAAAGAAGCTGATGATGTTATTTCGGAAGCGATCGGTTTTTGTGAAAAGGAAGGCTTTGAACGCAAAAAGAAAAAGCTTTTGTATTTTGCTGAGCACGGTGAACGTCAGACCGAGCCTATCTTCCGGGCTGAATATCAGCTTCCTGTAGATAAAATTTTGCAGATAACAAGACAGGAAGGAACACAGCTGAAGCTTATGAAACGTGAAAAGGACATTAAGTTCCTTACAGTTTTGCAGGAAGCTATCAGCCGTGAAAACATAAGTGTTGATGATCTGTATCTCAATACCTCAGCGGTCATAAAAAACAGCTATAGTCTTGATTACATCATCATTCTCCGCCGGAAGGACAATAAATTTGACATTCTTCACAGCAGTGAGGAAGCTCCGCTTACGAATGAAGAATTTGACAGGATGTTTGATTTTTTCAAAACTTATAAGCAAGCTTTTCTTACTAATCGTGTGGATAAGAATTTCACACAGTTCTCCCCCGTTATGAAGCCCTTCAATGAAGAAAGCATAATGACTATGATCGGTATACCTATAATGGAGGAATCCGGAACTGAAACTATTTTTCTCGGTTATGTTAAAATAAAGCGTAGAACAGTAGGCGGCCGTGTACTTTTAAACGGTGATGACCTTATGATACTGAAATTTGCATTCAGTCAGTTCTGCGAAATGATGAGAAGAATAGACAGCCGCATAATGATCGAACGCATGAATCAGAAGCTGGAGCAATCGGCAATAACCGACCACCTTACCGGTATTACAAACAGAAACGGTTTCAGCAGACAAGCGGAAATTATTTGTTCACAAAGCGGCAGTCACAACAATGTTTTATTGTATCTTGATCTGGATAATTTCAAATATTACAATGACACCTTCGGACACGAAGTTGGAGATCTTGTGCTTGTTACATTCGCAGAAATATTCAAGCGTATGACTCAGGGAAAAGGTCTTGCAGTAAGGTACGGCGGTGACGAATTTATTATTCTTCTCTATGACAAAACAGAACAGGACGGCGCAGACTTTGCACTGCGCATCTACAAAGAGATAGAGGATGGATTTGTATACAGGATAAGTCAGAAGCTGCATACAGATATCTTTATACCTGAAGATAAAAAAATCTCATGTTCTATAGGTATAGCAGCTTTTAAGGGTGGTTCAAAGGATGAGCTGGAAACTGCTCTCAACAGAGCGGATCAGATGCTGTACTATGTAAAGAGACATGGAAAATCTCAATTCAAGCTTTTTGATATCAACGAGGATCATGAACAATAAGATTCATTAACAAATGTAAAGCAGCCATACCGGATCAATGAAGGTATGGCTGCTTAGCTTTACATATTGTATTCTTCGGGAATATTTTTGATGTATTCTTCCAGAAACTCGTTTATTTCTCTGTATAATGAAAGCGGATATTCTATCTGACTTTCAGTGAAATACCCGCGCCTCAGGCATCTTATCAGATACTTCCGGACATCATTGTTGTACATTTTTGCTTCTTCCATCCGATACCTGCAAGCTTTTGCAGAGAACGCAGAATGACCGTCAGCTATCCTGCAATGTATATTGAAGGACGATACTTTAAGCTGCTCAGCTAAAGCATATTTTTCTTTAAGCGGCAGAAGATCGGCAAGCTTATATACTGTTATTGAAAGATCTACTGATTTCTGAAATACAACAAGATCATCGCAGCTTTCTCCATACATTTTCACACCAGCTTTACTTTATTACAGCATGAGAAGAACTAATAATATAAAATCATTGTTGTGCTGTTACCGAAGATAATGTATAATACTACTGTGACAGCTTTTCGGACAATAATATAAACACGGGAAAGGTGATATTATGCAGCTTAATGACCAATGTGTCAGGAACATAATCAGCTATATTGACAAAGCACTGAATACAAAAAATACCGTCGACTTCAATGACGTAGTGGCAGCACCGGAATGTAAGAGATATTCCGTAAGCGATATCGGAAAAGCACTTGAACTTCTGAGACGCAACGGTCTTGTAAAAGCAACATCAAAATTCGGATGCAGCGAGCTTCTGGCATTTTCTGCAACAGCAGTTACAGATAAAGGAAAAGAGTTTCTGAAAAAATTCTGATGCTTCGCACAAGCTTTGAGCTATTTCGTGAAGCCTGTTTTTATTTTTTATCAGAACGGTTTGATTTAGCTGATTTTCTGTATGCAATATACACTATTATCAAAAAAATCAGAGTGAGACCGGCACCCCATATCAGCAGCTTCTGGTCTGAAACGGAAATATCATTCCTGTCTTCAATGTATATGGTATTGCTGTTGCGTGTGTGAAAATCTTCCGAACCGGAATTATTGACGTCCTCATTCTCAGAATGAACTTCCGGGGCATTTGTATTTTCAGATATTAAAGCAGATGATAGTTCTTCTGTTGTATCTATACTTGCTGATGAATTATTCTTTGAAGAGTTTCTGCCGGAAGATACTGTGGATGAAGCTTTTGATGAAACAGATCCCGAAGTTCTGCTCTCTCTGCCCTGAGCAGCTCCGTATGAAACATCGTTTACAGAATAGCTTACTTCTGTTTTATCACCACTGATAGTGATATTCAACACAGGCATTTCCGATGTATAAACATAACTCCCCTCTGCATTACAGGCTGTACAGTTGTCAGCAAAAAAGCAATATACTATCTCCTCTATATCCTCTTTGGGATAAAAACGCAATCGGACTGTTTTGCTTTCAGAAACATTTCCGGCAGTTGATAATACCATTCTCAAACGTCCGCCCATATCGTTGCTGCGGAATACATCGTCCCTGATCTTATCCGTAAGCTCTGCATTTTTGAATGTCAGCTTTTCCATATCATAACACAGATCTATATTCACCGCACCGATACCTTCATTATCTTCAAAACTCAAATATATGTAAAACGGCTTGCCGTGCGTTACACTGTCCTCTGTTTTAATACTCACTTTAAAATCTTCTGCTGCATTTACAGCAGGACTTTGCATAGGAGTTATTATGATCAATAAAACAACGACCAAAGCTGTTAACTTTTTCATTTCAATATTCTCCACTTTAAACTCCAGATCAGACTCCGTACACCAACATAAATGTTATTGATGACATATGGTCTGGTCATATTATAACACACTTGTACAAGAAATGGAATATACTCATCAAAAAATCATTCAAAGTATTTTCAATCCATATTATCACAGATAATGCAGCTATGAAAAATCTTAATGATCGTCTTACCATATTTTACCGGCAACTATTCATGGCAAAAATTACATTTTCAGTGCTAAAAATTACATTTTTACAAGCAGGATGATCTTTTTTAATATAATGTATTCAGTCGGATAAATCATAATATTGACGCTTCTAACAACAAATATACTGACATAGTTCACTGTGATGCCTATATAAAGCACCATATAAGGAGTGATGTTTATGGTAATTTGCAACAAATGCGGAACCGTATATGATGAGTTTTATGGTATTTGTCCTATATGCGGTACCATTTATCAGGAAGAGCCTGAAGAAAACACAACAAGCACCTATAACGTGATCGAACCGACTGTTGAGATAAATAAGCTTTTTGAAAAGGAAAATGATACTAAACAGAGTATCGACGATGAAACGATCAATACATATGATACCACACCTGCACATAAACGTACTGTTTATCCAGACAACAGCCAATTTCATACAACAGATTTAAGTAATGAAAGCGATACCTCCGACGAAACGAACGTTCCTGTTACGGAAAACTATCAATACCCAGACAATAGCAAAAACGATACTGTTGATGTAGAAGAGCTTTTCAGCAACAGCAGTGATGAAAAATACGACAACAGCAAGGCCGAAACTGTTGATGTAGAGGAGCTTTTCAGCAACAGCGGTGATGAATATTACGGCAACAGCAAGAACGAAACTGTTGATGTGGAAGAGCTTTTCAGCAACAACGGTGATAAAAAATACGACAACAGCAAGGCCGAAACTGTTGATGTGGAAGAGCTTTTTGAAAAGGATGATCCTGACCATCATGATAACAGCAGCGATACCACTATGGATATTGGTGCATTATTTGATAATAATAAATCCAGAACAAGTCTCAGTGATGAACCAACAATGGAGGTCGGCAGCTTCTTTGGAGCTGAACAGAATAAAAGCTCCGCAGACAGCATCAGTGCTTCAGATGTAAAGAATGATAATGAAACAGCAGCAAATAACAGAAGACTTAAGTTTTCCATGCTTATAATATCAGCTGTTTGTGTATGTGTTATCAGCGGTGTAGTATTAATGTTGTTTATGAACAATAATAGTTCTGATGAAGTCATTGCTGCTGAAAACGGATCTGTAGCCGAAGAGAACAGCAATACACCTGTTGAAGAAAGCAGGAAAGCTTCTGAAATGACAAGCAGCTCTCTCCCCTCTGACGAAGAAACTAAGGAACAGAAGCTGAATAAATACCTTTCCAACGGTGATATGTATTTAAAGACTGAGGATTATGTAAATGCTATTGACGCATATCAGCTTGCCCTGAATATCGATCCTGATGATGCCGAGATATATAAAAAGCTTTTTGAGGCGTATTCAAAAAATGATAACGAAGAAAAGGCTCTTAACATCCTTGATGAAGGTTATAAAAAAACAAACGATGGATCCTTGAAGGAAATGTCTGACGATTATAACACGGAGCTGAAGTACAAAGAATATATCAGAAACGGAGATGAATCGCTTAACAGTGAGGATTTTGAAACAGCCGAATCAAATTACAGTGAAGCACTCAAACTCAAAGACGACGATCCTGAGCTTTACATAAAGCTTGCTGATGCTTATATAGGCATAGGTGACAATTCCAATGCTTCTGAAATACTTAAGCAGGGTTATGAGATCACAGAGAACGATGAGATCAAATGGAAGCTTGAGGAGCTGCCTCCACTTGAGACCATATATCTTGAAACGATAGAGGATCTTATCGATAAATATGGTGAGGGAGAAATAATAGCAGATGCTATGGCTTCGACTGCATACAGAAGCATGAACGGACTTGGGATAGTACGTCTGATAGATTTTGACGGTGACGGAAGTAAAGAGCTTATGTGTGTTGTTTCTGAATTGGAATACGACGGAAGCTTTCCCTACAGACACTACAACACTGTATTTGTCTACAAGGCAGACGGTGATACTGTAGAAAAAATCTATGAAGGCACCGCATCAGGCTCACAGGGCAAGCCCTTTACATCATATACCGCTACATACGAGAAAGACGATAAAATACTTCTCCTGAACTACGAGTTCAGTTCCGTATCTGTCGAACAGGATTGGAGCGAGCTTAGCGGCGACGAGTTTGAAGAAGCATATACTTTGTCCATGGATGTAGATACATCAGTACTTACCACAAGCTTTATATATGAGATCAACGGTAAAAGCGTTACCGAGGAAGCCTTTAATAAAGCATATGACGAGACAATAAACAATAGAAACAAGATAATGCTCAGCGGTTCTACATACGATGAATTGTCAGAGGAGCTGGACGCCACATATGAAGTTCTTGACAAAATAGGCTATGTATCTGACAAATATACAGACAGAGACTCGTACAGAGAATATATGAAGATCTATGAGGAATATATCTCTGATAATGAGTGGAGAAGCTATATAAACTTCGCATCTGACAGCAAAAAGCCTATAGACAATACTAATCTGACAGAGTTATTCTATATTTTTGCGGATATTGACAGCAACGGCGTTCCGGAAATGTGGCTGTACGCAAATAACCCGGACAGCAAAGTAAGACCCGAAACACATACTTTACTTCTTACTATTGAGGATGGAGATGTAAAGGAGATCATCTCCGACAACTCAATTGACGGCACAATCGGAGGCGGCTGGATAAGATTCGGGTATGATACTAAGACAAAGGACATCGTTATCTGCGACAGTGTGGCATCCTCAGGAGTTTATACACATAATGTCTATTATACCTATGAGGATGGCAGTCTTAATGAAATAACAGACGCAAGCGCAGAATACCAGCATAATGCATTCCGTCATACAGAAAAATATATGGTCGATGATAAAGAGGTCGATGAGGACGAGTACAGCAAAGTGATAAGCAGATTCAGCAATATAAACTACAATAATTATCATTATCTTTTTAACTGTGAGAAGTCACTGTCTTATGATGAAAAGATCGATGAAATTACAAGTTCCGAAAACAGCTGATACGTTTCAGCTAAAATGATCATCTGTAAGGATTATTTTATAATTTGTACTTTACATTTTAATGCAAAGCTGATAAACTATTGTTAGAGAAACAATGACAAAAAATTAACAATCAGCTGGTGAAGATAAATGCACAAGTATAAAAACATCTCCACACCTGTGATAAAAAG
>CAMHOE010000043.1 GCA_946186665.1 uncultured Clostridia bacterium | reverse complement strand
CGCAGTTCGATGCAAAAGCTCTTAAGGCTGCTACACCTATCGGCAAGGGTCTCGGTGCTTCTCCTGGTGCTGCTTGCGGACAGATCGTATTCACAGCTGAGGATGCAGAGGCTTGGAACAGCAATGGCAAGAAGGTAGTTCTTGTAAGACTTGAGACTTCACCTGAGGATATCACAGGTATGAAGGCATCACAGGGTATCCTTACAGTTCGCGGCGGTATGACATCACACGCAGCCGTTGTTGCACGTGGTATGGGTTCCTGCTGCGTATCAGGCTGCTCTGATATCGTAATGGACGAAGCAAACAAGAAGTTCACACTCGGCGGCAAGGAGTTCAAAGAGGGCGACTTCATCTCAATAGACGGTTCTACAGGTAATATCTACGACGGCATCATCCCCACAGTTGACGCTCAGATCGCAGGCGAGTTCGGCAGAGTTATGGCTTGGGCTGACAAGTACAGAAAGCTTAAGGTAAGAACAAACGCTGATACACCTGCTGATGCTAAGAAGGCTCGTGAGCTGGGTGCTGAGGGTATCGGTCTTTGCCGTACAGAGCATATGTTCTTTGAGGGCGACAGAATAGACGCATTCAGAGAGATGATCTGCGCAGATACAGTAGAAGAGAGAGAAGCAGCACTTGCTAAGATCCTTCCCGTACAGCAGGGCGACTTTGAGGCTCTTTACGAGGCTCTTGAGGGCAACCCCGTAACAATCCGCTTCCTGGATCCTCCGCTTCACGAGTTCGTTCCCACAGAGGAAGAGGATATCAAGAAGCTTGCTGACGCACAGGGCAAGACCGTTGAGCAGATCAAGGCTATCATTGATTCACTCCACGAGTTCAACCCGATGATGGGTCACCGTGGCTGCCGTCTTGCAGTTACATATCCTGAAATTGCAAAGATGCAGACAGCTGCTGTAATCCGTGCAGCTATTAATGTTCAGAAGGCACATCCCGATTGGAAGGTTGAGCCTGAGATCATGATTCCGCTGGTTGGCGATGTTAAGGAGCTTAAGTATGTTAAGAAGGTCGTTGTAGAGACAGCTGATGCTGAGATCGCTGCTGCTGGCGCTGACCTCAAGTATGAAGTTGGTACAATGATCGAGATTCCGAGAGCTGCTCTTACAGCTGACGATATCGCTAAGGAAGCTGAGTTCTTCTGCTTCGGCACAAACGACCTTACCCAAATGACCTTCGGCTTCAGCCGTGATGACGCTGGTAAGTTCCTCAATGCTTACTATGATGCAAAGATCTTCGAGAACGATCCGTTTGCTAAGCTTGATCAGACAGGCGTTGGCAAGCTGATGGAAATGGCTATTAAGCTCGGTAAGGCTGAGCGTCCGTCACTCCACTGCGGTATCTGCGGTGAGCACGGCGGCGATCCCTCATCTGTTGAGTTCTGCCATAAGATCGGTCTTGACTATGTATCCTGCTCACCCTTCAGAGTACCGATTGCTCGTCTTGCTGCTGCACAGGCTGCAATCAACAATAAGTAATTTCTACTCTGTCAGAGCAGTAATATAACCCTATAAAAAACCCCCGACATCATTACTGTGTTTTGATGTCGGGGACTTTTTGGTTTGAAAATTCAGATGCATAATAAAAGGAGCTGTCACACTTATACGCTGTGACAGCCCTTTTTTAATGTGGAAAGTGGAATTAATTCAAAATTTTAAAATGAATAATTACAGCTGACCATTTCCGTTGTTGGATATCCTATGCTGTGGTTGTACAGTTTTAATCTTCGCTGTCGGGTTCCATCATGACTTCGTCATCATCGCCCCATTCATCGAGTTCTTCAACAGTATCCCAGTCGATATAGTCTTCATCAGAATCCCATTCATCTGATTCGTCATAATCGCCCCATTCATCGGAGCCGTCATCAATGCTGTCATCAGTACCGTCATCAGAATCCCATTCATCCAGCTCTTCAACAGTATTTGTCTCGTAGTAATAATCGTAATCGTAGTCATCGTCATCGATTGGTTCTGCTATGTCAAATTCGGTGTCCGTTTCTGGAAAGTCATCGTCAGTATCTGCCTCTGCAAAGTCATCGTCGGTATCTGCTTCTGCGAAGTCATCCTCAGAGTCCGGTTCTGAACTTTCCGTGTCGTCAATACGTGCAGCAAGGATGTCATCCTGGCTTATTATCTTACTGCGGATCTCGTTGATTATATCATAGCCTGAAACAGTATCGTCAATCAGGTAAGGATAATTTCCTACATAAACATCACCCTCCGGTAAGGAAAGCTCCCATTGTGTTTCTTTGAAAACACAGCTGCCGAGAGTAAGAGTATAAGAATTGCAATATACGTTTTCAAGATTGATACATCCGAAAAATGCGTAGTCATTTATGCTTCGGGTTTTTTCGGGAATAGTGATCTCTGTCAGTGAATTACAGTCAGCAAAGGCGGCTATTCCGATATAATTGAGGTTTTCCGGCAATACTATACCAGTAAGCCCTGAACACCGGTAGAATGAATAATCACCGATATAAGTTACAGAAGAAGGAATGTTTATTGTCTGGATGGTGTCCATAAACGGGAAAGCAAAGTCATCTATATACTTAACCGAATCCGGAAGTGTAAGAGTTTCAATATCAGGAGTAAGATAACGAAGCTCATAGACATCGGAATCGTTCAGAACGCAGCAGCCAAAGAAATTGCTGCCGATACGTTCGATATCACCTATGATGTTTACGTTGCTTGCTTTGCCTGATAAAGGCTGTGAAAATACTTTATCTAAAGAAATGCCATCAGAAGTATCTGCCGGTTTTACTTCAATATTCAGTGTTTCAATTCTATAGGGTATACCATCCACTGCCTTTGAAACATTCTCGTTGATGTTTTCTATATAGCTGTTGGTTGCTTCTGAATATGGAACGGTTATCTCTTTTAGTTCCTCACAGTCATTGAATATCTGTTCACCTACATAAAGCAGAGAGGAGGGCAGTGTGACTGTTTCTACATCGCTGTAATCAAAAGCCTGATAACCTATGTATGTCAGACTATTTGGAAGAGCAGCCTGTTTAAGTCCGGAACTGAAAAATGCACATCTTTTGATTTTTTCAAGCTGTTCACCGAATTCAAAGCTTGTGAGCGATCTACAGTACTCAAAAGCAGATGTACCTATTATAGTAAGGTTATCTGTGCCGCTAATTGTTTCGAGATTAAAGCATCCTGAAAAAGCTTCATCACCTATTTCTGTGGTATATTTACCCAGCTGAACTCTTTTTAGTTTTTTGCAGTCAAAGCACATACTATCAGGTATCTTTTGTACTGTGTCAGGGAATACAATGCTCTCTGCCTCAAGGAAGGAAGTGAAAAGCCCATCCATTATTGATGTTACGACAGCTTCGGTTTTTGTTCCGTCTGAAGCTGTGTAGCTGACATATGAAGGAATGACGATATCTGTGGCTTCTCCGGTGTAATCCAGTATTGTAGCTTCGTTTATTTCATCATATATTTTTATCAAAAAGCCGTCCTCTGTTGTGACATCGTGGCTTACTGAACGGTTCTTTGGCTTGCCCTCAGTGCCGACATAAACAACGCTTGTTTCGGGAACAGTGACTGTCTGCACCACATCATTATATACAACGCTTGTTTCCGGTTCGCCGTCAAGATATACAACACTTGCTTCGGACGGGATATATACTGTATCGCCGTCAAGATAAACAACGCTTGTATCCGCCGGAACAGTGATATATCTGTCGTTAATATGATTGCGGTCTACCTCATAGGGGACATTTACGTACTCTGTTATTACAGAAGGCTCCGGAGTTTCGGTTATCGTGTCTGTGTAGTTATCAATGGGGTAGCTGTTCTCGTATGGGCTGCCGCTGCTTTCATCCGGATCGTAATAGCTGTCATTACTGCCGGAGCTTTCAGCAACAGGGTCACTGTTTTCAACAGCGGAGTTATTGCTGCCAATCGCTGTCGGTATTGCGATACAAGCAAGTACTGCCATTATTACTGCGGATGTGCCGAGCGACATCTTTGAAGCTACGGAATGACTTACAGTACTTGCTGTATGGGCGCTGATCGCGGAAACGGTCTTTGATGATATGATATTGCTTAGGGAAGAGGAAATTCCCGTGTTGGCGGCGTTTGTGGCTGCCTGAACGATGGTCTCCGTGTTCTTGACCGCTTTCATGTTATAAGAAACATGAGTTATCACTGTGGTAAAATTTTCGAATATATCCATGCTGTATAGCTTTATGCCGCGCTTTTCATACAGGAGTACCTTTTTTTCTACTTTTTCTCTTGCGTATTTCAGACGGGTCTTTACAGTACCCTGACTTATCTTTAGCTCATTGGCTATCCTTTCCACAGACATATTGGAATAGTAATACATATATATTACTGTTCTGTGTTTTTCCGGAAGCTCGGGTACGATGTCATATATCAGCTTTGATGTTTCTTCCCTGTCCAGCTTTGAGTGGGGGAGAATATTCGTGTAGTCACCCGTGTCGGTGTTGGACATTGTCTCTATTGACAGGTTTTCCTTTTCATCAACAACATAGTCATGCTTGTTGCGTATAAGCTCACGGCACCTGTTTACAATTATCCTTCTCAGCCATGAATGAAATGCCTCAGGTGTTTTCAGGGTATGTATCTTTTCTATCACAGACATGAACGCATCCTGAGCTGCGTCCTGAGCTGCATATTCATCATTCAGGATACCTTTGGCAACAGTATATATTTCATCAATATATCTGTTATACAGTTCCTCGATGGCTTCCTTATCGCCGTGCTGGGCATTCAGTACTATCTCGGAAATATTCATATTCACACATCCTTTATATTGAAGTCCTTCAAAGTATGTACCATTCTTTGTATATCGTTTCTTACAATAATATTATAATAAATATTATAATAAATCAGGGAAAATTTATCAATCTTTGGCTCTGTGAAAATCTTAATCAAATCCAAATTTTGACCCCCTACAGATGCGCGAGAATGCCCGCAGGTTCAAAAAAATATTTTTTTATTTTAATTGAACCTCAAACTTATTTTATGTATCATATAAGCAGAGACGTATGAATATTGTCGTGCTGCTGAGGTCAGCCGTTGTTGGTGCAGCAATAAAAAACTCGTCTCGATGTATTTTGAAGAGGTGAAAAATATGCAGAAAAAAATCACATCGCATAAGATATGCGGAAAAACTCTTGCTGTAATGCTTGCAGCAGGTATGATCGTAGGCTGTGTTTCTACAGCAAACGCTCTGGAAGTCGGTGGAAGTGATATCGATACTCTTGGTATTACCGGCAGCTTCAACAACTGGGGCAACGACGGCGAGCCTGATGTACCTATGACTGATGATGACGGAGACGGCATATATGTAGGTTATGTTGAGATTGATTCCGTTACGGAGGACATGATCTCAGAGCTTTACTCAGACGGAACACCTACCGGAAAGTCCGGCGTGCAGTTCAAGATCCGTGCAGACGGCAACTGGGACTACTCATGGGGTGAGTATGAGCCTGAATATGATCGTACTTACAACAGCCAGACAAACTTCTGTGTAGATGCAGAAGTCGGAAAGGAATTAATCATCAAAGTAGAGCTGGATACAAGTAATACGGTGCTTGACAGTGAGATCCCTTCGGATGATCCGGATGCGTACCAAGTATGGCCGGTTTTTTACACAGTAGTGGACAGAAGAACTATGGATGATGAATTCCTTAAAGCTTATGAAACAGAAGATGGTCTGGCTTACGTAATACTTGATGACGATACAGTAAGAATCGTTGGCGCCTATATGGCATCTGCGGAATCTGGATATGAGTTCGACTACAGTAACATAATTATCCCTGCTGAGATAGACGGAAGAACCGTTACATCTCTCAAGGGTGAGTTCCTTGAAACTAATAATGGCAATCATACTTATGGTTTTAATGTTCGATGCTTTACAATAACTATACCTGCAACCGTTACAGATCTTGATGAATTTGATTTTCTTGGAGCAGGTGTAAGAGCAGGTTATGGCACTGTTATTTTCAGTGAAAAGGGCACAGCAGCAGAGAAGTATGCTAATGAAAATGGCTATTTCTTCTCTGATATTCCTTCAGACGCTGTAACAAGCGGTAACTATATGTATGGTTCTTATGAAGATGGAACATATATTGTAAGGTATCTTGGAGACGAAAAGAATGTTACAGTACCCACCGAGATCGACGGCAAAAAAATCAATGCTGTTGGTGATGGAGCATTCTTTGGTACAAGTATCGAGAGCGTTACTATTCCGGGTGAAATAAAGAATGTAAGTAACTTCGCATTCTCCTGCTGCCCGAATCTTAAGAAGGCTGATATACAGGAAGGTGTAGAAGATCTCGGTGTCAATGCATTCAGAAGCTCCGAGCTTGAAGAAGTAAATATACCGGACAGTGCAAGAGTGTCATCTTGTACTTTTGTTAGCACACCCTGGTACAACAATCAGGAGGATGAGTTTGTTATCGTCGGCGACAGCTGCTGGATAAAATACAATGGCAGTGATACAAAGATCGTTGTTCCTGATGGTGTAAAGCTCATAGCAAGTCCTTTCTGGGGTAATGGCAGCTACTTTGATTATGAAGGCAACAGCGAGGTAACAGAGATAGTTCTTCCTGACAGCCTGAGATATATCTGGGGCGATGCTTTCAACGGTCTTACAAACCTTAAGGAGATAGAGATACCTGAGGGTGTTGAAGAGATAGGCGGCGCTGCTTTTGCAAACTGTACTTCACTTGAAAAGGTCGTAATACCTGAAAGCGTTACAACAATGAAATGGGATACCACGTTTGATGGTTCACCGAACGTAACTATCTACGGTTATGCAGGCACTACAGCTGAGGAGTACGCAAATGCTCACGACATACCCTTCGTAGCTCTTGAAAGACCTGCTGAAGACACAAGCACTGAGGATACCACAGTAGTTACTGAGTCCGAAGATACAAAGGTTGTTGTTACAGAAGATACAGCACCGGCTCCTGCTGGCACAACAACAACTACAACGACCCCTGCAACTACTACTGTAGGCACAGCAACTTCTGTTCCTGCAACAGGCAGCAGTGCAGATGCAGCCGCAGCGGCAGCAGTGGCAGCTATAGCAGCAGGCGGAATTATCCTTGCAGCTGCAAAGCGCAAAAAGGAAGAGGCTTGATTCTCTGACCCTGTTTATAGGGGTCGGTGGGATCGTCTGAGAAGCTCGAATAAGTTCCCCAGGGGCACATTCGGGACATTCTCGCTGACCCTTTATAATAAAAAACATACATTCCAAAAAACAATTGTAAATAGCGGGGTGTCTGTCTCAGCAGGCAGACACCCGGCTATACAATTACAGTAAACGGCGGATCAGAATTTTGGAGCTGCTTCTCATTGCTATGATACGTACAGGCTATTAAAAATAACGATTACTGTAAAATAGAGTGTTTTTGTTTAAAAACAGATTGTATAGAGTGAAAAATAATCTAATAATATGTGATAAAAATAATCATATATACATAAAATGATTTTAAATAATTCAAAATAATAAAAACAAGGAGAGTTTAAAAATGGATCTTTTCGGAATAATTGGATTGGCAGTAGTAATTCTTGTTATAGGAGGTATACTCGTTTATATAGGAGCGGCAGTTATCGGAATAATTCTATTAGCTGCAATGGCAATTGGATTAGTTGTGCTGCTCGGCTCCTGCGGAGGATCTTCAGCAGCGGCGTTAGCGTTTGCGGCGGCGTGAAATAATAAAAAAGAAACCATTTGCGCGTAGCGGATGGTTTCTTTTTTATTAAACCGGCAGTGAAAATCTTACACATAACTCAGGCTCTGCACATATATAGCTCCCCTCCTGAATATACTTGCCATAGAAATTTATGTAACGGGTGGGCATATGTGATGAAAAGTGAAAGCAGCAGAGCAGGCTTCGACAGAAAAAGAATAGTAAGGTCTTTAGTGACAGGAACGATTATCGGCACAGCGGTTTCGTTTCTTATAATACTTCTGGCAGTTTTTTTTATTATCAAAATGCAGTCCATGCCGTATGATGCACTTGCACCTATCTCAATAGCGGCGGCGTCTGTGGGTTCGTTCTGCGGAGGTTATATCTCTGCAAGAGCGAATAAAAGTCTCGGCATGGTCATTGGCGCAGTCTGCGGTGGTATAATGTTTGTACTGCTTGCCGGTACAGGACTGATCATGGGCGGTACAGCAGGACTTGTAACTTTGCTCAGACTTGCATTGATGCTCCTTTTTGGTGCAGCAGGCGGTGTGCTTGGAGTCAACAAACGCAAAAGGAGAAAATAAAAGCTCAAAGCTCAAAGTCAGCGAATTTGGGAAGGGGGTTCGGGCAATGTTATTAATGTTAGTTTTTTTCGTGCTGCCTTGCGGCAGCAGGAGACTTCATTATGACCGCTACAAGGGGAAGCCCTCTTCCAGGGCTTCCCCTCTTCAAAAACAGTCCACAGGACTGTTTTTGAATTCACCCCATTCCGAGGGATTAAAAAGGGGATTTCGCCGTACCCCAAGGGCACTTCCTACGGGCGTCTGCGGACGGCGACCAGGGGCTCTGCTACCCCAAGGGCACTTCCTACGGGCGCCCACGTCCCCCGCAGCCTTTGAAAAGGCTGGCGAAACTTTTAATATTGTTAAGTTAATGACATTGGGGGTTCAATGGTTTCCCCTGAGGAACTCGCCTGATGCGCTGATATAATGTTGTGTGTAAAAAGATTTGCGGTTTGAGGTCGAACGGTTGAATTTACGGAAAAAGTATGTTATTATAAGGGTGTACTATAAAAGCCGGAGACGGCTATCCGGAAAGGGTGAACATTAATGAAGACAACAAAGCATATCAAGACTCTTAATAATGCTAATCTTAAGGAATCAGCAGTAAAGGGCGGCTGCGGCGAATGTCAGGCTTCCTGTCAGTCAGCTTGCAAGACTTCTTGCACAGTTGCTAATCAGAAGTGCGAGAAATAATCTCACGATTCAGCAGCTTACGAAGGACGGATATGGGACTCTCCCGTTGTCCGTCCTTTATTCTGTAAATTATATAAATTCGAGGAGAATTGAAATGATACACAAATATAAGCTTAATGGTTATAACATATGTCTGGACGTTCACAGCGGCGCAGTCCATGTTCTGGATGATATCGCTTATGATATACTTGATTTCTGTGATGAAAATATGACAGAACAGCCCCCTGAAAAAATGATGGTCTGTTTGTCGGATAAATACCCGAAGGAGGAGCTTGAAGAAACTTATGCTGCTCTGTATGAGCTTTTCACAGAGGGACAGCTTTTCTCTGCGGATGATTATGAGCAGTTCTCAGATCTGATGACAAAGGCTCCGATAAAGTCTATGTGTATAAATATATCCCACGACTGCAACCTGCGCTGTGAATATTGCTTCGCCGCAAAAGGTGACTTCGGTCAGGGCAGATGCCTTATGCCCCTTGAAACAGCAAAAAAAGCTATCGATTTTATTATCGCAAACTCAGGCACAAGACATAATCTGGAAGTGGATTTCTTTGGCGGAGAACCGCTGATGAATTTCGATGTGGTAAAGCAGACGGTTGAATACGCAAGAAGCATTGAAAAGAAATATAACAAGAACTTCCGCTTTACCATAACAACAAACGGATTGCTTCTGGATGATGAAAAAATAGAATACATAAATCGTGAGATGCACAATGTAGTGCTGTCTCTGGACGGCAGAAAAGAAGTAAATGATAAGCTTCGTGTTACCCCGAACGGCAAGGGCTGCTATGATATAATCGTTCCGAAATATCAGAAGCTGGTCGCTTCAAGGGGAGACAAGGATTACTACATCAGAGGTACATTCACCACCTTCAGCAAGGACTTCACCGCCGATGTTATGCACATGAAGGAGCTTGGATTTGAGCAGCTTTCCATAGAGCCTGTTGTATCTGACCCGAAGCTTGATTACTCCATCAAATATGATGACCTGCCTGCGGTGTTCAAGGAATACGAGCGTCTTGCAAAAACTCTTATCGAAACCAGACGTAAGGGTGAGTTCTTCAACTTCTTCCATTTCATGATAGATCTGGATCAGGGTCCCTGCGCAATAAAGCGTTTGCGCGGATGCGGCTGCGGAAATGAGTATGTAGCCGTAACGCCTCAGGGTGATATTTACCCCTGTCATCAGTTTGTAGGTGAAGAGGCTTACAAAATGGGCAATCTCAATGACGGTACATTTGATACAGATATGAAGCTCAGATTTGCAAGAGCAAATGTATATTCCAAAGAGAACTGCAAGGACTGCTGGGCAAAATTCTATTGCAGCGGCGGATGTAATGCCAATAATTACCAGTATGAGGGCGATATACTCAAGTCCCACAAGGTATCCTGTGAGCTTGAAAAGAAGCGTCTTGAATGTGCCATAATGATAAAGGCAGCATTGGCGGATATGGATACCGATTCAAAAAGTGACTGTGACAGTGATGACTGCTTTGCAGAGTGCAGATAAAGAATTTTTCAAAAAACACGCATAAACAGCGTATTGCAACCACAGGTTGACAAATTTCCGCGTCCGGTATGCAGACATTTCTGATGGACTGTGGTAAGCTGTATTCAGCTTGAAGCGAATACATTTCTGAAAATGAAAGGAGAGCTGAATATGATATTTGCGGACAAGGTGATAAAGCTCAGGAAGAAGAACGGATGGTCTCAGGAGGAACTTGCAAACCAGCTGGACGTATCCAGACAATCAGTATCAAAATGGGAAAGTGCTCAGAGTGTTCCCGAACTGAGCAAGATAATCAAGCTCAGTAAGCTTTTTAATGTCAGCACGGACTATCTTCTCAAGGATGAGTTAGAGGAACCGGAAGAGGAAAAAACTCCCCGACCCTGTGGCTCTGCTGAAACAAAAACCGATGATGACGAAGCACTGAAAATGACAATCGGCGATGTAACGAAATACTTCAGGACAACAAACATAACCACAATGCTTCTGAGCGGCGCACTTGCAGTAATGCTGATTATCCCTACTATCGTTAGCCTTTGCTTCTATTTACAGGATTATGGTCTTGTATCTGTTACCATAGCAGGTGTGCTGCTTGCGGCTTGTATCATTACATTGATGGTCGTTTACTCTTTTGATAAGAAGTACGTACCCCTCAAGATTCAGCACGTAGAGCTTGAGTACGGCGGCGCAGGAATTGCCGAAAAAAACCTTGAACAGCATGGTAAAAAATACCGCGTTATCAGAACCGTAGGAATAGTATTACTTGCAGCAGGCGGTATCACGGCTTTATGCGCAGTACTGCTGAGTGTGATATCCCAGAACAGCGAAAACTACCAGCTCGGCTATATGGAACATCAGATCATGTGGCACTTTACTGATATAGTATTAGCAGCAGGAGCGTTCTGTACCTCCTTCAGCATTGCAAGGCTCAACAATATATATTGTATTCTTGAAGAGGGCAGATACTCTCCGAAAAACAAGAAAAGAAATACAGGCATCAGACTTTTCAGCATGATATATTTAGGCTTATATGCTGCATCTATAGTTTTTCTGATGACATTGAACCAGACTTTAGCGTTTCTTGTCTGCGTTATCGGATTGGTCATATACGCTGTAGTATACGCGTCACTGGTAAGTTCCCTCATCAAGCGCGGGAATTTAGACGGATGATATTTACAGACAGATTTTTCGCGGTCGAAATTATTTTTGCTAAGCTGTAGTGTGATAGTTGACAATAGTGTTGAAGAGTGGTAGAATGAGGACAGGCAAGAATGAAGTGAGTTGATCTATGTCAACAAAAACACCCCCGTATGTAGTGTCAGTACATACGGGGGCTGCCTTTTATGTACGAAGGCAGGCTAACACCTCAGGCTGGTTACCACTATTAGTTTCCGTCCAGCCATTTGCATATGTAGTAGGCAACTACACTCGCCATGACAGAAACCATGAATGAAGTGATGGGATCCATGTCAACACCTCCATTCCGTACCAGTATAGTAGGCGGTAACAATTGAATTATAGCATAAGCCGGCAAGCTTATACAGCATATCATGAAAACGGGCAAAATATGCTCATCAATTTATGTAGGTGCAATTGCCACAATGGAACTTCCAACGGGACACTTGTACTCACTTTGATATTATGACAGAATATTATTTCCTACGGTTTTAGTACTGCCGTAGTGGTTATTATCCCTGTATACTTTCTGATCGTCATGAATAATTTTAAAATAGAAGTTGACAAACAAAAGAAAACGTGATATAGTAGGTAGGTAAAACAAAGTAAAGTGTAGGCTTTCACCTGTATGGTAACGTCCGTTATGGGTCAATAGTTATGTATGTCCTTTTTGGGGCTTGTTATGCTGTTGATGCACGGACTGTCGGTGACGGTTCGTGCTTTCTTTATGTTATACATGAATTTTGGAGGTGCTTTAAAATTAGCAAACAGGAGCTTCAGATCAACGAGGAAATTCGTGATAAGGAAATCAGAGTGATCGGTTCTGACGGCGAGCAGCTCGGTATCATGCCTTCATCAAAGGCGCTGGATATGGCCGCTGAAAAGAATCTCGATCTGGTCAAGATCGCACCGCAGGCACAGCCGCCTGTATGTAAGATCATGGACTACGGCAAGTATCGCTTTGAACAGGCAAAGCGTGAAAAGGAAGCAAGGAAAAATCAGCACGTTGTCGATATCAAGGAGACAAGGCTCTCGCTGAATATTGATACACACGATTTTAACACAAAGCTTAACCACACAAAAAGATTCATACAAAGCGGCGATAAGGTAAAGGTGTCTATTCGTTTCAGAGGACGTGAAATGGGACATCCTGAGCTTGGTACCGAAATAATGAAAAGATTTGCCGAGGCTTGTCAGGAATTTGCCAACGTCGAAAAGCCCGCAAAGCTTGAGGGACGCAGTATGATCATGTTCCTGGCACCAAAGCCAAATAAATAATTCCAAATCAAGGAGGATCTTAATATGCCCAAGATCAAAACACACAGCGGAGCTAAAAAGCGCTTTAAGCTTTCAAAGAACGGAAAGGTGATCCGTGCGCACGCTAATAAGTCACACATTCTCAACAAGAAGACAACGAAGCGTAAAAGAGGTCTCAGAAAGACTGTTGCTGCCGATAAGACAAATGTTGCAGCGATCAAGCAGCTTATTCCTTACAAATAATATAAGGCTTGTCTTTTAATCAAACAATAAGTATTATCGGAGGTATATAATATGGCACGTGTAAAGGGTGCGTTGGCAACACGCAAAAGAAGAAAAAAGGTTTTAAAGCTCGCTAAGGGCTACTGGGGCGCTAAAAGCAAGCACTTTAAAATGGCTAAAGAAGCCGTAATGAAGAGCGGCAACTACGCTTATATCGGCCGTAAGCAGAAGAAGAGAGATTTCAGAAGACTCTGGATCACCCGTATTTCCGCAGGCTGCAAGGCTAACGGCATCAACTACTCTACATTCATGAACGGTCTTAAGAAGGCTGGCATCACTCTTAACAGAAAGATGCTTTCAGAAATCGCTATTGCTGACGCTGAGGCTTTTACTGCTCTCGTTGAAAAGGCAAAAGCTGCTCTCTGATCAATAATATTTCTGCACCTAAGGCTTACTGCTTAGGTGCATTTATTTTTATAATGTAGAGAGTGGAAAGGATGTATTATTTATGATAAATAATAACAATATAATACTTATAGGTATGCCGGGGTGCGGCAAAAGTACAGTCGGTGTCGTTCTTGCAAAAGCTATGGGCTACAGATTTCTTGACTCCGACCTTGTGATACAGGAAAAAGAGGGCAGACTTCTGTGCGATATTATCGAACAGGAGGGTCTGGAAAATTTTGAAAAGATAGAGAACCGTATCAACGCTTCAATAACTGTAAGCAGAACTGTTATCGCGACAGGCGGAAGTGTGATCTACGGCAAAGAAGCGATGCGCCATTTCAAGGGCATAGGAGCGGTGGTATATATACAGCTTCCATGTGAGGAGATAGAACACAGACTGGGTGATCTTACCCAGAGAGGTGTTGCAATAAAACAAGGTCAGACCCTGCGTGAGCTTTATGATGAAAGAGTTCCCTTGTATGAAAAGTATGCGGATATTATTGTACCTGTAAAGCAAATGACCATTTCCGAGACAGCACTATACATTAAAAGTCAGGTTCAGGAATTATTTGATAATATGGAAACAGATGACTTAAAAAACGGGTGACAAAATATGATAATAACAAGCAGGGATAATGAAATAATAAAGGAAACAGCAAAGCTTATGTCAAGCTCAAAGCACAGGAAACAGCAGGGATGCTTTGTTGCCGAGGGTGTGCGCCTATGCACTGACGGGGTGAATTCCGGAGCAAAGCTTCTGACTTTCCTGTTCACAGCAAACGCCGCAGAGAAATATCCGGAGGAATATCGTAAGCTGTCAGATAGTGCTGACCGCTGCTTTGAAATAAGCGAGTCTCTTCTCAGTAAAATCTCGGACACAAGATCACCTCAGGGTTTTGTATGTGTATTTGAGACTCTTGACAAAAATCACAAAATGTTTAAAATAAATAATCAGGGAAGATATGCTGCACTGGAAAATATTCAGGATCCCTCAAATATGGGTACTATCCTGAGAAGCGCCGAAGCTCTTGGAGTGGACGGGATAATACTTTCATCCGACTGCTGCGATATTTATTCTCCGAAGGTAGTGAGGGGCAGTATGGGAGCTGTATTCAGAGTGCCTGTCATTGCGGCTGAAAACTTCACAGAATATATCAGAGAGCTTACAAAGCAGGGTATATGGACATATGCGTCTACCCCTCATGACGCCGAAAACATTGAGGATGTTGATTTTTCACAGGGCGGCGTTATGCTCATAGGCAACGAAGGCAATGGGCTGAAAAATGAAACCATCGCTGTATGCAGCAGGAGAGTACGTATAAATATGAAAGGACGCGCTGAGTCACTCAACGCTTCGGCGGCTGCGGCAATACTATTATATAAGCTTCAGGGATAATTAACGGGAGGCAACAGGTGGATAAGATCATATATTGGATGTGGCTGCAATCATGTATAAATGACAGTGGTCAGAAAATTGCTGAGATAACCAAAATGTTTGTAGACGCTGAGAATGTGTTCCGTGCAAGCGAGACCGAAATAAAACTCAGCGGTCTTTTCTCACGCACTGAAGCAGCTAAGATATTCCGACACGATACTGATAAGGCAGAGAAGGATCTTGAAAAATGCAGAAGTGAGAATATCGACATCATCTGTTATCCGGACGAAAGCTACCCACAAAGTCTCAGGGATATTGAGATGCCGCCTACAGTATTATATGTAAAGGGACAGCTGCCGTCAGGCAGCAAGGGTCTGGCAGGCATTGTCGGAACGAGAACTTCTTCTGCTGTCGGAAGACAAACTTCTTTTGATTTCTCATATAACCTTGCAAAAAAAGGATACATTATAGTAAGCGGCGGTGCAGAGGGCATAGACTCTCATGCACATCACGGAGCGCTCCAGTCGGGCGGAAGTACTATCTGTGTATTAGGCTGCGGTATCGGATATCCGTATCTGAGAAAGTATGAAGCTATGAGGAATGAGATCGTTAAGCATGGCGCACTTGTGTCTGAGTATCCTCCCGGTACAGCCCCGACGAAATTTACGTTTCCCAAAAGGAACCGTATCATATCCGGTCTGGCAGATTGTATTATTGTTATAGAAGCAGGTCTGGGCAGCGGCTCGCTCATTACAGCCTCCGAAGCTGTAAAGCAGAACAGAACAGTATTTGCTGTTCCGGGCAGTATAGACGATGTGCGTTTTGCGGGTTCGAATTTCCTGCTTACAGCAGGAGCACTGGCAGCTGTAAGCTATAATGATATAACGAAATGGTTTGATGATAAGAACAAGGATCAGAAAAAGTCCGACCGTATTACTGACAATAAAAAAATCGAAAAAATAAGGAAAAGCGAAAAAACAAAGACTTCCGAAAAAAAGGACGAATACCTGCCGGATGACATTAAGGATAATAAAAAACCGGATATCATAAAGAAAACAAGGACAAATAAGCTGTTAAATATAAACGAAAAAACCAAGGAAAAAACCAAAAAGGAAGAAAAAACCGATAATTTTTCTACAGACCTGTTGACAGAAAACGCTGTTGCGGTGTATCATACAATTTCAGATACACCGATTTTTCCGGATGAGATATGCGGAAAGCTCGGAATGGATATAGGAGACGTATTTGCATCTCTTACCGAATTGGAGATAAACGGGCTGATAAAGTCTGTATCATTTAACAGGTATGTGAGAATTTGATTTGCGGAGGAAGCTGTATGTCGAAGCTTGTAATAGTAGAGTCGCCTGCAAAGGCTAAAACAATAAAGAAGTATCTCGGCTCAGGCTATGAGGTAGTCGCGTCTATGGGGCATATAAGAGATCTTAACCCCAACAGACTGAGCGTTGATATAAAGAAAAAATTTGCACCTAAATATGAGCTTATAAAAGGTAAGGAAAAGCTTGCCGATGATCTTGTAAAGCTCGCGAAAAAAAGTGATTATGTTTACCTCGCCACCGACCCCGATCGTGAAGGTGAGGCTATATCGTGGCATCTGGCTTATATTCTGGGACTTGATCCGGAAGAGAATAACCGTGTCACCTTTAATGAGATAACAAAAACCGGCGTTAAAAACGGAATGGACGCCCCGAGAAAAATAGATATCGACCTTGTCAACGCGCAGCAGGCAAGAAGAATACTGGACAGACTTGTAGGCTATAAGCTGAGCCCCTTTATCTCAAAGAAGATACGCAAGGGACTTTCCGCCGGACGAGTACAGTCAGTAGCTGTCAGAATAATAGTTGACAGAGAAAAGAAAATAAGAGCCTTCAAGCCGGAGGAATACTGGAGCATTGACGCAAAGTTCATACCAAAGGGCAGCAGAAAGGCTTTCTCAGCCTCCTTCTACGGAGACTCAAAGGGAAAGATAAAGATAGAAAACGGTCAGCAGGCACAACAGCTTCTTGATGCTATGAAGGATGCTCAGCCCTTTGTGGAGAAGGTCAGACACGGCACAAGAAAGCGTCAGCCGGCACCGCCTTTCATCACCTCCACGTTACAGCAGGAGGCATCCAGGAAATTAGGCTTCCAGTCCAAACGTACAATGAAAGTGGCGCAGGAGCTTTACGAGGGTGTGGAAATAAAAGGAATGGGTTCTGTGGGTCTTATCACATATATGAGAACAGACTCCCTCAGACTTTCTGAGGACGCCCTGAATGCCGCCGAGGAATACATCAAAGGAAAATGGGGAGATAAATACGTTCCAGCAACCGGACATCGTCACTTTAAATCCCGTTCAAACGCACAGGACGGTCACGAAGCTATACGTCCCTCAACGGTAGAGCTTGAACCCTCTCAGGTAAAGGACAGCCTGACAAATGACCAGTACAAGCTTTACAAGCTGATATGGGAGCGTTTTATTGCCTGCCAGATGTCAGAGTGCATACAAAAAACAACGCAGGCAGATATCAATGCAGCCGGCTATATTTTCAAAGCTTCAGGCTACAGAGTAGACTTTGACGGCTTTACGGTATTATATGTAGAGAGCAAGGACGGCACAGATGAGGAAAAGGAATCCGAGCTTCCGCCGCTTGAAAAGGATATGCCCGTAAAAGTCAAGGAAATGCTTCCAAATCAGCATTTCACCCAGCCGCCGGCACGATACACAGAAGCGACACTCATCAAAGCACTTGAAGAATACGGTATCGGCAGACCATCCACATACGCAGCTACCATATCCACTATCACTTCAAGGGGATATGTTAAGCGTGAGAACAAGACCCTGTTCCCAACTGAGCTTGGTGAGGTAACAACAAAGCTTATGGAAGAGCGTTTCCCGAAGATAGTGAATGTCAAGTTCACAGCGCAGATGGAACAGGATCTTGATACTGTAGAGGACGGTGAATGCAGCTGGGTAGCACTGCTTGAAAACTTCTATGGTGATTTTGACAAGACTCTGAAAAAAGCAAAGGAAGAAATGAAGGATGTCAAGATCGAGCTTGAAGAGGATAAAACAGATCTTATCTGCGAGAAGTGCGGCAAGCCGATGGTAGTAAAGTTCGGCAGATATGGCAGGTTCATCGCCTGCTCAGGCTATCCTGACTGCAAGAACATTGTAAAGATGATAAGCAAGATAGGAGTTCAGTGTCCTAAGTGCAGCGGTGATGTCATCGTCAGAAAGACAAAGCGCGGCAGAGACTTTTACGGATGTTCAAACTATCCCAACTGCAATTTCGTATCATGGTACCAGCCGACAAAGGAAAAGTGTCCCCAGTGCGGAAATGTACTATTCAAGAAAAAAGGCAAAGCCCCAAAACTTTTCTGCAATGCTGAGGGCTGCGGCTATGAACGAGAGGATGACACAGAGGATGCAGTTGTAACTCAAGAGGCTGTCAGTTCCGTTACAGAGTGAGCGGTGGAGTTCCCACGATGTTGATTTCCTTTTATATTTATCGTTTTATATTTATCGTTTTATATCGGGAGCAGTATCCTTAATGAGATGCTGTTCCTTTTTAGTAATCTGAATAATTGAAATTTGATTTGTAAACAAAAACATAGTATTATGAAAACAGTAAAATTTCAGAGGTGGAGAACGTGTTTAAAGATTTTTTTAAAACAAATAGTGTTATCAATGAAAAAAAGAAACAACTTTCAGAAGAAATGAAAAGCAATGAAATCGAAAGAAAAAGAGTTTCTGAAGAATTATTAATGCTTCAACAAGAAATAACTGATATTGACAATAATACTACTGATGTTTCAGATGAACAAGAGATTATTAAAGATAAAAACACTCATATACTTTCACAAATAAAGAAATACAAGTCCCGATTAGATGACAAAATACACAAAATAAATGAAAAGAAAGTTAAAGAGAAGAGAATCTCAGAACTAAAAAAAGAAGAGAAAAAACTATTGGAAGAAATAGAGAGAATAAAAAAGGAGATATTTGAAATAACGAAAAAAGAGGAGCAATATCGAAAGAAAAGGCTGAGTATACTTCTTTTATCCGTATTTTTCCTGTTGTTAGTAGTTGTTTTAACAATAGGAATTATCGGAGAAAAATGTTCTGTGGATAATAGTACTTCTGTAATTAACTCCTATGAATCCCCTGGAGAATTATCAAAAGTTCAAGAATCGGAATTTTTGGAAGACAACCTAACAAGCAAAAAATCAGAATTATCTGAACAGTCATCAAAGCATGCAGAAGAGTCAAAGCATGCAGAAGAGTCAAGACTTGCAGAAGAGTCAAAGCTTGCAGAAGAGTCAAGACTTGCAGAAGAGTCAAAGCATGCAGAAGAGTCAAAGCTTGCAGAAGAGTCAAGACTTGCAGAAGAGTCAAGACTTGCAGAAGAGTCAAAGCTTGCAGAAGAGTCAAGACTTGCAGAAGAGTCAAAGCTTGCAGAAGAGTCAAAGCTTGCAGAAGAGTCAAGACTTGCAGAAGAGTCAAGATTGGCAGAAATTGAAGTCTCACAACAATCTTTACATAGCTACCATATAATTCTTAATACAAGTACAAAAATGGCACATTTTCATGAATGTCGTGCGGCAGAACGAATTGATGACGAAAACAGAAGTGAAATAACAATTACAGCATATTCCATACAGGAAGTTCAACAGGAACTTACAGGAATGGGTTATAACATATGTAGTATTTGTAATTGGATATAATGAAAAAAACAAGGCGGAAAATCTGCCTTGTTTTTTATATAGTGTCTGCTCAATGATCAAGCAATTTCAAAGCGTTCATTATCCCGACT
>CAMHOE010000042.1 GCA_946186665.1 uncultured Clostridia bacterium | reverse complement strand
AAACGGTTTGATGCCGTTTTGTGCCTTGCCGCGCAGCGGAAAGGAATGGTCATAAGAATGAATAATGGCGGTACGTTTTCGTTAAAACGAAAACGAGTTATAGTGAGTTCATTGTGGACTCCGGTTTACTTGCCGTTTTGAGCTTATCATTTTACATTGCACATTGAAAAATGTACATTGAATAAAAGGCTGCATTATCGTGAAGGATAGTGCGCCTTTATTTTTTTCAAAAAAAATAAAATAAATATTAAAAACCTATTGACAATATAGGAATTATATGTTATATTAAATGCACACCAAACATATAGGAAATATGTATAGGTCAAAGCAAATTGATAGGAGATCTTTTTATGTCACTTGTACTCAGAGCCTTAAGGCACAATTACCGTTTCGGACGAATGTATGTCTGTATTACGCAATAAAATGTGGAATGTGTAAAGTGGAATTAAATTATAAATTCACATTGCGCGTTGAACTTACTTTATCAATATAAGCTATAATAAAAAAATATAAGACAGGGGTATCCCTATAGAAAGAGGTAATATATTATGAGTAACTATAAATTTGAAACACTTCAGCTTCACGTAGGACAGGAACAGGCAGATCCGGCAACAGACTCCCGTGCAGTGCCGATATACGCTACAACATCGTATGTTTTCCATAACTCTCAGCACGCAGCAGATCGTTTTGGTCTGCGTGATGCAGGCAATATCTACGGCAGACTTACAAACTCTACTCAGGATGTTTTTGAGAAGAGGATAGCGGCTCTTGAAGGCGGTGTGGCTGCTCTTGCAGTTGCTTCCGGTGCAGCTGCGATAACATATACTATAGAGGCTCTTGCTCAGGCAGGCGAACACATCGTTGCACAGAAGACTATCTATGGCGGCAGTTACAATCTGCTTGCTCATACACTTCCCCAGTATGGCATAAGCACTACATTTGTTGACGCTCACAACCTTGAAGAGTTGGAGAATGCTATACAGGAAAACACAAAGGCTGTATATATCGAGACTCTCGGAAACCCCAACAGTGACATTCCGGATATTGACGCAATAGCAGAAATTGCACATAAGCACGGACTGCCTGTTGTTGTGGACAACACATTCGGTACACCGTATCTTATCAGACCCATTGAGCATGGAGCTGATATAGTGGTACATTCTGCAACTAAGTTCATCGGCGGTCACGGAACAACACTTGGCGGCGTTATTGTGGACAGCGGTAAGTTTGACTGGAAGAAGAGCGGCAAGTACGCTCCTATTGCAGAGCCTAACCCCAGCTATCACGGCATTTCATTTGCAGATGCAGTAGGTCCTGCTGCTTTTGTTACCTATATTCGCGCAATACTTCTCCGTGATACAGGCGCATCTATCTCTCCGTTTGCAGCATTCCTGCTTCTTCAGGGTACAGAGACTCTCTCACTCAGACTTGAGCGTCATGCAGAGAATACCAAGAAGGTAGTTGAGTACCTCAGCAAGAGTGAATATGTTGCTAAGGTCAACCATCCGTCACTTCCTGATCATCCCGACCATGCGCTCTATGAGAAATACTTCCCCAACGGCGGTGCAAGCATATTTACCTTTGAGATAAAGGGCGGACAGGCAGAAGCGCACAAGTTCATTGACAATCTGAAAATATTCTCACTTCTTGCGAATGTTGCTGATGTGAAGTCCCTTGTTATACATCCTGCTACAACTACCCATTCACAGCTCACAGATGAGGAGCTTGCTGATCAGGGCATTACACAGAGCACCATCCGTCTTTCAATCGGAACCGAACATATTGATGATATTATCGAAGATCTGGAACAGGCTTTCAAGGCTATAGGCTGAGATCATCGCAAATAAAAAGACTCTCTGCGGAAAGTACCGCAGGGAGTTTTTTTAAAAAGAACAAGTGAAAAATTCAATCTATACTTATCTGACTTTTTATCTTTGGTTCATCTGACAGTTCAGCGATATAGTCAAGGCTTACATGATAATACTTCGCAAGTGTTATTACCCGCTGGAACGGAATATCTCTCAAACCGCGTTCATACGCACTATAGTATTGATAAGTTGTCCCAAGTATATCTGCAATTTCTTTTTGGGTTTTGTCGCTGTCCTCTCTAAGCTCTTTGATACGCTTATAGTAAGTCATTGTATTCTCATCGTCCCTGTATTATTATAGACAAAATTATATCATATATGATTATTTTTTCTTGACAATTAACCATATATGGTGTATTATAATGATATAATTAATCATATATGATTAGAAATGAGATTGGGGGATGTTTATAATGACAAAGAATGAAAACCTGGATTACTTTCTTGATCTGCTGAAAAAGCGGAATGCCTTGCTGGCAGAGCTTGGACAGCTACAGTCGTATATCGATTATCTTAATACACCTGTGTTATCAAAAGAACAATATTTTTATTATTATCCTCAAGCAAAAAAATCAGGATTAAGGACTATAAGTAGTGTGTTGATAATTATAGGTATATTGCCGTTTTTTATGATAATAGTGGGTAGGATAGCATCAAACGGTTTAAGTATGGTTTTAGGAATTTTAAGTATTTCATCGACAGTTTTATTTTTATTAATTGGTATTTTTCTTTCTAGGGTTGCGCAATCTTCGGAAGGAAACGTATACAGCGGTTATATTGCCCGCGATTCTCAATACAGATATTTTTGTAATTCAAAAGTCGGAGAGTACAATGAAAAGTCCGCCCAGTTTCAGAGACTGGAACACACGCTGAGAGATCCGTCTGTTTGTGTACTTCCGGTTCAATTGTGGAATAATGCAGAAGAGATAATAGGTTATGTAAAGAGCGGCAGGGCATCTACAATAAATGAAGCAATATCAAGGCTTGGTTTTATGTGATGGATTACCTTTCAGGTTTGTTTGTTCTGACGGCACAGCTATATGATCAGGATATGTTCTGACCATATAGCTTTTTCTTTCTCGTATTATAGACAAAATTATTTCATATTTTACAAATAATCTTGACAATTAGCTATATATAATGTATTATATTGATATAATTGGGTTTATGCGATCAGATTTGAGATTGGAATTATCTGAATAATTAGATGTGAAAAAGTGAATGATTTCATGAACTGTTGAGACGTAATATAGAAAGAGAGGGTTTGTCTATGAAAAGGATGATAGCAAAAATACTGATCACTGCATTGATGATAGGATGTCTGTCCGGCTGTAATAATACAGGATCCAAAGATGGTCAGGCTTCATCAAGTCCTTTCGGGGCTATTACAGGATCTTCCGCAGAGTCTGATACAGCTTCAAAAGATAATGAAAAGTCAGAAGCTGCTGAGGAATCTTCCGAAGAGTCATCTGCTGCTGAGAAAGAATCTGAGGATGAAAGCTCAGAGGATATTGAAGCTCAGACATTGCAGAAGGCGGCGGAGCTTGCTGAGGATGAAAAATATGCGGATGCAATTTCCCTGATCAAGAATAATGATCTGATATCAGGAAACGAAGATGTATATGAGTCATACTGTGAAGATTATAAGGATCAGCTGTTCAGCAAAATAGACGATCAGATCAGCGAAGGTAATTACCTGGAAACTCTGAATATGTTCAAGGAAGCGCTTCGTGTTCTGGATGAGGACGAGGAAATAAATGCAAAGCGTGAGGAGTGTCTGGGGCTGTATATTACTGATGTTGTCAGCAAAGCAGAAACAGCACTTGAGTCAGAGGATAAGGATGGCGCAATAGAGATAATCGATGAAGCTCTTTCGTATTTCCCGGAGAATGATATACTTCTTGATGAAAAGGAAAAAATAGAATCCGGTGAAGCAGGCTCGGATGCAGAAGTCTCCGTTGCAGAGGGAGAATCCGACCTTGTTGAACCAACAGAAACAGTTGCGCTCGGCAAAAGCACCGTTAAAGACGGAGATGACAACGACAGCGCAGAAAAGGCTCAGTCTATAACTCTTGGAGACAGCATTGAGGGTTCTATTTCTGTGGAGGGTGATATTGATTTCTATTCCTTCACGCTGAAACAGTCAGGTATAGTGACGCTGAATATGAAGTCATACATGAAATACTACTGTATCTATATTTATGATGAAGCAGGAACAGAGGTCTGGTATACAAATGAAAATGAATATAATAGCACCGTTGGTTTCAGACAGGATGATAATAAAATAGCTTTAGAGAAAGGCACCTATTCTTTCAAGATAACGGGTAACAGGTACAGTACTTATTCTGCATCTACAGGCAATTATGAATTAAAAACCTCCTTTGAGTCTGCAATGGCAAACGAACAGGAAAGCAACAATAACGCCGGAGAGGCGAATAAGATAGTGCTTGCTCAGACCATTAACGGTTTGATAGCAAGTAACGATAGGATGGATTTCTATCAGTTCACTATTGATAATTCAGGTAAGATCTCTCTGGATGTCACTTCATATATGAAGTACTATACTATTATTATTTATGATACAGAAGGTACTGAGCTTTGGAAAACAAACGATAATGAATACAACAGTACTGTCGGTTTTCGTAATGACAAGTATGGTATTTATCTGGAAAAGGGGACCTATTATATTAGAGTTACAGGGTATAAATATGATGGGACAGATTACCCTTCGACAGGAAAGTACACTATAAAAACCGGATATACCAACGCCAAAGCAACAGAAACAGAGCCGAACAATGCTGCTGAACAGGCAAATGAGATCAAGTTCAACACAGAGGTTGTGGGACTGATAGGAAGCAATGATACGTTTGATTTCTATAAGATCAAACTTAATAGTTCTAAGGGCATGAATATCGACTTTACTTCATATATGCAGTATTACACAATAAGCATTTATGATACCAGCGGCAACGAATTATGGAATACAGATAATAACGAATACAATTCAACAGCCGGTTTCAGAACTGATACGCATAAGATTGATCTGGAAAAGGGCACGTATTATATAAAGATTACAGGCTATCTATGGGCAAATGATACAACGTATTACTCTAGAGGCACATACAAATTTACATTGGCATTGACGTGATAATAGCTATGTGGCTGCCTGTTCTGAACTGAAAGATGATAAAGGAGCCTACCTGTAAATCAATTACGGGTAGGCTCCTTTTTAGTACATGAATTATGAAAAGACAATTTATAATTTTTGCAGGAAATAATGCTTGACAATTCAAAAACAATATGTTATGCTTATATCGGTTAGGGGAGTCTAACTATTATTTTTAGCGAATGATTAGATAAGGCTAACTAATGCGATAAAGGATAAAATGAAAAAACAGAAAGGCAGATGTAAAAATGAGTCTGGTCATAGTCGGCGGAAACGAATGTATGGAAAGGGAATATATAGAGCTGTGCAGAAAATATAACTGCAAGGCAAAGGTCTACACAAAAATGTGCAGAGGACTTCAGAATATCGGTCAGCCTGATCTTATGGTGCTGTTTACAAATACGGTGTCACATAAGATGATAAAATGTGCGCTGACAGGAGCTAAGTCATGTGATATACCTGTTGCAAGATCACACACAAGCTCTAAGGCTGCCCTGAAAAACATACTTGATTCCTACGTAAATGCTTGAACAAATGCTTGTAAAACGCCTTGTACGTTTAGTACATCGGGAGTTTTACAAGCGTTTATATTTTGTATAGACAACAAACCGACAGTCGGGATAAGCTCCCAACTGTCGGTTTGTTTTTAAACTGTAAATTCTGAATCTAATTTAGTATAATTCGTTTTTAAGTATTCATATATTTTTTTACCGATTTCCACATTATAACTATAGACGTATGAGTAATAGCCAAAGCACTCCCTTAGGAGTGCGACGCGGACGGCACAAACAAAAGTATATACGTTGTTAAGTCGTCCTGCGGGGTCACCCGCCGCAATTATTCATTCTTAAGTTTTCAGTCTTCAGTATTCATTAACTCTTAGTACTGCTTGCCCCAGAATACCATGTGCTTTGCGGGTTTGCCGCAGCAGACGCAGACGTCACTGAGATGGTCTTCTTTAAAGGGGATACATCTGGATTTTACGCCGCCTGTTTCGTCCTTGAGCCGGTCTTCGCAAGCGGAGTCACCGCACCACATGGCTTTGATAAAGCCGGGCTTTGTGGCTGCTATTTCAAGGAATTGCTCGTGAGTTGTGGCTTCAAATGTTTTTTCAGAAAGGTTTTTGAGTGCTGCCTGATACATGGCTTCGTGTACATCTTTAAGTGCCTGTTCTACGGCTGTTTCAAGCTGACTGAGGGGTACTATGGTTTTTTCTCTGTTGTCACGGCGCACAAGAACACACTGATCGTTTTCAATGTCTTTGGGACCCAGCTCAATTCTTACAGGTACACCAAGCATCTCGTACTGGCTGAACTTCCAGCCCGGTGCCTTATCGCTGTCATCAAGCTTTACACGGATATCCTTTTCGAGAAGTCTTGTTTTAAGCTCATTTGCCTTTTCCAGCACGCCTTCCTTTTTCTGCGCTATGGGAATTATTGCAGCCTGTATCGGGGCGATTTTCGGGGGCAGTACAAGACCGTCATCATCTCCGTGTACCATTATGACAGCACCGATCATTCTTGTTGAAGTACCCCATGAGGTCTGGAAGGGATACTGGAGTGTGTTGTCACGTCCGGTAAATGTTATTCCGAAGCTGCGTGCAAAGCCGTCTCCGAAATAATGTGATGTGCCGCCCTGAAGTGCGACTCCGTTGTGCATCATAGGTTCGATAGTGTAAGTCTCAACAGCACCTGCAAACTTTTCTTTCTCGGTTTTGATACCCGTTACAGCAGGAATAGCCAGTGTATCCTTGTAGAAATCTGTGTATACCTGAAGCATTCTCTGAGTTTCCTCTCTTGCTTCCTGCTCAGTTTCGTGCATTGTATGACCCTCCTGCCAGAGGAACTCAGAGGATCTCAGGAAAGGACGTGTAGTCTTTTCCCAGCGCACAACGCTGCACCACTGATTATAAAGCTTGGGAAGATCACGATAAGAGTTTATGACCTTTGCATAATGCTCGCAGAAGAGAGTTTCTGATGTGGGGCGTATAGCAAGTCTTTCTGTCAGCTTTTCGCTTCCGCCGATAGTCACCCATGCACATTCAGGAGCAAAGCCCTCAACGTGATCCTTTTCCTTTTGAAGGAGACTTTCGGGTATGAACATTGGCATATAGACATTTTCATGTCCTGTCTTTTTGAAACGCCTGTCCATATCCTGCTGCATATTTTCCCATATAGCATATCCGTAGGGGCGGATGACCATACATCCCTTTACGCTGGAATAATCTGCAAGCTCTGCCTTTTTTACAATATCTGTATACCACTTTGCGAAATCCACATCTCTTGATGTGATGGCTTCTACCAATTTTTTCTGTTGTGCCATATATATACATTCCTTTCCTTTACAGTATTCGGTATTATTAACAATAATATATTATATTATGATATATGTATTTTTGCAAGGGCAAAAACAAAATAAAAAGCAAAAACGGAGCCTGCGTACAGTAAAGTACAACAGCTCCGCCTTTAACATTTTTCATTGTCTGACCCGGAAAAAATGATCCCGGAAATGAAATTACTGATGGTTTTCGATATACTTTACGAGATTGTCAACGGTTTTGATGTTTTCGATCTCCTCGTCCGGAACCTCAACCTCAAACTCATCCTCGATAGACATAAGAAGATCAACAACGTCAAGTGAATCTGCGCCGAGATCGTCTACGAGAGAAGTTTCGGGAGTAATCTTGTCCTCTTCAACATCGAACTGCTCGCAAAGAATAGCCTTTACCTTTTCAAATACCATTGTAAATTCCTCCTGATAAAATAAACTTTAAAAATTGCGATTTGGTTTTCGTATTGTAGACAAAGAAAAAGGTTTATGCTACAATATGAAACAGGAAAAATATTCTCCTGCACAATTTTCCTATACTCAAATCTTATAAGTTATTCCCTGTTTTGTCAATACGAAATTTAAAATTTTATCTTAGAATTGAATATTTTTTTTAAAGAAAAGGGTTTTTGTTATATTTGCATAAACGAAAGGAAGAGAAAAACTATGTCAAAAAGAAAATTCGCAGTTATCGGACATCCCATCGGACACACTATGTCCCCTTTTATCCACAGCAGGCTTTTTGATCTGGCAAAGACAGAGGGTGAGTATACTGTATTGGATGTTGCTCCGGAAGAGCTTCCGGTGAAGATAAAAGCTCTGAATGAGCTTTCGGGATATAACATTACTATACCAAACAAGCAGAAAATTATACCGTTTCTGGACAGGCTTGATAAAAAAGCTGAGCTGTACGGCTCTGTAAACACTGTAAGGAACGGAGATGTTCGTGAGGGCTTCACTACAGACCCTGACGGTTTTCTGAAAGCCCTGAAAGCAAGCAATATTCCCTTTGAAGGAAATGTTGTCATTGTCGGATGCGGAGGTGTTGCAAGGACCTTTGCATATGAAGCGGTGCTTGCAAAGTGCGATCTGACCATCGCAGTCCGTCCTGATGATGTAAGCTTTCAGAAGGCTCTTGCGGATGATATCAATGAAAAGCTTGGCGCAAGGGTGAATACCTGTCTTATACAGGATATGACAGGGGACTATGATCTGCTTGTCAATGCAACGCCTGTAGGGATGTATCCTAATGTAAACAATATGGCAGTGAGCGATAAGGTGCTTTCAAGGTGTGCCAATGTTTTTGATGCTGTATACAATCCTCTGGAGACAATGCTCATACAAAAGGCTAAGGCAAACGGCTCTGCGGCTGTAGGCGGCATGGCAATGCTTGTATGGCAGGCTGTAGTTGCTCATGAGATATGGGACGGTACTGTATACGATACAGCGGACATAGATCAGCTGATAGAGGACAGTGCAAAAGAACAGTCAAAGAGATTCTGAGAACGGAGATATCACAATGAACAGAAAGAATATTGTATTATGCGGTTTTATGGGCTGTGGAAAAAGCACCATAGGAGATCTGCTTTCCAAGAAAATGGGAATGTCGTTTGTGGATCTGGACGCATACATAGAAAAAAAGGAAAACAAAACCGTATCCGAAATATTTGCCGACAGCGGCGAAGAATATTTCAGAAAGCTTGAACGAGAGGCTTCAAAGGAGCTTTCTGAGAAGAGAGGATTGATAATAGCTGCAGGCGGCGGTACCCTGACATTCAAGGAAAATGTTGATGTGCTAAAAACCAGCGGAAAGATCATACTTCTGGATGTTCCGGTAGAAGTGATATCCGACAGACTGAAATTTGATGATACCCGTCCTCTTCTTGCACGTCCTGACAAGGAGGAAGCTATGAGAGAGCTTTACGAAAAGCGTATGCCGCTTTACAAGTCTGCGGCGGATGTAGTGATAGATGCTTCCCAGTCTCCTATGCAGGTATGCAGGGACATAATCAAATGCAGTAATGAATACTGAAAACTTAAAACTTAATAATGAATAATAGCGGTATGTTTTCGCTGATGCGAAAACAAAAATAGTAAGTTCAAATAAAAACTACGGTTCCAAACTGCACAGGTGCATAAATTTGAATAGGGAAAGAGACTATATGTCCGTAGAAAACAGCCGAAACAGCAGCCTTTATGGGCTGCGCCGGTGCGTGACTGCACTGGACGACTTAGAACGCATCTGCTTTTTATTGAACAGTCCGCGTCGTGCTCTTTAAAGAGTGCTTTGTCTGTTTCTGTTCACGTTTACAACTTCCCTCCAAAGCTAAAACCGCTCATAAGCGCACCGTAAGGGGCGTGTTGGGCGGAGAAGCGCGGACAGTGAAGTTTCGGTCAGGATATCAAAGTGAGCTTTAGCGAACGCCAGCGCGAATTGACAGCGGAGGCACTCCGCCGCTTCACGTCAATCTAATTTGGAAATTATTTTGTTACTTTTCAGAATCAACCTTCTTTCTTGAGCTTGCCGAAAGGGCTTAAAGTGCGTTTTTTCTAATTAATTAAACCTGACAGGCATAGTAAAGTGTGCATAAGTCACTCAAAGATTATTCGCTTAACGCTCAAAATGACATCTTATTAAACTTTGTATCATTTTGATGTCTGAATTAGATTGACGTGTCCGCCGCTTTCACGGGGGTTGACAAAATCTGGAAAAAGGTTTATTATACTAATATACAATTTAAGAAAGGGCTTTCCAAGATGAAGGTATTGAGCGCACGATTTTTTGAATACTTTTATTCATTTTCATACTTTTTCTTTGTATGGAAAAATCATTTGTCCTGCGATACTTTCCGAATAAGCCCCGAACGTATAGTTGTATAAGCGTTTTATCATTATAGGGTATTTAACGGAATCCGCAGGGGTTCCGTTTTTTATTTTTATTTTTAAATTTCTGGAGGTATAAAAATGATCATTGTAATCAGACCTGACGCAACAAAGGAACAGCTCACACTTTTCAAGGCAAGTCTTGAAGAAAACTACAACGTGAAGGTGAATACCTGGGAGGGCGTAGAAGCTACCGTTCTTGGACTTATCGGTGATACTACACAGGTGGATGAGGACTGGGTAAATGCTCAGGATGTCGTTGAAAAGATAAAGCGTGTGCAGGAGCCGTATAAAAAGGCTAACAGAAAATTCCACCCCGATAATACTGTCATAGAGCTTCCGACAGGACAGAAGATCGGTGACGGAAGCTTGTGCATTATGGCAGGTCCCTGCTCGGTAGAAACTGAGGAACAGATCAATTATGTTGCCCAGAGAGTAAAGTCAGCAGGAGCGACCTTCCTCAGAGGTGGAGCTTTCAAGCCCAGAACTTCGCCGTATTCTTTTCAGGGACTGAAAGCGGAGGGACTGGATCTCCTGAAGGGCGCAAGAAAAGTTACAGGTCTGCCAATTGTGACGGAGATAATGAGGGCTTCACATATAGATATGTTCGAGAGTGTGGATATAATACAGGTCGGTGCAAGGAATATGCAGAATTTTGAGCTTCTTAAAGAGCTTGGCAAAACAGACAAGCCTATTCTTCTGAAAAGAGGACTTGCTAATACTATAGAAGAATGGCTGATGAGTGCCGAGTACATTATGGCAGGCGGCAACAACAAGGTAATTCTTTGTGAGAGAGGTATCAGAACATATGAAACTGCAACAAGAAATACTCTTGACCTTTCGGCAGTGCCTGTTGTAAAGAAACTGTCTCATCTTCCTGTGATCGTTGATCCAAGCCATGCGACAGGAAAATCCGCACTTGTAGAGCAGATGTCTCTGGCGGCAGTTGCAGCCGGAGCAGACGGTCTGATGATAGAGGTACACAATGACCCCAAACACGCTCTTTCTGACGGCGCACAGTCACTTACCCCGGATCAGTTCGACAAGGTCGCAAAGCGTGTGTTTGCTCTGAAAAAAGCTTATGACGAAATAGTTAAAGAGTGATATGATCTCTGATGGTATTGTACTCGTTTTGTGCTGAATGCCGCGTGTCTGAGTGTATGAATATGCTCGTTTATAGCTTGTTTTTTCTGAGCTGTATGGTATAATTAAATAAAAAACGGAGAGTGATACCCATGAATAAAGATGAAAAGATCGTAAAGCTGAAACTGGATATCATCTTTAAGCGTGTATTCGGCAATGCAAAAAACGAAAGGATCATTTCCGCTTTTATTTCTGATCTGCTTGAAATACCTCGTGAAAGTATCAGGTCGATATATATAAACAATGTTGAACTGACGCCTGAATATCTGGGGCAAAAATTCAGCCGATTGGATCTGAGAATGAATGTTGACGGAAAGATTGTTAATATTGAAATGCAGGTCAACAGAGAAGTAGATTTTCAGGAACGTTCATTGTTTTATTGGGCAAAGCTTTACAGTGATGAGCTTGGTTCAGGAGAAGAGTATAGTGCATTGAAGCAGACGATTTGTATAAATATCATTAATTTCGATTTGTTTGAATGTGAGGATTATCATTCGCACTTCAGGGTGCTGGAAAGCGAAAGAGGAGAGTTGCTGACGGATAAGTTTTCTATCCACTTTTTTGAACTGAGAAAGCTTGGCAAATGCAGAAAAAATAATCGCATGGAAGATTGGCTGAAGCTTATAGACGCAGAAACGGAGGGGGATCTTATGGCAATACAGCAGACAACAAACATACCGGAAGTACAGGATACCATCGTTATGCTCAGACAGTTAAGTGCAGATGAAAAGATACGGCAGGAAGCATACTATCGTGAAAAACAGATTCATGACGAAGCGTCAGCGCTGGGAAGCGCAAAACGTGAGGGATTAGCCGAAGGAGAGGCTATCGGTTTAGTAAAAGGCGAAGCAATCGGTCTTGAAAAAGGCGAAGCGATTGGTCTTGAAAAAGGCGAAGCAATTGGCAGGCTTGCAGTGCTTGCTGATTTGGTCAGAAACGGGATAATAACAATTAATCAGGCGGCAGATCAGGAAAAAATGACAGTTGAAGAGTTTTCAGAGAAAGCAGGACTTACTGTAAAATAACGTCTTGAATTAACTGTACACGGCAGAACACGATTACAGGTGTTCTGCCGTATTTGTAGGTTCTGCGCCGACTTGATTGTTGGGTGAGATTTTGATATAATTGTGTTATATTATTTCGGAGGTGTCAGTATGGCAGATAGTATAAAAACTTTTTTCGGGCTGAGTGATGAGGATAAACTGGAGATAAGAAAAAAGTATATCAAGGTCGTTCCCGGAATAGTGGGGTGCAGCCGCTTTATTCTGTCGCTTGCACCGGACGGAAGTGTAAGTGTTGAACCTGAACAAGCGTTGTCTCCGGAGGAAAAAGAACAATGGAGCGATATCATAAAGATATGTGCCGGCAATAGCCATGTTGCAGGACTGAGAACGGATGGCACAGTAGTTGCATCGGGTGACAACGCTTTCGGGCAGTGCAATGTTTCGCAGTGGGAGGATATCAGAGATATCTGTGCGTTCAATAATTATACGGCAGGTGTGACTGAGAATAATGATATAGTGTATGCTGGAACAATTGGACTTTCAAATGTTGTTTCGTCTGCGCCTGTACCTTTAATGGAACTTTCGTCTGTTTATGTATCTGAACAGCAGGATGAGAATATTGCATATGAGGACATAGTACAGCCTGTCGGCGAAACTGCAAAGAAGGTTAAACCGGCAATTGCCGCTGGAGGTAGGCATACTTTAGGGTTGAAATCTGATGGAACAGTTGTTGCAGTTGGTGTTAATAATGAAGGTCAGTGCGATATTGAAAAATGGAGTGATATAGTATCAGTTGCCGCAGGTAAATATAATACAGTAGGCTTGAAATCAGACGGAACAGTAGTTGCGGTTGGGAATAACGGTTTTGGTAAGTGCAGTGTTGAAGGATGGCGTGATATAATAGCAATTGCCGTAAGTTATAGGCATACGGTAGGCTTGAAATCAGACAGAACAGTAGTTGCGGTTGGGAATAACGGTTTTGGTAAGTGCAGTGTTGAAGGATGGCGTGATATAATAGCAATTGCCGTAAGTTATAGGCATACGGTAGGCTTGAAATCAGACAGAACAGTAATTGCAGTTGGGGATAATATATGTGGTCAGTGTAATGTTAAAGGATGGCGTGATATAATAGCAATTGCTGCAGCTGACTATCATACAGTAGGCTTGAAATCAGACGGAACAGTAGTTGCGGTTGGTGATACCTATGGTGACCAATGCAATGTTGAAGATTGGCATGATATTATAGCAGTTGCCGCAGGATGGAACCACACAGTAGGTTTGAAATCTGATGGAACAGTGGCTGCGGTTGGTGATAATGATAATGATTATTGTGGTCAGTGCAATGTCGGTTACTGGTCACTGCTTTAACAGTATAAAAATGTTTAGCGGCGGAAAGGCAGAAATATAATGAATATTGTAATATCAGGTATGGGAATAATCGGCGGTTCAATGGCTAAGGCTATAAAAAAATATACGGACAACTATGTTTATGGTATCAACAGAAGTCCTCTGCCGCTGAAAAAGGCTCTGGAATGTGGTGCGATTGATGAGATAGGCAACAGCGATACACTTGAAAAAGCTGATATGCTGGTGCTGTGTACATACCCCGAAGCCTCTGTGAGGTTTGTGGAGGAAAATGCGGATAAGATAAATAAGTCTTGCGTAGTTATAGACACCTGCGGAATAAAATCCGGAATATGCCAAAGACTCAGCCAGCTTGCTGACGAATACGGCTTTACCTTTGTTGGCTTTCATCCTATGGCAGGCAAAGAGAAAAACGGCTTTGATGTGTCTGAGGCGGATCTGTTTTCAGGAGCAAACGCTATTATCGTTCCATGCGATGCGCCGCACAGTGCAGTAGATAAGGTGGCGTCGCTTGTGAAGAAGCTGAGGTTCGGCAATGTGGTCTTTGCAAGTCCTGAGGAGCATGACAGGATGATAGCTTATACATCACAGATACCCCATGTTCTTGCGTGCGCATATGTGTTCAGTCCGAACTGTGTAAAGCATAAGGGCTTTTCAGGGGGAAGCTACCGTGATGTATCAAGGGTGGCTAATATCAATGCGTCTTTGTGGTCGGAATTGTTTATAGAAAACAAAGAGCCGCTTGTAAACGAGATAGATACACTTATAAATAATCTGAACAAGATAAAGGATGAGATAAAAAAAGGTGACCGTGAAGAGCTTGCAAAAGTACTCCATCAGGGAAAGGTCATAAAGGAGGCACTGGGAGAATGAGAAAAGTAGAAGTTAAAACAGGCAGAAGCTATGATATACTTATAGAGCATAATATCCTTGACAAAGCAGGAGAGTATATACGTCCCCTTACTAAGGCGATAAGGGCTGTTATTGTAAGTGACAGCAATGTAGCGCCTATATATTCAAACAGAGTGAAAGCGTCTCTTGAAAAGAATGGCTTTGAGACATCTTTGTTCGTTTTTGAAGCAGGCGAAGCTTCAAAGAGACTTTCTACTATAGAGAAGATGTACACACATTTTTACGAGCATGACCTGACAAGGACGGATATCGTTGTTGCATTGGGCGGCGGTGTTACAGGTGATATGGCAGGCTTTGCGGCGGCAAGCTATCTGAGGGGCATTGATTTTGTGCAGATACCTACAAGTCTGCTGGCACAGGTTGACTCGTCTGTCGGCGGAAAAACAGGTGTTGATTTGCCGGGCGGAAAAAATCTTGTAGGCGCATTCTGGCAGCCCAGACTTGTGCTTATCGACCCTGAAACACTGAATACACTTCCTGATGTGTTTTTCACGGATGGACTTGGAGAAGTGGTAAAGTACGGCTGTATCCGAAGCAGGTCTTTGTTTGAAAAGCTTGAAAGGGAAAATGCAAGAGATATAATTGATGAGGTCATATACGAATGTGTATCCATCAAGCGTGATGTAGTGCAGAATGATGAACGTGACACAGGCGAACGCGCGATACTCAATTTCGGACACACCTTTGGACACGCTCTTGAAAAGCTGAATAATTATACTGTACTAACACATGGCGAAGCTGTAGCGGCAGGTGCTGCGATACTCACACGCATAAGCGAGAACAAGGGACTGACAGAAAAGGGAACAAGTCAGTGTCTTGAAGCTCTTCTGAAAAAATACTCACTGCCGACAGATTCGGGTTTTTCTCTTGCGGAGATAACGGCGGCAACAAGAGGAGATAAGAAAAGCACAGGCAAGAGTATAAACTTTATCCTGCTGAAGAATATCGGAGAATGTTATATATACAAGCTGAAAATTGAGGATTTCGGAGAATTTTTCGGAATTTAAAAATAGCTCAAAGTTCAAAGCCTAAAGCTCAAAGTGCAGTTATATGCTTGGCGGTATTTACTATGATTTGTTTTCACCCTAGCGAAAACATAACGCACTTAATCATTTTTAAGTTTTAAGTCTTCAGTATTCATTGATTATATAAATTCCATTTTCCTTCCGGTGAGGGCCGGAGAGGAGGTCGGCAGTTGTGTATAATGACGGATTAAAGCTGATGATACCGACGAAATTGAGAGTGACACTCTGTATAAAATGTGGAAAACCCGTAGCATAACAAACAAAAATCGGATGCAAAATTCTACGAAAATTACAAAGAAAATTTTAAAAAAGACTTGCAAAATATGGGGGCGTGTGGTATTATAATTAAGCGTGACTGCGACAGATATGCGTTGAAGCGGGAGGTTGCGGCTTTTACAGCCGGTTTTTCCGTGGAGTATGTCCGATTTTAAACCGGGCGAAAGAAATATTTTTTGAGCAAAAAAGCGGCTCGCTTGTCGTGTTTGAGTTGCCTGACAGGCAGTGAGGGCTGTGTTATGCTCTGATTTTCTCATGACCTTGACCCGGAATGACGTATGTCCTTCCGGTTTTTAAATAGAGTTGCAGGAAACACCCGGACGGGTGTGGAGGAATTGAGAAAACGCCCGCCAACTACAATAAGGAGGCGATTAGCGTGGCAGTCAAGGAAAAAATAAGGATAAGAATCAAGGGTTACGATCATCAGCTGGTGGATCAGTCAGCAGAAAAGATCGTTGCGACCGCAAAGCGCACAGGCGCAAGAGTATCAGGTCCGATACCGCTCCCCACAGAGAAGCAGGTCGTTACAATTCTTCGTGCTGTTCATAAGTATAAGGACAGCCGTGAGCAGTTTGAAACAAGGACCCACAAAAGACTTATCGACATCCTCAGACCTTCAAACAAGACAGTTGAAGCTCTGACAGGACTCGAACTCCCTGCTGGTGTTGAAATAGAGATAAAGCTCTGATCAACCAACAAGCAGCCGGGGTCATGTCGGTGAAATGCCGACCAATAACCTATCAAGGAGGAAACACAAATGCAGAAAGCAATCATCGGTAAAAAGATCGGTATGACACAGATCTTCGATGCAAAGGGTGCCGTTATCCCTGTAACTGTTGTTGAAGCAGGTCCCTGCGTGGTATCTCAGATCAAGACAGCAGAAAATGACGGCTACGAGGCTGTACAGCTCGGCTACGGTGACATTAAGCTCAAAGTGCAGAACGGCAGCGGTAAGGGCAAGAGAGTTCGCAGCGCAAAATTCAAGAACGATCCTGTCAATATCACAAAGCCTCTTCTCGGTCACTTCAAGAAGGCTGACGTAGCTCCCAAGAGTACACTTCGTGAGTTCAGAGTGGAAAATCTCGATTCTTACAAGGTCGGCGATATCATCAAGGCTGACACTTTTGCTGAGGGCGACAAAATCGACGTTACAGGCAAGAGCAAAGGTAAGGGATATGCCGGCGTTATCAAGCGTTGGAACTTCCAGCGCCTTAAAGAAAGTCATGGTTCAGGCCCTGTAGCACGTCACGGCGGCTCAATGGGCGCTTGCTCAACTCCTTCAAGAGTATGGAAGGGCAAGAAGATGGCAGGTCATCTGGGTGCTGAGAGAGTTACCGTACAGAACCTTACAGTAGTTAAGGTAGATGCGGAAAACAACCTCATCGCAATAAAGGGCGCAGTTCCCGGACCTAACGGCGGAATCGTAGTGATCCGTGACAGTGTTAAGGCATAAGGGAAGGAGGAATTTCAATGGCTAATATAGATGTTCTCGATATGGCAGGCAAGAAGGTCGGCAGTGCTGAGCTTTCAGATGCTGTTTTCGGAATCGAACCGAATGTAGCGGTTATGCACCAGATGGTAGTAAACTACCTTGCAAATAACCGTCAGGGCACACAGTCAGCTCTTACCCGTGCAGAAGTAAGAGGCGGCGGCAGAAAGCCCTGGAGACAGAAGGGCACAGGCCATGCAAGACAGGGCTCAACACGTGCTCCTCAGTGGACACACGGCGGCGTTGTATTTGCTCCGAAGCCGAGAAGCTATCGCTTTACCGTAAACAAGAAGGTAAAGAGACTGGCAATGAAGTCGGCATTCTCAAGCAAACTCAGCGGCAGCCAGATCATTGTAGTTGACAGCATTAAGCTTGAAGAATACAAGACAAAGACAATCGCAGAGATGCTCAAGGCTATCGGCTCAGAAAAGAAGGCTCTTATCGTTCTTCCTGAGGTCGATACAAAGATCGTAAGATCAGCAAGAAATATACCCGGTGTTAAGACAGCACAGGTAAACACACTCAATGTTTATGACATCGTAAACGCTGACAAGCTCGTTATCGTTAAGGATGCAATAAGCAAGATCGAGGAGGTATACGCATGACAGCTCGTGATATCATAATAAAGCCTATCATCACTGAAAAGAGCATGGCAGGCGTTGTTAACGAAAAGAAATATACCTTCAAGGTTGATAAGAGATCAACAAAGATCCAGATAGCTCAGGCTGTTGAGGAGATCTTCGGCGTTAAGGTAGCTAAGGTCAATACAGTCAGCGTAAGAGGTCGTATGCGCCGTCAGGGCCGTTTCCAGGGTTATACCCCCTCATGGAAAAAGGCATATGTAACTCTTACTGAGGACAGTAAAAAGATCGAGTTCTTTGAAGGCATGATGTAAGCCTGCTAACGAATAATAAACAGGCAGAATGAATGGAGACAGCCGATCTCCGCAAAGCCATCATGAGGAGAGTGAAATAAATGGCAATAAAGGTTTATAAACCGACAAGTCCCGCAAGACGTAATATGTCGGTTACAGATTATTCAGGTCTTTCAAAGGTTGAGCCGGAAAAGAGCCTTCTTGCTCCGCTCAACAAAAAGTCAGGCCGTAACAGCTACGGCAGAATCACCGTTCGTCACAGAGGCGGCGGAAACCGTAACAAGTACAGAATCATAGATTTCAAGCGCCGTAAGTTTGACGTAGAGGGTGTTGTAAAGACACTGGAATACGATCCGAACAGAAGCGCACACATCGCTCTTGTTGAGTATACAGACGGTACAAAGAGCTACATCATAGCTCCTGTAGGTCTTAAGATAGGCCATAAGATCATGGCAGGTCCTTCAGCAGATATCAAGCCCGGAAACGCACTTCCCCTTGTAAATATCCCTGTAGGTACATTCGTACACAACGTAGAGCTTTATCCCGGAAAGGGCGCACAGCTTGCAAGAAGCGCCGGCAACATGGCACAGCTCATGGCTAAGGAAAACGGTCTTGCACTGCTGAGACTTCCCTCAGGCGAGCTTAGAAATGTTCCCGAAAACTGCATGGCAACAATCGGTCAGGTAGGCAATATCGATCACGAAAACGTAAAGATCGGTAAAGCAGGACGTAAGCGCAACATGGGTTGGAGACCGACAGTAAGAGGTTCAGTCATGAACCCGAATGACCACCCCCACGGCGGTGGTGAGGGCAAGTCCCCTGTTGGACGTCCCGGTCCTGTAACACCTTGGGGCAAGCCTGCTCTTGGTTACAAGACAAGAAAGAATACACGTTCTGACAAGCTTATCGTAAGACGCAGAAACGGTAAATAATATAGGCACGCAGAAAGGAGCTTTGTATTATGAGCAGAAGCATTAAAAAGGGTCCTTATGTGCAGCCTGTGCTGCTTAAAAGGGTTCAGCAGATGAACGAAGCCGGCGAGAAGAAGATCCTCAAGACATGGAGCAGATCTTCAACAATCTTCCCGGATTTCGTAGGTCATACATTTGCGGTACATGACGGCCGCAAGCACGTTCCGGTATACGTAACAGAGGATATGGTAGGACATAAGCTCGGCGAGTTCGCTCCCACCAGAACCTTCAAGGGTCATGCCGGATCAAAAACATCAAAGTAAGCCAGAAAGGAGTGTATGAACAATGGAAGCAAGGGCAGAACTTAAATACGCCCGTATTTCACCGCGTAAGGTAAAGATCGTTCTTGATCTTATACGCAACCAGCCTTGCGAATATGCAATGGCAGTTCTCAAGCACACCCCGAAGGCTGCTTGTGAGGATCTTGAAAAGCTCCTCAAGTCGGCAATGGCAAATGCAGAGAACAACCACAACATGGATGTAAACAGACTTTATGTAGCAGAGTGCTACGTAGGTCAGGGCCCTATCCTCAAGAGGATCCGTCCGAGAGCACAGGGTCGTGCATACAGGATCGACAAGAAAACATCACACATTACTCTTGTGCTCAAAGAGAAGGAATAATCAGTGAGGAGGTAAACTAATGGGCCAGAAAGTAAATCCGCACGGTCTTCGTGTCGGCGTTATCAAGAATTGGGACTCACGCTGGTTTGTAAGCAAAAAGGACTTCGGCGATACACTCGTTGAGGACTACAACCTCCGTAAGACCCTGAAGAAGCAGCTTTA
>CAMHOE010000041.1 GCA_946186665.1 uncultured Clostridia bacterium | reverse complement strand
TCTACTGTTTATCAGCATTTCAAGGTGCTTAGGGAGAAAAAAAGCAGTCACTAAAGTAATTGTACAGAAACTGAAAAAAGCTCCTCACCAACGGATGTGTTCCAATGGTGAGGAGTTTTTTATCTATTCGGTACTATCCCACAATCTCAATAACCACTCCTGACTTAAACTTCACCGTGAAATATTCGTCAAATACAGTAATTCTTTCAATGAGTCTTTTGGGGCATCTCATCAAATATGACGATATAAGCAGGCTTTTCACAGATGAAGCCCTGCTAATCGGTGATGTATTTCATCTGTTCATGATAAAAGCTTTCGAAATGTAAAAGTATAAAGCATTCCTGTAATTCAGATTTAAAAATTGTATTCCGTACTTAGAGCCTGCTTTTCGGATGTTCCTTCGCAGCGCAAAGCAACTCCTGCATTTCTGCAAGAGTTGTTTTAACCTGTGTTTTTTTTAACTGTTCTTAAACCATGTATCTAACGCTTTTTGGGGGTCATGCTCCTTCAGATACTCGTCATTCTTTTCATAGGAAAGCTTGCTCTGCTCATCTGCTATGTAAGCATTAAACTCCTCGACCTTCATCTCCATGAGTATATCCTCCATTGATTGGGATCCGACATCGCGGTCGAATTCATCACCCCTGTGCCTGTTAAGTATCTTTTCAGCCGTTTCTCCGGCGTCAAGATGAACGATCAGTTCTATTGAATCATCATTTTCCAGAACTGTAGCTTTGCCGTATTCAAGCTCGGCTGCGGCCTTTGCCAATTCTTTATATTGGGTATCATTCTTGTTTATACGAAACGGCTGACCGGGTGTTTCGTATGCGTCAAAGTCTGCTTCGTATTGCTCTTCGATCTCTTCTATACTTTTATCGCCGTTGTTTATCAGGTTACAGTATTCCTTAAAAGTTTCCTTAGGATCTTTTGTACCTTCGGCATCATCCTCATGATCTGAGTAGCTGTATGTAATATCATAGTAATGAATATAAGTGTCTGTATAGTATTTTTTCAACTCATCCTTGCTTACTTCTTTGCTGCCGTTTTCGCCGTATATGCTCATGAACAGCTCATAATTCATATATTCACATATCCCTATCTTGGTATAATCTCGCTGTGAAATAATATCATGTCCATATACCTCGTCATCATAATACGAAGCCGCAATTTCATTGTATTTTTCTTCGTCTATGGTTACGTTGTGCTTTTTTAACAAACTACAAAAAGTCAGATACCTCAGACAGGAATCTTCTGTATCTTCGTATAGCAGCTCCGAAGCAGTCTTGCCGTCTGTCTTTTGACTTAGATCTATATCCTCGATCTTTTTATCTGTATCATATTCCATCAGTTGAAATAGAATAGAATTGATGTTATTGTACATATAGTAGTTCCACATGCCGCCGGTCACAATATCATCTTCTGTTTTATAGCTCCATGGAATATTGTCTTTCAGCTCAGACAGCTCTTCTTCACTCAGACCGCTGTCTTGTACAACATCATCCCTGCTTTCCACTTTCAGCGCAAAAGGCAGAAGATCTGAAGCAAAAACCTTCGCCATGTACTCGCCGGTTTCTTCGTCAAAACCGCCGGAATATTCGTTGTTGAAGTCAGAAACTATAACCTTTCCGTCTGTTATCTCACTGTCCGCCATTGGTACAGAAAATGGCGTTTCGTCGCACCACACAGATATAGATTCGCCTGTATTATCACTTGTCACGTCGGCAAGTGTCTTTGTACCCTCATCATCCAGCTGTATTTCAACAACGCACGTAGACGTACCGTATACATCGATCATTTTGCTTTCAGCCGATGAAATATTTTCCCCTGTCAGAAATACATTGCCATTCGGATCTGTGAAGAATATTTCCCTTCTTGCTGTCAATTCGCGAATAAAATCCTCATATTTATAAGGCATAACGCCATAGCAGTAATCCTCGAGATAAGCTTTTTCCTTTAATTCAGCCTGAACAGATATAGTATTATTCTTCTGATCCGGAGTTATTTTACATTCCGCAACTTCAAGATCTTTAATTTTTATATTTTTGACACGTTCATCCAAAGCTGACACCAGTTCGTTCATCTGTTCCTCAGTCAGCTTTGTACTATCGTCATCAGGAGCAACAACAAAATTCACCTTATCAGTCAGAGTTATTTTCGAATCACCGGATTCATCTTCAGTAATAACCGACTTTTTGTTTTCGCTGCTGCTTTCCGATGAGCTTTCGGCATTGCTGTCCTGAGATTTTTCAGCAACGCTTGTCTTAGACGAGCCGTCATCTGCACTGCTGCCGGAATCCTGGCAGCCGGCCATAGATGCCAAGATCAACAAAGCTGCCATGATAACTGATATTTTTCTTTTCATGTAAATCGTTCCTTTCTGTTTTTATGTAAGTATGCTTTTAATTTCCGCACTGATCGGTCATTCATTCCGAATATCTCCGAAATCAATAAATCCACATACAGCTATACGCATTGATGCTTATACATTTTTGCGTATTGAATAAAAGGAGGTTTGCAAACATATATGCTTCATGTGCGTTTCAGAAAATGTTTTCTACTATATAGATACACAATAAACCTCTTGGGTTCAAATTTTTTATCAAATATAAAGATGTCTCTTATTAGTCCGCCGTTTGCAGGGTCTGCTATAAACGCTTTGATGTGATCAATATCTTTCTGGAATATCCGCACCTGCTGCTCTACTGTGCGCAACCCAAAGGATAGCATTAAACATCATTTGATTGTCCATCGGTGGTCTGCCTGTTTTGACTCGGAGAAACACATCTTTGCTCTGTTTCCATTGTTCATCGCGGATTTCGTAACTCCTTGGTGCCATTTTGACCCTCCGTTGCTTTCTCTTCTATTATACATCATCTATTTTTTTGCGCAACTTTTTGTTTTCGGATACGCCCTAAAAAGTCCGCAGTAAGAGTAGTAGAAGAAGGCGGAGACTGTCTTTTTATTGCTAAAGACAACAATCCAGGATACAAGGAGGGATAGAATTGTATTTTAAAACGAACATATGGACAAGCGCCAAAGCAGAAAAAACGGCGGCAGAATAGAAAAAAGAACTGCATACACAAGCACAGATTTATTGCAGATTTAGATTGACGTGGCAAGCCTTGCACGCCGCCTTGACATGGGAGTTAAAAACGGTTACAATATAAAGTGTAATTCTGTAAGTATTATGGATTTGCCGAAAATATGAGATGTGCTAAACTTGTAACTGTCAGGATGGGATAAAAATGATTGAAGATATACATGGATTTAACGAACGGTTGAAGGATCTTTGCGATGAGTATCGCCGGCATAACGGTTTTAATAGTGAGGATTACCAGACATACGGTGTTAAACGGGGGTTGAGAAATCCTGATGGTACCGGAGTTATGGCGGGTCTTACCAATATATGTAATGTTCATGGCTTTATGATGGATGACGGTGTGCGTGTTCCTGATGAGGGTAAGCTTATATACAGGGGTATAGACGTTAATGATATCGTGAGCGCTTGTATCAGCGAGGATCGTCTTGGATTTGAGGAGACTGCATGGCTGCTTTTGTTCGGCTCTCTGCCTACGGATGTACAGCTGGGAAATTTCAAGGATACACTCGGATATTTCAGAGAGCTTCCGGAAAACTTTGTGGAAGATATGATAATGAAATCACCGTCAAAGGATATAATGAACAAAATGTCACGTTCGGTGCTGGCGCTGTATTCCTATGACAGCGATCCGGATAATACCTCTCTTGAAAATATCATGAGACAGTCTATTCAGCTGATCGCGTCACTGCCTACGATAATGACATACGCTTACCAGGTAAAGAAGAGAGCGTTCGATAAGGAAAGTATGTTCTTTCATCCGATAGACCTTAAGCTTTCAACCAGTGAGTCTATACTTCGTGCACTCAGACCGGATATGAAGTTCACGGACTCGGAAGCGAAGCTTCTCGACCTTTGCATGATCCTCCATGCTGAACATGGCGGCGGTAATAACTCTACCTTCTCTGCAAGGGTGTTGTCTTCATCCGGTACCGACACTTATGCTACAGTTTCCGCTGCGATAGGATCCCTTAAGGGTCCGAGACATGGCGGCGCTAATCTGAGAGTGCGCCGCATGATGGAGGAATTGAAGGAAAATGTCAGGGACTGGAATAATGAACAGGAAATATATGATTTTCTTGCGGCTGTTATACGTAAGGAAAAGGGCGATGGCTCCGGACTGATCTATGGTTTCGGCCATGCGATATATACCCTGTCTGATCCTCGTGCTGTCATATTAAAGAAGGCGGCAGGCAGACTTGCTGATGAAAAGAATATGAAAAATGAGTTTGAGCTTTACTGTACTGTGGAGAGACTTACTCCGAAGGTGATGAAAGAGGTAAAGGGCAGCGCGAAAGTTATATGTCCCAACGTGGATTTTTATTCGGGTTTTGTTTATGACCTTCTGGGAATACCAAGCGATCTGTTCACACCGCTTTTTGCAGTATCAAGGATTGCAGGCTGGTGCGCTCACAGAATTGAAGAGGTAACATATGGCGGCAGGATAATCCGTCCGGCGTATCGTGCTATGTCCGGCGTCAGGGAATATGTTCCTATAGCTGAAAGATAATAGTTCAGGGTCCTGGTATTTCAGGCTGCGCTGCTGCGGTCTGAAATTTGTATAGGTGTTTTCTTGTCAAAGAAAAAATTGAAAAGGGGAGTTGGAATAATGAAAATTAAAAAACTGTGGCTGCCTGCGCTGTTTCTGACTTTTATAGGTGGAGCAGTAAAGCTTTGCGATACCTTCTTTAATGTAGGGGGTTCCGGCTTTTTTCTTGACTCGGCAGTCTGTAACGGTATTTTCACAGTATCATTTCTGCTGTTGTTTGTGCTCGGCTACGGCATGAGTATTGCGGACAGAAAGAAACGCTTCAAAGCAGAGCCGACTAAAGATATAGTTTGCGGCGTATTCGGATTTGTAGCGTCCGTCATGATGATAGGCGGCGGAGTGGTAAAGCTTTTGTCATTTGACGGTTCGGTGATTTTTGAGAGTATATTTGCAATAGCTGCCGGCTTTATACTTTTGTATGAGTCCTGTATCTCGTTTACGGGTCAGAACGGTATGACGAGGATACCCGTAGCTGCGCTTATATTGCCTGTATGGTGCTGCATCAGATTTGTGACGCTTTTTGCGCAGTATACGGAAAAATCACTGCGTGCAACAGAAATGTTCGACATTGTTGAAGTAGCGTTTATGCTTATGTTCCTGTTCTATCAGGCTATGTTCTTTGCGGGAATAAACAACAGAACTGCCGTAAGGAAAAGCACAGCTTATGGCGCGGCGTTTGCTATGGTGGGTATCATTGTAACGATCGATCTTTTTGTAAAAATGACTATCCATGTAGATATTGACCCTAATATCGACACACAGAAGGTCACTCCTACAATTATAAACATTATGCAGTACGTCGGAGATCTTGCACTTTGCGGCTATGCAATATTCTTCTCAAAGGATGTTGTTAAAGAGGCAGTGAATTCACTGGAAGAAGGAGAAGATGAGGAGGAAGACATTCTTCTTGATGTCGATGATACAGACGACGATGACGAAACTGATAAAGGCAGTGTTGAAGATAACAACATTGAAAATGCAGATGTATATGATGAATACGATGTAAACGATGCACCTGCTAAGCCCAGCCTGACAGATACACTGACGTTTAAAAAGCTTGGGGATATCGACATTGGTTCGGGATTTGGTACAGAGAAAAAAGCTGAAAAATCGGATGAAGATCTCAATATGGCTGCTCTCAGAGAGTATGAGGAGCAGATAGAAGCAGAAAAAGAAGCTAAAGCAAAGGCGGAAGCTAAAGCAAAGGCAGAAGCTAAGGCAAAGGCAGAAGCTAAAGCAAAGGCAGAAGCTAAAGCAAAGGCAGAAGCTAAAGCAAAGGCAGAAGCTAAAGCAAAGGCAGAAGCAAAAGCAGAAGCAGAAGCAAAGGCAGAAGCTGAAGAAAAGTTAAAAGCTGAAAGAGCAAGAGCTGCGGCAGAAGCAAGAGAAATAGAAGAAGCTCAGGCGAGAGCGGCAGCAGAGGCAATAGCAAAAGCGGCTTCGGAAGCTGATACAGGAGAGCCAAAGCCTTTTACAGACGGTTCTGAACCGACAGTGCAGAGTAGTGCGCAGGATGTTGATGATGCATTTGCAGAGCTTACAAGAATGCTTGATGAGCTTTGATAAAAATCAAAAAAGCGGACAAAATAAAAATAAGTATTGATATCATGTAAAATTTTATAGGAAAGACTTGTAATTTACTAAAAAATGTTATAGAATATATATAGTAAAATATTAGGAGGTAATTCCAATGTCAGTAAAAGTTGCAATCAATGGTTTCGGACGTATCGGCCGTCTCGCATTCAGACAGATGTTTGATGCTGAGGGTTATGAGGTAGTTGCTATCAACGATCTTACAAAGCCTTCAATGCTCGCAAATCTTCTTAAGTATGATACCGCTCAGGGCGGTTACTGCGGAAAGATCGGCGAGGGTCTTCACACAGTAAGTGCTGATGACGAAGCTGGTACTCTTACAGTAGACGGCAAGACACTTACTATCTATGCAAAGGCTAATGCTGCTGAGCTTCCCTGGGGTGAGCTTGGTGTAGATGTAGTTCTCGAGTGCACAGGCTTCTATTGCTCAAAGGATAAGTCACAGGCTCATATTGATGCAGGTGCTAAGAAGGTTGTTATCTCTGCTCCCGCAGGCAGCGACCTCAAGACTATCGTTTACAGCGTAAACGAGAATACACTTACAGCTGAGGACAAGATCATCTCTGCTGCTTCTTGTACAACAAACTGCCTTGCTCCTATGGCTAAGGCTCTCAATGACTATGCTCCTATCCAGAGCGGTATCATGTCAACAATCCACGCTTACACAGGCGATCAGATGATCCTTGACGGTCCTCACAGAAAGGGCGACTTCAGACGTGCAAGAGCTGGTGCTGCTAACATAGTTCCTAACTCAACAGGTGCTGCAAAGGCTATCGGTCTTGTTATTCCTGAGCTCAACGGCAAACTCATCGGTTCTGCACAGCGTGTTCCGGTTCCGACAGGTTCCACAACTATCCTTACAGCTGTTGTTAAGAGAGCTGACGTTACTAAGGAAGGCATCAATGCTGCTATGCAGACAGCTGCTTCTGAGTCTTTCGGCTACAACGAGGATCCTATCGTTTCTTCTGACGTTATCGGCATGAGATATGGCTCACTCTTTGATGCTACTCAGACAATGGTAAGCAAGATCGCTGACGATCTCTATGAGGTACAGGTTGTTTCTTGGTATGACAACGAGAACAGCTATACCAGCCAGATGGTAAGAACCATTAAGTATTTCGCAGAGCTTGGCTGATAACAGTCTTATGTTCTTGCTTTGCACATAGTATGTGCAAAAAAGATGTATGATAGCGGGTACATTATCCTTATCGGATGATGTACCCGTTTTTTACAATATAATAAATATATGATATGAAATATTCCTCAGTACGAATCGGGAGTGCAGGCTTTGCGCGCGACAATTACTATAACACGTCAATCTAATTTGGAAATTATTTTGTTACTTTTCAGAATCAACCTTCTTTCTTGAGCTTGCCGAAAGGGCTTAAAGTGCGTTTTTTCTAATTAATTAAACCTGACAGGCATAGTAAAGTGTGCATAAGTCACTCAAAGATTATTCGCTTAACGCTCAAAATGACATCTTATTAAACTTTGTATCATTTTGATGTCTGAATTAGATTGACGTGATTACTATAATATGATTGTTGAAAATAGTCGGAAAGTGTAGTATAATTCAAAGTAACAGTAATATGAAGGCGCGTTAATATTCTCTGAAGGATCGGGGTGATGTATTTGGAGAAAGCTGAGAGAGTGAAGTCTGAAAAGAGTATCCTGCGTAAGATAACGGATTTTTTTGACAGTACTTCAAATTTCAGAATGGTGTTCCTTGCGGTAATGTTTCTGGATATTCGATATTTGTATTATGATCTCTACTTTGCGGTAGTTATTGCAATGTTTGTGTGGTCTGTGTTTCTTATCATAAAACATTATATTATAAGGAAAAAAATACTGAAGGTTCGTTTCAGGCAGATAATATTTGTTTTTTTGTTATCCGGCCTTTTTACGGTGATCCTTCACGGTGAACGAAATCTGTTCCAGAATCTTGTGACTCTGCATTGGCTTGTGGTGAGCTTTTTCCTGTTTTTTGGTATTCACGCGGAGAAAAGCAATATCCGGGTCAAGAGAGAAATGAAGCGCATATTTGACGTTATAATTTTTATCACTACGCTTATCATGATAGTGGGACTGGTACTTTTTGCGATATTCCCCAATGGGCTGAAGCTTTTCGGATATTCCTTCTGTATATATGAAGGTCGTTTTGTCGGGGTCATACCCAACGCTAATGTTACGGCATTCTATGCTGTTATTGCTATAGTTTTGTCTGCTTTTATGCTGAGAATGAGAAAGGCTGACAAGACACGTACTGCTAAGATCAGGATATATTATATTTGTTGTATAGCTATAAACAGCTTTACGATACTTCTTACAGACTCAAATTCTACGCTTCTGTTCCTGATAGTGTTCCTGTCATTTTTGTTTTTTTATGAATTGTTTAAGGAATTTTCAGAGAAGAAGCTACACACATTGTTGTTCAGAGCTGCCGCATCCGTTTTATCATGTGTGTTGGTCGTATCGACACTGCTTTTTCTGCGTGTAAGCGTACAAAACGGTGTGTCATCAGTGCTGCTAATGCGACAGTCGGAAATGATAGTATCCACTACCCTTGATGCAAATGATGACAATATACACCTTGATAAAGCAGAGGGTGATTTAAAGAATACGGAAAAAGAGGACGACCAGAAGCGCATGGGTCACCAGAACACAAATATTGACAGCGGACGTTTTGTGCTCTGGCGTCAGGCACTCGGGCTGATAGAGAAGTTTCCGGTGTTTGGCATAGGAAAGGAGAATATCTCCGATTACGGTGTGGAATATCTTGGAGGACTGCGCTATTCGGATCTTGGAGGTTATAAGTACATAGATTTTCACAACGGACTTCTGACCATAACGGTAAGCTTTGGCTTGGTTGGATTGTCATTGTTTATGGTATTTGCAGTGACCGTTGCGAAGTCTATTCTCAAAGCGATTTTTAATTTCAAGGAAAGAAGCAGACGTGACGGAAATGTGCTCCTTCTGATAGCGGCTTTTTCCGCTGCGTATTGTGTATATTCCATGTTCGAGGTAGCGCTTCTTCTTGATTACACATACAGAGTTTGCATTTTCTGGCTTATCATCGGCTTAGGAATGAGCTATGTACAAAAGTACAGTCAGCAGTACAGGCATACCGGCGGCAAGCTTCCCCCTCTGTATGATGACTCTTCTGAAATCAGTTATCTCAGCAAAAAGTTCGGAATAAAAAAACGTGAAGCTAAACACGCAAGATGACTCAGACTGAATGTGTGGAGATCAATTTTGCAGGGGGCAGCTGCATGGGGAAAACCCTTTTCCGGCGGAAAAAGAGTTATTCCCCATACCATACCCCTTTCCTAAAAGCGCTGAATATCATAATAGAAGTAATGAAAAGCACCTATGACTGTTGAATGTCACAGGCGCTTTTTTTGGATTAATAACTGTATATGCTGCGGAAGGTGATTGGTCTTTTGATTTTTAGCTCCTGTTAAGTATAGCGATGGCGGCATGGTATTTTTTATTGCGCTCAATTGCCATGTCGTCAATTTTATTGTATCTGGAAAGGTCGCTGTTATGGGCAAGGTCTGCAAGCTTTACCGCCCGTGCGACGGGATTGTTCTTAATGTTTTTTACATAGTCAAGATAAGGTATGCTGGGGTCATGTGTAAGAAGCCTGAGAGCCTGCAATACCTCCTGAGGAAATCCGCAGGCTTCAAGCTGTTCGAATGTAATGTTCGTGTCCTCAACGACATCATGCAGGAGTGCTGTTGTCACAGTTATTTCGTCCTGCATTTGTTCTGCCAAGTGGAAGGGGTGAAAAACGTAAGGCAGTCCGCTTTTGTCAATTTGATTTTTGTGCGCTTCAAAACATATCTTCAAAGCTTTTTTTGTCATATCCGTGTATATCATAATAATGACCTCGCTTTATATAAAGTTGCCGTAATGACTTGTTTTCGTGTTCCGGAGATAACGATAAAACGAAAAAATCCGGCTGAATTAATGTTAGCACAAATTTCACCAAAAATAAATATTATTACTTAATGTTTTTGGAAAATAACAAAAATATGACGAACATCCCCTAAAAAGTTGTTTCCATCCGCATTTGAAGCCTTGTATTTTGAGTTTGTTTAAAGTATAATAATTATATATGTAAATTTTGATAAGAATTATATCCCCTATATGTTTTTGTGAATGAATGTTTATTTTTGCTTTAATTTCCGGTTTTACAAGGAGGATAATGATGAAAAGGATCTCAGCCATAATTGCGGCAGCACTGATAACGCTGACAGTATCGCTGCCCGTTTTTGCAGAACCGAGCGGCGGTGAAGAGGAAACATCTGCCGTAAGCACTGAAGAAAAGTCTGACAGCAGTGAGTCTGACGAAAAGAGCAGCGACGAAAAATCCGATGCCAGCAAATCTGACGAAAAGAGCAGCGACGAAAAATCCGATGCCAGCAAATCTGACGAAAAGAGCAGTGATGAAAAATCCGATGCCGGCAAGTCTGACGAAAAGAGCAGTGATGAAAAATCTGACAGCAGTGCTTCGGAAGAAAAAAGCGGGGCAGAGGAAAGCTCTGAACTGGATATTTCCAAGATTAAGTTCAATGAATACAAGATAGACGAGGGAGATCTTACCATCTCAGTTCCGGAAGAGCTTTATGTTCTGACGAGAGATCTTGACGAAGAAGCGTCTGTTTTGAAGGAACGTAACTATACTAAAGAGCAGGTCACCGAAAATTTTCAAGAGCATGATACATACCTTAATGCCAGTGCGAAGGATTTTTCCTATGATATAACGGTAACTGTCGTTGAGAATGACGACACAAAAACTCTTGACAGTCTTTCAAAGCTGAATGATGATGAGCTCCAGAGCATTACTGATAATCTTCTGTCCTCAAAGGTGTATAAGGGCTGTTCCAGAACATGGTATAACAATACGCTTTTTCTTACTCTTGATCTTGAGTTTGAAAGCTCAGGCATGACTATATACGGAATACAGGAGTATACGATAATCAACGGAAAACGTGTTAATATTACCTTCCAGTCATATACCGGTGAATTGAGCAGCGACCAGAAAAAGGTATTCAATGCAATAATGGACAGCGTTGTTTTCGAGGGTGTGGAACCTTCTGCTGCTGAAGAGTCACTGACGGAACAGAGCTTGTCTATAGATTCAATAGACATAAGATATATATATATTGTAGCAGCTTCTGTAGTGGGACTCATTTCCCTTCTTATAATGATAGTTGTGGGCAGCAAATATAAAAAGTCCAAGAAGCTTCTTGAAGAAGAAAGCGCAGAAGATGAAGAAGAGATAGAGATAGATTTCTCGGATATCAGGAAATATAAAAAGAATAATAGTCCGGATACAGATATACAAAAGAATGATGGAGAAATGCAGGATATCTATTCGGGCGCGGAGCCTGAGAATACGCCGGCTCCGAAAAAGATGACATATGAAGATGTTGTTGCAGGCACTGTACCTGCACTGGGCGAACATAAGGATGACAGCACTGATGTTCGTGAGTTTATTGAGGAGAATGTCAATGTTACAGAGCTTCCGGAAATGAACGAAAACACCGAAGGATATTCCTACGGAAATGAGTATCAGGCACCTGTTGAAGAACCTGACGGCTTCAAAGAAATACAGGCAGTTCCGGTGGGAGACGAACAGTATTCTTCGTCAGAATATAACTATGGCGGATATTCTCAGGCGGATGATACATATAACGAATCTGGCAGTGCAGAGTCTTCAGCGTATGGCGGTTATAGTCAGAATGAGCAGACTTACGGCGGTTATAATGCTTATCCTCAGCAGGAAACTGAGTTTGCAGGAGAGACATATGATGATGGCGAGGATGACGAAGTAGTTTTTGCGGAGATAACCGAGCAGCGTCATACGGAGATAGAGCAGATCGGCGGAGACTCTGAGGAGGTTGAAACGACAGAAGCTATCTCTCAGAGCGTTGCTGACGAACCTGTAAAGGAAGAGCCGGAAGAGCTTTCTGAATATGAGAAGCGTTTCGGCAAGAACAGAATAACTCCTCCTACCACTGTATCATCAGCTTCTGCGTCCCCTGATATTACAATTGTTAACACCGATGAAAAAAGAGCCTCTAAGTTTGAAAAGCATTTCGGAAAGCTTACCCCTGCGGCACAGCCTGTACCGGCAGCAGATAATATAGGCGGAAAAACAGCTGAAACACTGAAAGCGATTGATGAGATCACTGATACAGAAGAAACTAAACCTGTGGCTGAAGCTCCGGCTTTGGAGGAGAAAACAGAAAAGACGGAAAATGCCCCCTCAAACAAGCTGTTCTCAAGACTTATCGAAAAGCTGAAAAATAACAATCCGGAAGAGGATGACGAGGAAGAAACCAACCATCTGGAAGAGACAGCTTCGGAAAAAACAGAAGATCTTGACAAAGCGGTGAAATCACCTGAAGCAGAACAGCTCAGCTTTGACGATAATGATGAGTCTGACGAGTATTATCATGTGGAAGGTCAGCTTACCTTTGAGGATACATCAGAAGAAAACGTTATTTCTGATACAGCACCTGTTGGTGACAACAGTATATATGAGAATAATTCTTCTGAATACATCCAGCAGGAGAACGTTACAACAGAGAATATTGACGACAATGTTATCGATCGTGATATTGCGCCTGAATATATTCCGCATGAAAGCGCAGCGGAGCCTGTTGTTGACAATACTATCTTTACGGGCAGTACTTCTGACAATATAACGAAGGAAAATGTCGCTGATGAAATTGACAGCTCCTCAGTAATATATAAAAATCCGGAGTCTGAGAAAACTGCCGAAGCTAAGCCGAACGGAGAGATAGAGCTTGAAATATCTAAGTCAGCAGACGGCAGTCTTGTAATAGGCGCATTGAACGAAGGCAGCGGAAAGCCGATAAATGTTGAGATCAGAGATGCTTCCAACTTCAAGGAAGAACGTGCAAAAGAAATGGCGGCACTCGGCTTTGAAACAGCCGGAGACAATGAGATCTACAATGCAAGAAAAGTGGAAAACGAAGAAAATCCCTTCGTTGTAAAGCCCAAAGCCGCTTCTGTAGAAAGCACAGATGAGGGTGACGGAACATCCAGATTTGATAAGCTTTTCGGATCTTCCCGTGAACGTAAGTCTTCAACTGATCAACAAGTCGTGAAACAGCCTGAGCCTGAAGTTAAATCAGATGACAATGACGATATGACTTCCGCATTTGAAAAGAGATTTGGAAAGGGTAAGTCTGCACAGAATAAGAAGGACAGCACAGTATCTCAGAAGGTTGCTTCGGCGTCTGCCAAAACAAACTTAACTGATGGAGCTTCGGTCAGCAAGACGGCAGTGGCTGCGGCGGGTACAGCGGCTGCGGCAGGATCTGCGGCGGTTGCGGCTGTATTTGATAAGGCTGCTGCATCTAAAGGCAAGAAAGCTCCGCATGATAAAAAGAATGTTCCTGCACAGCCGAAGAAAGAAATCAAACCTGCAAGTTTAGATACTTCTTCTCAGATCAATACAGCAGAAACAAAGGTTGAAAAGCCAGTAGTTACAGCACCGGAGACAGAGGAAGAATTCTTTGCAGGAGTAAAGGCGGAGACAGCGACGCAGACAACCGCAGCTTCTCCGGCAGCAGAGCCTGCAATACCTGAGAACAATGCCGCAGTGGAGGAACAGACTCCCAAACGCAGAGAATATGAATTTGAGCGTGACTCCGGAATTATATTTGAACACGCTGCTGCTACTCAGCCAAGACTTGTACCTATGAACAATGCATTCACATCAGTTCCGAGACTTGACAGTGTTAATGCTGAGCAGTACCACAAGCAGTATGACGAAATGAAGAGCAATATGTCTAAAAATCAGGCGTATGCACAGCGTTTCGCAAACAGCAGAACTCAGCAGCCTTTTGTGGAGATGCCCAAGCCCATATCGAAACCTGAGGAGCCTCAGGCAAAGGCAGAAGCAAACAAGACCAAATCCAATACAAAGAATAGTTCAAATACAAAGAACAGGCCTGACAAGAGCAAGAAAAAGAACAAGTTCCCGAAAAATAGCAAAGGCTCGGCAAAGGGTCAGAAGAAGGGCAATAAGTCCGGTTCTGATAAAATAGAGTTCTACACAGGATATGAACCGGTGGATGATCCCTTTGCAAATCCCACAGATGAGAAGATAATCATAAAAGAGCAGAAAGCTTCAGGTTCCGTAGGTTCACGTTTCAAGAAAACTCTCGGAAAGATACTGTCGACTGAATCGCCCGAAGATGAACAGTGACACGGAGCGCAGAATTTGTATCTGTGACCGACCAGCGCAAAGCCTCAGGCTTTGCGCTATTCACTAACAAGGGATATTTGCTTTGTCATAAGGCGGAGCTTATAAATAACGGTATGAATTTTGATCAATGACAACAAAGATAAAATTTTAAATGGGGTGATAATATGCAGGATATTCTGATAAAAAATGTTCACATTATTGACCCGTCGAATTCTGTTGAGAAAGACGGAGATGTTTTTATCAGGAATGGAAAATTTGACTTGCCTGATAAAGCAGACGAAACAGCACTGATCATTGACGGCAGCGGTATGACTGCCGCACCCGGACTTGTTGATCTTCATGTGCATCTGAGAGATCCGGGTCAGACTGACAAGGAGGATATTATCTCCGGATGCAGGGCAGCGGCAGCAGGAGGAGTCACTCAGCTTTTAGCGATGCCTAATACTATTCCCACTGTCGATACTCCGGAAATCGTTGAGTATATTTCAAAGAAGTCTCAGGATGCTGATTCGGTGGTGCATATTGTGGGTTCTATAACAAAGGGACTCGGAGGTCATGAGCCGACAGATATCGATGCGCTTTTAAATGCCGGGATATCTGCACTGTCGGATGATGGGAGACCGGTGGAGGATACGTCAATAATGGTTGCGGCTATGAAAAAAGCAAAGGCAGCCGGTATTCCTGTGACGGCACATTGTGAGGACCCATATCTTGCAGGCGGCAAGGTCAATGAGGGTGATATCTCAGAGCAGCTGGGCGTAAAGGGTATGCCTGCGGCTGCTGAGGATGCAGGTACGGCTCGTGAACTGGCACTTGCGGCAGCTTATGATCTGCCGATACATATATGTCATGTAAGCACACGTACCTCAGCTGATATGATAAGGGATGCCAAGCGCAGAGGTGTACAGGTCACTGCGGAAACTGCACCGCATTATCTTATGTTGACGGAAAAAGAGCTTTTAAAGAGGGATGCGGATTATCGTATGAATCCGCCGCTGCGTACAGAAAGCGACAGGCTTGCAATGATTGAAGCACTCCGAGACGGAACAATAGACGCAATAGCTACTGACCATGCTCCCCACACACCAAATGAGAAGTCGGACTTCGAGTCAGCGCCTAATGGCTCTATCGGAATGGAGACATCCTTTGCGGCTGCATATACGGTACTTGTGGCAGGAGGATATCTCAGCGAGATGCAGCTGCTGAATAAGATGTCAACGGCTCCGGCTGCAATTCTTAAAACCTACGGCGGTGATCTTGCTATAGGTTCAAGGGCTGATCTGATGTTGTATAAGAAGGAAGAATGGACGGTCGATCCGGAAAAGCTTCACGGAAAGTCAAAAAATACGCCGTTTAAGGGACTGACGCTCAGCGTAAAAGTGAAGCTCACAGTGTGCGGCGGCAGGATAGTATACAATGAAATATAATGGAGGTAAACGCTATGTCATTTGACAGACTTATTGATGGTATCAAAAGAACAAACAATCCCACAGTTGCAGGACTGGATCCGAAGCTGGACTTCATTCCCGGATATATAAAGGATGAAGCTTACGGAAAGTACGGAAAGACACTTGAGGGCGCAGCGGAAGCGCTTTATGTATTCAACGAAGGACTGATAGATGCACTTTGTGATATCGTTCCGGCTGTAAAGCCGCAGGCGGCTTACTATGAAATGTATGGCTGGCAGGGAGTCAGGGCTTTAAAAAGAACCATTGACTATGCAAAAAGCAAGGGTATGTTTGTAATAACAGACGGAAAGCGCAACGACATCGGAACGACTATGGAAGCTTACGCAAAGGCACATCTTGGCATAACAGATATTGAAGGAGAAAGCGCGGAAGCATTTGGCGCAGATGCTCTGACGGTGAACGGATATCTTGGCACAGACGGAATAAAGCCTGTCATCAATGTTTGCAAGGAATATGACAAGGGTATGTTTGTTCTGGTAAAGACATCCAATCCATCTTCCGGTGAGCTTCAGGACAGAATTCTTGACGATACACTTACCATATATCGCACAATGGGTAATATGTGTGAAAAGTGGGGCGAGGAGCTTATGGGCAAGAGCGGTTATTCAGGAGTCGGCGCAGTAGTCGGAGCAACTTATCCCGAACAGCTGGGCGAGCTGAGAAAGGCTCTTCCGCACACATTCTTCCTTGTGCCGGGATATGGTGCGCAGGGAGGCGGAGCAAAGGATGTTGCGCCTGCATTTGATAAGGATGGTCTTGGAGCAATAATCAATTCTTCAAGGGGTATCATGTGTGCGTGGAAAAAGGAAGAGGGTCTTGATCCGAAGGAATATGCTCAGGCTGCAAGGCGTGAAGCGCTGCGTATGCGAGACGATATTATTTCAGCTTTGAAATAAGCTGACAGCAGTTCCTTGAAGGGAATAAACTTGCATGAAATCGACCTTGCTGGGGCAGCATTATGGGGAAAACCCTTTTCCGGCGGAGAAAGGGTTATTCCACATACCCCTTTCCTAAAACCGCTGAATATTATATGTTTTGAGATGCAGATCTACAAAAAAGTGTTAGATATGTAAAAATATCAACTATACCTGAAATTCAGATCTTAAAAATTGATTTCCGTGTTAAACTTGTACAGGAGGAAAACTGTATTATGAATAAGATAGTTTCAGTCAGGTGTTTTGAATGTGGAAGTGAAGAATTTGATTTTTCCGAGCTGTTTACAAATTCAAGTTATAAAAAAGAAAAGCTTCCGATAAATGTACTGCACATTGAACATAAAAAGCTTGGCAATATACTTATCAACACTGGGTGCAGTGAGTGCCTGAAGAAAAACCTTACTAAATACACAAAATACAAAGCTGTACATAAGCTGAGCTTTTCAAAAAAGGACAGTATTATTTATCAGCTTGAAAAGGAAGACACAGACCCCTTGTGCATAAAAAAAGTTTTGCTGACACACTGCGCACCTGAGTGCTGCGGAGCCTTACCTCTGCTTCCGAAATATGAGATCATATCAAGCGCACAGGTGCTGTGTGCCATCAAGCTGGGAATATCTGACGATCTTATACTAAAGGGGACTATGCCGTCTCCGGAAGTCCCGATAAAGGCTGCGAATGTGTATAACCGAGTTTGCTGGCTGGATGACTATTACAAATTCATTTATGATATACTCGGAGACGGGTCGGTTCTGGGAGTGGATCTCAGGGGACATTACAGCGAGATGATGGGCTTCTATCTTCCGGAGTACAAGCTGTTTTATGCGGCAGATGCAGCGATAGACGAACGTGTGATAACTGAAGAGCTTACTCCGTCAGAAAAGCTTCTGGAGCAGCAGAACTATCCTGAAGATTTTCTGTCAGCAATATCGACCTTGAAACGAATACATAAAGAACAGCCCGAAGTGCAGATAATGTTCCTTCATTCTAAAAAAGAGAATTTCAAGGTTTTCTGTTGATAAACAAAAATGCAGAGCCGATACAGGTTTTAAAGACTGTATCGGCTCTGCTTTGTTTTTGCTGTATTTTGATACCTTTGGGAACTCATTCTGAGTTCCCATAAATTTTCACATCAAACCTTTGTCAGGGTAATGCCTACTTCGTAATAACCGGAGAACTTCCATGGTTTCAGTGATATGCTCAGACTATATCCTGCTGGATAGCTTCTTCTGATATCATCGAATACATCACTGCTTGTGCCGGAGCTTTTATATATTATTGTGAACACACTTGTGCTGTTGTTCTTGTATTTTCCGAAAGCTGCGGCAAGGTCAGTGGTGTTTTCGCAGTAAACTGTGTTTGGAGCGGAAGTTGCTTCCTCTATGATGTAAGGGATAAGAAGATCTGTTGGCTGTTCAGCTGTACAGCTGTATTTTGTACTTGAAGCTGAATGATCCAGCTCGAATACGCTGTCGGGAACCATGAAATATTCATAGCTGAGGTTGTCGCCATAACCGGCAGATACGACCGGATCGTCCCATGTTACATCGACATTGTACCATTTGCCGTTCCATTTTATCTGGTTCCATGCGTGGCTTTCTGTGACTGTACCATTGTAGCCAAGACCTGTAACATGGATAACATCGAAGCCTGCTCTTGATGCCATTGCAGTGAAAGCCTTTGCATAGCCGTCACACACAGCTACTCTTGTTGCAAAGAGACCTTCAGCAGTGTAGGAGGTATCTGCAATGTTTCCTGAATTATAACCGGTGGTATCATATTCTACGTTGTTTACCAGCCAGTCATGAATAGCTCTGATCTTTTCTAAGTCTGTCATAGAATTGTCTATGATCTCATTAAGGATAGCATCAACGGTCGCGTCTAATCCTTCAGCTGCTGTTACGCTTACATTAAAGGTCTTGCTTGCGACTGCACCGTTAGAGTCCTTTACTCTTACTAAGATCTTGTATGTTCCTGAGTATCTGAATGTGAGGTTTATGGATGTGGTAGTGCTGTAGGTTTTTATTGTGGTATAAGAAGAATCGGAGGATTCTTTATAATAATAAGCATACGTATAACCTTCGCTTCCGCCGCTTGCAGCACCGCTTATAAGAACTTTACCGTTTACAGCTACAGTTTCTGCACTTACAGCTGCGTTACAGGACAGTGCAGCAGCTACATGGACAGTAAATGTGCTTTTTACGGTATTGCCGCCTGAATCCTTGACCTTTATCATAAAGTCATAATCGTTTGCGGTAGTGGGCTTGTATGTAATGGTCTGGGTAGTGCTGTAGTCCTGTATCGTTTTAAATACAGAGTTCTTTGACAGCTTGTAGTAATAAGCATACTGATAATCACCGCTGCCGCCTGCTGCGGATCCGTACAGCTTGAGGCTCTGACCCTTTGTTATGGATGTTGTGCTTATGCTGCTCTTGCTTGTGAGAGCCTTTGTTACGGTTACCTTAAAGTCTTTGGATACTACTTTACCTGTGCTGCTGTCCTTTACAGAAACTCGTGCGTCATAATCTGTAGCAACAGCAGGTGTGATCTTTGCTGATGTAGCAGTGCTGAACTTTGATGCTGTCATCCAATCGGAAGAAACTGACTTCTTATAGTAGTAAGCATAGGTGTATTTACCGCTGCCGCCGCTTGCAGCTCCGTAGAGAGTGAAGCTGTTGCCCTTTGAGATCATTGTAGAGCTGATCGTTGAATTATTGGTAAGCTCTTCACTTGTCTGAGCTTTTGCTACGGAGATCTTGAAATCCTTTGATACTACTTTACCTGTGCTGTCCTTTACAGAAACCCGCGCATCATAATCTGTAGCAACGAGGGGTGTGATCTTTGCTGATGTGGCAGTACTGAAATCAGAAGCTGTCATCCAGCTGGAAGCAACACATTTTTTATAGTAGTAAGCATAAGTATAATTTCCGCTGCCGCCTGTTGCGGAAGCATAGAGAGTAACACTGTCACCTTTTGTGATACTTGTGGAGCTGATAGATGACTTGTTCACAAGTGTTGCAGTTGCAGAAGCCGCACTGACTGACGGTGAAAAGAATGTTCCCGGAATCGTTAAGCCGCCTAATATCATTAGCAACGCCATCATGATAGACAGGGCTTTTGATATTCTTTTGTTGATTGTTTTGTTCATAATTATACCTCCCTGTATAGACATATCTGTTTCAGCAGAAGCTGACCCACTATCATTATAAACGACTTACACTGAAAAATCAATAACTGTTGTATAAATTTGTAGATAATGACATAATCCATTTATAATTATAGAAATTTTGCCCATAAGAAAATGGGGATAGGTTACAGTAATATTAATTAGTGTCTGCTCAATGATCAAGCAATTTCAAAGCGTTCATTATCCCGAC
>CAMHOE010000040.1 GCA_946186665.1 uncultured Clostridia bacterium | reverse complement strand
TATTCTTAGAATTTTAGATTTCTAATTTTCTTTTGAAGAAACTTGATTTCCATGGCAGGCTCTGCACCGTGCTTGACTTATTGGGGAGTTTGATTTATAATAGGGGAGTATGGCATATTATAGAAATGCAATAAAATTTTGGAGGTAATAAAATGAAAAGAGTCTACAATTTTTCAGCAGGTCCTTCTGTGCTTCCTGAGGTTGTTCTTAAAAGAGCAGCTGAGGAAATGCTCGACTATCAGGGAAGCGGTCAGTCCGTTATGGAGATGTCACACCGTTCAAAGGTGTTCCAGGGTATTATCGACGGAGCAGAAAGCCTTCTTCGTGAGGTAATGAATATCCCCGATAACTATAAGGTGCTTTTCCTTCAGGGCGGAGCTTCTACTCAGTTCGCAGCTATCCCTATGAATCTGGGCAAAAAGAACGGCAAGGCTGACTACGTTCTTACAGGTCAGTGGGCTACTAAGGCTTACAAAGAGGCTTCAAGATACCTCGATGCTAAGGCAGTGGCTTCTTCAAAGGATAAGACCTTCTCTTATATCCCGAAGCTTGATCCCGATACCTTCACAAAGGATGCAGACTATTTCTATATCTGCATGAACAACACTATCTATGGTACTGTATACCATGAGCTTCCTCAGACGGGCGATGTTCCGCTGGTAGCAGATATTTCTTCCTGCATACTCTCAGAGCCTATAGATGTTTCTAAGTTCGGTATCCTTTATGCCGGCGCTCAGAAGAACATGGCTCCTGCAGGTCTTACTATCGTTATCGTTCGTGAGGATCTTATCGGCAATGCTATGGATATCACTCCTACAATGCTTAACTTCCAGACACACGCAGATAACGGCTCTATGTTCAATACACCGCCCTGCTGGACTATCTATATGGCTAAGCTCGTTCTCGAGTGGATCAAGAACGATATCGGCGGCCTTGAGAACATGAAGAAGATCAACGAGAAAAAGGCTTCTATCCTCTACAGCTTCCTCGACAGCTCAAATATGTTCAAGGGTACAGTAGTTCCTGAGGATCGTTCACTCATGAATGTTCCCTTCATCACCGGCAATGACGAGCTTGATGCTAAGTTCGTAAAGGAAGCAACAGAAAACGATTTCGTAAACATCAAGGGTCATCGTTCTGTTGGCGGTATGAGAGCTTCTATCTACAATGCAATGCCTGTTGAGGGCGTTGAAAAGCTCGTTGCTTTCATGAAGGAGTTCGAAGCTGCAAACAGCTGATAAGCAGCGTGTTTAAAAATTTATGTTAAAGCGAACGGCACTGCGGTTTTCCCGCATTATCGATACATAATGTTCAGCGGAAAGGCTCGGGGATTTAAACGTAAAGTTGAAATAACCGGTTTTTCGCTGTGAAAACGGTCGTTTTCAATAGGGCAGTTGTATCTGCCGTTCGCAAATTAAACTTAATATCATAAAAGGGTGAGTTAAAATGTATAATATTCAGACACTCAATAAGATCGCAGCAGTGGGTACTTCACGTCTGGGCAGCAACTACAATGTAGCAGATGATGTTCAGTCTCCTGATGCTGTTCTTGTACGTTCAGCTTCAATGCATGATATGGAGCTTCCCGAAAGCCTTCTTGCTATTGCAAGAGCAGGCGCAGGTGTTAACAATATTCCGCTGGATAAATGCTCTGAAAAGGGTATCGTTGTTTTCAACACTCCCGGCGCAAATGCAAACGCTGTTAAGGAGCTTGTTCTTACAGCCCTTCTCATCAGCTCCAGAAAGGTAGTTGACGGTATAGAGTGGGCAAAGACACTCAAGGGCAACGGCGACAACGTAGGCAAGCTTGTAGAAAAAGGCAAGAGCCAGTTTGTAGGTCCTGAGATCATGGGCAAAACACTTGGCGTTATCGGACTTGGCGCAATCGGCATCCTCGTTGCTAATGCAGCGGTTGCACTTGGCATGGATGTTATCGGCTACGATCCTTATCTTTCTGTTGACAGCGCGCTGCTTATTTCCAGAAAGGTAAAGCACGTTTCAACTCTTGATGAGATCTTTGAGGCAAGCGATTACATCACCGTTCATGTTCCGCTCACACCTGATACAAAGGGCGTTATCAACAGCGAGAGCATCGCAAAGATGAAGGACGGCGTTCGTATACTCAACTATTCAAGAGCTGATCTGGTGGTTTCTCAGGATGTTATAAAGGGACTTGAGGATAAGAAGATCGCAGCTTATGTAACAGACTTTGCTACAGATGACGTTATCGGTGTTGAGGGCGTTATCGTAACACCTCATCTCGGCGCATCTACTCCTGAGTCTGAGGATAACTGTGCGAAGATGGCTGCTGACGAGATCAAGGACTTCCTTGAGAACGGCAACATCACAAACTCTGTAACTCTGCCTAATGTTTCTATGGCGAGAACAGGCGCAGCAAGAGTTTGCGTTATCCATAAGAACATCCCGAATATGCTCAGCTCTATCTGCTCAAAGCTTTCTGAGAGCGGAAATAATATAGAGGCTATGGCTAATCAGTCAAAGAAGGATTATTCATACTCCATTCTTGACACCGCTGACGCTGTAACAGATGCTGCTGTTGAAGCAATAAAGTCTATTGACGGCGTTATCCGTGTAAGAGTTATCGGCTGATCATAATAAAATAATACGTCCACCGGGACGTGAGAATGTAAGGCATTCGGCAATGTATCGTTAGGTCTTTGAAGATACATTGGTCGGGTGCCTTGTTTTTTGGGAGGTCAAAATGAAGCTTAAAGCCTTGTTTTCCGGGTTCAACAGATATGATCTGATAATATGGTTTTTATCCGTTGGTATGATAACACTATCATTCTGTCTGTTTTCTGATGATGCGCTTACATTTGCAGCGTCGCTTGTTGGCGTTACCTCGCTTATATTTATTGCCAAAGGGAATGTTATAGGCAATTATATTTGTGTGGTCTTTGCAATACTCTATGCGGTAATATCATATTTCTATAATTACTATGGCGAGATGATAACCTATCTTTGTATGACAGCGCCAATGGCAGTGCTGAACATTATTTCATGGACAAGGCATCCATTTGAGGACACGGGAGAGGTGGAAGTCAGTAAAATAACAAAAAAACAGACCGCCGTTATGTTCATTATAACAGCGGTCGTGACAATCAGTTTTTATTTTGTTTTAGAGGCTATGGGCAATGCAAATATATTTATAAGCACTTTATCTATAGCAACGAGTTTTCTTGCAATGTACCTGACGTTTCTCAGGAGTCCGTATTATGCCCTTGCATACGCCGGCAACGATATAGTTCTTGTGGTCCTGTGGAGCTTTGCCGCCTCAGAAAATATTTGCTATGCGCCTATGGTCGTGTGCTTTGAGATGTTCCTGCTCAATGATGCGTATGCCTTTTATAACTGGAGAAAAATGGAGAAAGCCCAGAGACGTCAAAATGGATGAGCCGGTTCAGTCATTGATATCAAACAGTTCAACGCCTGAATTTGCAATACCGCCGGGACTGTAAAGCAGCTTTAGTGTTTCTGCGTTTTCAGGTACTTCAAACAGCACACCGCCAAGAAAAAACTTTTCCGGGATGAGATGGTCATTATTCCTTCTTGCGATGAAAGGCTCTATGGTTTTGTCATCAGCTAAGAGATAAAAATTATTCATGGTTATCATCTGTATTATATCTGTTTTGTTTTCAAGCATCAGACTGACATTGATATACTTGCATCCTTCTGCCGGCTGTTTCAGTTCATACGATTCAAGATTTATATCCGAAACATTCAAAAGAGAAATTTTTAAAGAATCTGTATCAGCTTCCTTGATAACTTCCGCTGGCTTCTCATATGCGGAATCGCCCTCTGCCGATTTGTTTTCAAAAGAAAATGCTCCAAGAACAGTCCTGCCGTCAGAATAGGCTATCTCACCCTTTATAAAGCTTTTGTCAATCTCAAAAACGACACAGCCGGTTATGCTTCCTCCGGCAGAGATATTTGTTTCTGAATGGTTGAGAAGATTTGTTTTTCCATTAATGAAGTCGGGGTAGTGGTTAATAAAATCAGAAAGTGTCAGTATCTGATCATCGACAGATGGTATAAGGCTGACAGAAGGCCAGAATTCTACCAATTCCTGTGTTGTGTTTTCAAGCTTTAGTTCTGCGATAACAAAGATATTGCCCTCAGAAGGATCCTGTACGGTGTCATCGGTAATGATGATCTCAGACATATACATATCTTCGAGTGTCACATTAAGTTCATTAGCTTTGATAAGATTATCGTTGTCCTCATCGTCCTTACTATCTTTACTTTCATTATTTCCATCATTACTATTGCTTTTTATGAGGGATACCTGTGAATTATCGTCATCTTGACTGGATGAATCTGTATTTTCATTTGTTTCCTTGAAAATATCAGAGACGTTACTTGAATCCTCTTTTTCTGTTTCATCATTATTGTCATTGCTGCATCCCGTAAGCGGAAACACAAACAGGGCAGCAGACAACAAAATCGCCAATAGACCTGTATAACTGTTATGTTTTTTACTTCCGTTCATTTCATGTTCTCCTTTAAGAAGCTGTTTAAAAACTCTGAATATAATATGCTTTCATTATACTCCAACATGATCATTATTTCAACCGGCTTTTATTCAATTACATGGAAATCAATTTTGCAGGGGAAACTGCATGGGGGAAACCCTTTCCTGAAACCGCTGATTATCTTATATTTGTGATAAGGAATTAACACCTAAGCTATAAACATTTATTATAATAAAAACGCTTGACATATACGCAAAAAACGGGTATAATGATTGTACACAAGTAATTAGAGCAAAAGCGAAATGGGGTGATATAGTGTCTGACCAAACAAAAAACTATGACGTTCTGAAGCTTCAAAATCAGGTATGCTTTCCGCTGTATGCTTGTTCAAAGGAGCTGATACGGCAGTACACGCCTTATCTGAAGAAGCTTGACCTTACCTACACACAATATATTGTTATGATGGTGCTATGGGAAAGAGAAAGTGTTTCTTCAAAAGAGCTTTCATCATGTCTGCATCTGGATTACGGTACGCTGACTCCGGTGCTGAAAAGACTATGTCAGACAAATTATCTTACTAAAGAACGCTGTACCGATGATGAACGTCTATTAAAACTCGCTCTTACAGATGAGGGACGCAGGCTGAAAGAAAAAGCGGTGGAAATACCGCCTGCTATAGCTGAATGTATGGGGCTTACAATGGAGGAGTTCGGTACACTTTATAAACTCACCTACAAGGCTTTGAAGCATATGGAAAACAATAATTAATATGAGGAGGATCTACTATGTCAAAAATCTATGAATTTAATGTGAAGGACAGAACAGGAAAGGAAACAAATCTTGGAGACTATGCAGGAAAGGTGCTTCTGATCGTCAACACTGCAACAGGATGCGGCTTTACACCGCATTATGACCCGCTTGAAGAGATGTACAAGGAGTTCAGAGATCAGGGCTTTGAAATACTTGATTTCCCATGCAATCAGTTTGCGGATCAGGCTCCCGGCTCTGATGAGGAAATACACAGCTTCTGTACGATGAAATTCGGAACTGAGTTTCCACAGTTTGCAAAGATAGATGTTAACGGTGATGACGCACATCCGCTGTTCGCGTATCTTGCAACTGAAAAACCCTTTGAAGGCTTTGGCAAGGGAATAAAAAACGCTGCCCTCAAAAAGTTTTCTGATATGAATAACAAAAAATACGGAGATAAAGCATATATCAAATGGAATTTCACAAAATTCCTTGTTGACCGTCAGGGTAATGTTGTTGCAAGATTCGAGCCGACGACCGATATGAAAGATGTCAGGGCAGCTGTAGCTGCGGAGCTGAACAAAAGCTGATTGAGCTTGATTTTGCAGCTTATTTCAAGGCTTGCATTAACAATGTCTCATGGTTATCATTTATGCTGTCAATTATTATCTGATATATAATCCGATGTCAAATTCTAATTGTATAACAATAGTCAGCAAAGTCTCATCTTATTCACTGTACAGGCGCATAAAGTTGAATAGGAGAACTAAACTGTATGTTCAATCAGAACAGCCGAAACAGCAGCCCTCAGGCTGCGCCGGTGCGTGACCGCACTGGACAAGTGGGTGACCCCGCAGGACGACTTAACAACGCAGCTGCTTTTAATAGAGCCATCCGCGCCGTGCTTCACAGAGAGCACTTTGGCTATTACTGTACACGTCTACGGCTGCCCTCCAGAACCAAACAGCCCATAAGCGCACCGTAAGGGGCGTGGTGGGCGGAGAAACGCGGACAGGAAGGGTTTCGGTCATATTATCAGAGTGAGCGTTAGCGCCCGAAAGAAGTGCCCTTGGGGTACGAACGCCAATGTGAATCGGGAGCGCAGGTTCTGCGCCGGATTGAAATATGAAAAAGAATGTGATATAATTGGAGGAGATGATGATTCGGAGGTGCTTAATAAATGATAGTAATAGAAGCAAAAGTGATGAAAGATATAGAACAGTCGGCTGTGGACAGCGGTATACAACTTGAACAGCTTATGGAAAAAGCCGGTACGAAAGTCGCTGAGCTTGCAGCAAAAATCATAGCCGAGAAAAAAATTCGTAAGGTATGTGTGATTTGCGGTTCCGGCAATAACGGCGGCGATGGCTTTGTTATCGCAAGAATGCTGTCCGTTATGTGCAGCGTTAATGTCATTCTTGCATCCGGCGAACCAAAAACTTCCCTTGCACGTATGAACTTTGAACTTATCCCTCAGAGTGCTGAAATACTTTACTATCAATCAAGACTGTATGAATGTATTGGTATAATCAAAGAATCAGAAATGATAATAGATGCGATGTACGGTATCGGTTTCAGGGATGGGCTGTCACCCGATGCGGCTGACCTTATCTCATTCTGCAACGAAAACAAAAGTGCTGTTAAAATAGCCGTTGATATCCCAAGCGGCGCAATATGCGATACAGGCGCTGTGCCGAACGGCTGCTTTGAAGCAGACTATACTCTGAGCTTCACAGCCCTTAAACCTGCTCATGTGCTGTATCCCTCCGCTGACTTCTGCGGTGAAGTTGTAGTTGAGGACGTGGGTATCCCCTTCAGAATGTTGCAGCACGCTCCCAGCGTTATGAAAACTACCGACCAGTACATAGCTGAAAATCCATTGCCTGTGGGAAAAGACTCCGACCATAAGGGCAGTAAGGGAACACTGTTGTCATTTTGCGGCAGCTTCGGTATGGCAGGCGCTGCGATGCTTTCAGGTGAGGCTGCTTTGCGCTCGGGTCTGGGACTTCTGAAAATAGCTATTCCGGAGTCTGTCTATCCTATCGCCGCCGCAAGGCTTTCTGAACCTGTTTTTATTCCGCTGCGGCAAAATGAAAACGGTATAGTAAACGGTGAGGAGTACGAAAAGATTTTTAAGGGAATGTCGGAAGCTGATGCTTCCCTGATAGGCTGCGGTCTTGGGATGAATGATATAATAAGCGATATCGTTGTTAAACTTATAGAAAATGCTTCAAAGCCTGTTGTGCTGGATGCAGATGGAATAAATGCTGTTTCCGGGAATATAGATGTATTGAAACGGTCAGCTGCACCGATAATTATAACGCCGCATCCAGGCGAGATGGCGCGGCTTATGGGTACTGATGCAAGAACGGTGCAGGGAGGCAGGTATCATGTCGCTAAAAGCTTCGCTGAGGAATATGGTGTAACTGTAGTATTGAAGGGCGCAAACACAATAATAGCAACTCCGCAGGGCAGGGTGTATGTCAACAGGACCGGAAATGACGGAATGGCTACAGGCGGCAGCGGAGATATGCTTGCCGGTATGATGGCGTCGTTCCTTGCTCAGGGGATGGATACAGAAGCGGCTGCGGTAAACGCTGTGTATTATCATGGAATTGCAGGCGACCGCTGCGCCGAAAAATATAACAAAAGAAGTATGCTTCCAAGTGATATGATAGCTGAATTGAAACATATCTTTTAAGACAGCGTTTTAACATTCTCAGTGATATCGCTGTCTTGTTAAGTACGGTGATGAGTTGAAAAATTTTTTCAGAGGTTTCCTTATTTGTATCTGCGCAGGTTTACTTTTTGTTTTCTGTTCCTGTTCCTATGAAGTTGTCCCTCCTGAAATCAGTACAGCTGCCGACAGCGATATTATAATACATTCGGGCAGCAACGATTATGAGGGGCATATAACCTATGTGAACAAGAATACATCATCTCTTGGATTTTCAAGCCCTGAGTCACTTAGCGGTCTTGTATTGCGGAGGTCTGACGGACAGTACAGCGCAGAACTTGATAAGCTCAAATGCAAGAGTGATCATGCTGTATATGGCGACAAGTCCACTGTACAGAAAATCTTTGGGCTGTTCGACTTCATACAGGATGGTAAAATGTCATTCAAGGGCGTCGATGAAAAATGTCTTTACGAGTTTTCGGCAAAAAACGGAAATGAGACCCTGACACTCTTTACAAATGAAAACGGAGAGATGATCAGTATATCCTCTGGCGACATCAGCATTGAAATTAAGATGACAAAAGAAACAAAAAAATAAAAGCGAGGGGCTGTTTTATGCAGCTCCTCGTTTTCATATTATAAGAAAAGAAAGCATAATAATTTGTTAAATCAAAACAACGGAGGGATATGCATGAAAACAAACCATGCAGCAGAAATGGACTATGATGATTCTGATTGGGAAAATGACAATGCACTGCCCCATACAAGCAAAACCACTATGACGGGAAAAAGCATCCCTGACCCGAACAAGCGCATATATGATATGTCTGAGGATAACGATAACACATATGAAGCAGAAGCCTCTGAAAGTCTATTGCGTGCTAAAGCCGGAAATATGGTACACACTCAGCTGCTTACGGTAATACAGCTCATTATCTGCATTATTGCAATTGTGGCTGCTTTGATAATAAAGACTATCGGAGGAAAATTTTACGCCGATACGGCAACAAAATTTTTCGATCTGTACAATGCTTCCATATATACCGGCAGCTTTAATCCGGCTTCTGTATTCACAGACGAAGCTGAAATCACAGAGACAAGTCTTAAGAGTGATGATGAAGTATCAAAATAAAAGCTTAGGAGATGTATGCAATTGCGTTTCAGGGTCGGCAGTACTGTTTTTGAAATGAGCTATCCGCTTGTGGTCTGTATGACTGCCATACTGCTTATCGACAGAACAATGTCTGTTGTTATATGCTTTTTGTCTGCAATCCTGCATGAGCTTGGACATATTGCGGCGCTTAGGGTATTCGGCTGCTGTCCGGAAAAAATCACACTTACACTGTTCGATATAGCGATTGGATGCAGCAAAAAAGACCTTCTGCCAACCTCTAAGGATATCATCGTTACGCTGTCGGGTGTGACTGTGAATTATCTGTGCGCCGCAGCAGGTCATATCCTGTTCATTCTTACCGGCTGCGATTATTTTCATACCTTTGAATGTGCAAGCCTTACTCTCGGTATTTTTAATTCCATGCCTGTTGAAAGTCTTGACGGCGGTCAGGCACTTCTTCTTATTCTATGTGAGCATACAACTCTGATAAAAGCACAGCGGATACTTACTGTAATTTCCCTTCTGATACTTTTTCCATGCGCCTTGACAGGTGCGTATATTCTTCTTCGCTCACGCTATAATTTTACATTGCTGATTTCTTCGTTGTATCTTATCGCAGTCATTCTTTTTAGAGACAGAAAATCTGCTCACATAAAAAAATGTAGATATTCAAAAGAATAATGTACAAAAAAATTATATAAATAACAAAATATGTATTGAATATTTCGGGAAATTCTTATATAATAAAATAAGGCAAATGTAATATCTGCCGCAGCCGTTCATCATAGAACGGTCAGGCAAAAACGATGCTGTAAAGGTCAGTAAGCTTAGTGCATCGTGATCTCTAAAATATCAAGAACGGAGAATTGATCATGAAAAACATTTTGTTCGTGGCTTCCGAATGCTATCCGTTTATCAAAACCGGCGGATTGGCGGATGTTGTGGGCGCACTCCCGAAAATGCTGAACAAAGACGAATTTGATGTCCGTGTGGTTATCCCTAAGTATATGTGTATTCCATGGGAGTACCGTCAGCATTTCAATTACGTTACAAGCTTCTATATGGATCTGGGCAATATGCCCGACCATAAGTATGTAGGTATAATGGAGTACATACATGAGGGTATCCATTATTACTTCATCGACAACGAGGGATATTTCGGCGGTAACTCTCCCTATACAGACGACCTGAAGTGGGATATCGAACGCTTTACATTCTTCAGCAAGGCTGCTCTTGCTATTCTTCCTGTTGTGGGTTTCCGCCCCGACCTTATCCATTGTCACGACTGGCAGGCTGCTCTTACACCTGTTTTTATCAGAACACTTTTCAGGGACAACAGCTTTTTCTGGGGCATCAAGACTATGATGACCATTCACAATCTGAAATTCCAGGGTATCTGGGATATCAAGACCTTCCGTTATCTCACAGCTTTTCCGGATTATGTTTTCACCTCTGAGAATATGGAATACAAAAAGGACGCTAATATGCTCAAGGCCGGTATCGTTTTCTCTGACTATGTAACTACAGTAAGCGACACCTATGCAAATGAAATACAGATGCCGTATTATGGCGAGGGTCTGGATGGTCTTATGCGCCATAAGAACCCGAATTTGTGCGGTATCGTTAACGGCATTGACTACAATGTTTATGACCCTGAACACGACATCCAGATCTATGAGCATTATACAGCTGATACCTTCGGAGAGAAGGTAAAGAACAAACGAGGACTTCAGCAGGAGCTTGGTCTGCCTGTGGATGACAACAAGTTTATGATCGGTATTATTTCCCGACTGACTGACCAGAAGGGACTTGATCTTGTAAACTATGTTATCGAACAGATCACAGATGAACATACTCAGTTCGTTGTTCTCGGCACCGGCGAGCCTAAGTATGAAAATCTTTTCAGACATTACCAGTGGCGTTATCCTGAAAGGGTTTCTGCGAACATTTATTATTCTGACAACAGAGCGCATAAGCTCTACGCTGCTGCTGATGCTATGCTTATGCCTTCACGCTTTGAGCCTTGCGGTCTTACACAGCTTATAGCTCTCCGTTATGGTACAGTACCGATTGTCCGTGAAACAGGCGGTCTGAAGGATACTGTTCAGCCGTACAACTGGTATGATAACAGCGGTACCGGCTTCTCCTTCACAAACTATAATGCCGGAGATATGCTCAGTGCAATTAACTACGCAAAGACCGTATACTTTACTGAAAAAGACCGTTGGGTAGAGATCGCTCAGCGCGGAATGCGTATGGACTTCTCATGGAGGAATTCCGCAAATCGTTATGAGGGTCTTTATCGCTGGATCATTTCATGGTGGTAATAAGCTTACCGGACAATTCAAGACAAATAACAAAGGGTGCGCTCTCCTTTTACCGGACAGCGCACCCGAATATTTTAATGAATACTGTGCGTGACCGCACCGAACGACTTAGAACGCAGCAACTTCATATATAACTGTCCGCGTCACGCACCTGAAGGTGCGCTTTGGCTGGTACTGTACACGTCTGTAGTTTTGCTGTTAAAAGCTGTAATCGCGGACGCAAAACTGCCCTTTTATTCAAAAGACGTAACGCGAATCGGGTGCGTAGGCTCTGCGCCGCGAATCGGGTGCGTAGGCTCTGCGCCGCGTAGTGCTCTTCAGAGAGCACTTTGGCTATTAATGACTACAATATAGGCTTATGCTTCTTTTTTTTCTTTAGAAGAAGTTTTTTTCTTGTTCTTCTTATTGTTTTTGTCATCTATCTCTTTCTGCAATGAAGCTACATTTTCCTCAAATTCCTTGTCAAGCTTTTCCTGTTCCTTTTTCATTTTCAGGAACTTTTTCTTGAGCGGTACGGAAAGATACGGCTGTATCATCTGCAATGTACGGTCATTCGGGGTAAAGAGAAGAAGCGCAGGCTGATGTGACACTTTATCGTGGATTACCATATAATACGTATCAAGGTTCTTGTCATCAACAGCTGCATGGAATATTATACGGTATTTCATAGTATCAATGTTTTTCTTGCCTGTTTCCGGTTCGATAAACTTTCCGATATCGTCTATTGACTTTACATCAAAGTAAGTAACGGTCTTGCGTTTTGACTTACCTTTTATACGTGATATCCTCAGCTCTCCTACAACGAATGTATACTCATATTCAACTCTGGAGTTTTTGATTATATAGCGCATAAGGTAAATTGCGATTCCTAAAAAAAGAGCCGCAAACGGCAGCATCCACGAAAGTATCGTAAAGGTGAGCCAGATACTGACAACAAGCGCAAGTGTAATAGCTATCATTCCGAATATCAGACCCGAAACTGTAGAGGACTGCATTTTTCTTTTTACGGCTTGTTCATAATAAGTATCCATACTGCCAAGTTCCATATATTTTTCCATATTATCTGCTCCTGTTACATAGTAGGGGTTCTCTAAAAACCGGAACACGAGCGAGTTTGCGTATATGGATTTTTTCGTAGACGAGGCGGAAAGCCGCATTAATACTTTATGTATTAAAATGCGTGCCTTCGAAGTATACGGAAAAAGACATAGCAAAATCGCCGTGAGGGAGGTTTTTAGAGGTTCCCAGTATTATATTGCCCTGAAAGACGCATATAAAAGCCCGTCCGACTAAGGCAATAACATTACTATATCATATTCTTTGTCAATAATCAATCAGTAATTTATTTAAAATTACGATAAAAAGAAATCTATAGGAAAAAAATTAAATTTTCCTCTTGCATTTTGTTTTATAATGTGTTATAATCTGTCTGTTATCTATGGAGATGCGAAAGAGGTGAGTAGTTAATGAAGGAGAATATTCATCCTGATTATCAGCAGACAACGATCACTTGTGCTTGCGGTAATGTGATTGAAACAGGTTCAACAAAGAAGAATATCCGTGTTGAAATATGCTCAAAGTGTCACCCGTTCTTCACAGGCAGACAGAAGCTGGTTGATACAGGCGGACGTGTTGATAAATTCAAAAAGCGTTACGGTATGGGTAAGTAATGATCGGACAGGATTCGGTTTGGGGCGGCACAATTGTGTCGTCTCTTTTTTTCATACGGATATATGGCAAGCTGTGATCCGTAAAGAACCTATCACGGGGGTATTGCGTTGAATTATAAAACAATAGATAAGGAAGCGGAGGATCTCTTTATTGAACAGAGGTCAAAATTCATAGGCTATGTAAAGCCCGTGACAAGTGAGCAGCAGGCACTTGATTTTATAAACGAGAAGCGCCAGAAGCATTGGGACGCAACACACAATGTTTATGCCTATTCCATAAGGGAAGGACAGCTGCAAAGATACAGCGATGACGGCGAACCTCATGGTACGGCAGGAGTTCCTGTTCTGGATGTGATATTAAAATCAGGAGTTACAGATGTTTGTGTGGTAGTCACCAGATACTTCGGCGGGATACTCTTAGGTGCAGGAGGGCTTGTCCGGGCATATACAAAAGGTGCGAAGATAGCGCTGGATGCAGGCGGTATCATTACTATGGAAAGCTGTTCGGTGGCAGTGCTTGAATGTGATTACGGTCTGTATGGCAAGATATCCGGACTCATTCCCTCATGCGGCGGAGTGATAGATAAAACTGATTTTACAGATATTGTGAATATAGAATATCATATCTCACAAAGCGGTCTTGAAGCTTTCCGCAAACAGCTTGCAGACGTTACCTGCGGCAGTGTCGCTACAGAGGTCAAAGACGAAAGATTCTTTAAAATGAATACCGGTGCGTGACCGCACTGGACGACTTAGAACGCATTTACTTCTAATAAAACCGTCCGCAACTGCCTCCAGAGCCACTGAAATCAATTTTTATAATCTGAATTTCAGGAAGATTGATATTTGTAAATCTGCATCTCAAAGCAGACAGTATTCAGCGGTTTTAGGAAAGGGGTATGGGGAATAACCCTTTTTCCGCTGGAAAAGGGTTTTCCCCATGTATCTGCCCCTGCAAGATTGATTTCCCTGCTTCCGGAGCTAAAAGGTATTGTCGGATTTTTTGCGTATAATATAATAGAATACTTTTTTGAACGGGGTGACAGCCGTGCTTATCAGAGAACAGTTTGAAAAAACAGAGGAACAGACGCTCTCACGCTTCGCTTGCCTTTCTTCAAAAACAAGGGGTCGTGAGCGCAATGAGGAAAAATGTACCGTCAGAACGGACTTTCAGCGTGACAGGGACAGAGTGATACACTGTAAGTCCTTCAGGAGACTCAAGCATAAAACTCAGGTTTTTTTGTCTCCGGAGGGGGACCATTACCGGACAAGACTTACACATACATTGGAAGTCTCCCAGATAGCACGGACTATTGCAAGGGCGCTCAGACTCAATGAGGATTTAACTGAAGCTATTTCTCTTGCGCACGATTTAGGACATACGCCCTTTGGTCATGCCGGAGAAAGGGCGTTGGATGCGATAGTGCCGGGCGGATTTCACCATTATGAACAAAGCGTCCGCGTGGTGGAGGTTCTGGAAAAAAACGGCAGGGGGCTTAACCTCACATATGAGACACGCAACGGTATTCTTTGTCACACAAAGGGCAAAGAAGCGGATACTATGGAAGGACGTATTGTCAGGATAGCCGACAGGATAGCCTACATGAACCACGATATAGACGATGCGATACGTGCAGGTGTTCTCAGCAGCGGCGATATACCAAAGGATATAACGGATGTTCTGGGAACTACTACGACCTCAAGAATAAATACTATGGTAATGTCTGTCATTACAAACACACATGACGATGTACTGAAAATGTCCTCTGAGGTTCAGGATGTATTCGACAGACTGCATACCTTTATGTTTGAGAGCGTTTATTCAAATGATTATGCAAAGCACGAGGAAACTAAGGTGCCGGAGCTTATTCGTTTGTTATATACATATTTTGTTGAGCATAGTGAGCTTCTGCCGGAGGAGAACAGGCTCACAGCTGCAAAGGACGGCATAGAACGTGCCGTATGTGATTATATTTCGGGTATGACAGATCATTATGCTACCGAGAAATTCAAGGAAATATTCATACCCGGCGGCTGGAAATACTAAAGGGGTACACTGAAGCGAAAGGAAGTGAAGGTTTTTGTGCCGATACCGGAAAGTTTTATACAAGAGCTGAAGCTCAGGTCTGATATCGTTGATGTTATTTCATCCTATGTCAATCTGAAAAAAGCAGGACGTAATCTTGTGGGGCTGTGTCCGTTTCATAACGAAAAGACACCGTCGTTCAGCGTTTCTGCGGCTAACGGTTTCTTTCACTGCTTTGGCTGCGGAGTTGGCGGAGATGTCATAACCTTCATAAAAAGAATAGAAAATCTTGATTATGTGGATGCTGTAAAATTCCTTGCCCAGAGAGCAGGAATGACTGTTCCGGAGGATAACAGGAATGACGGGCTCAGCAATCTGAGAAACAGGATCTATGAAGCCAATCGCGAGGCGGCAAGGTTTTATCATAAGCAGCTGTATACTCCTGAGGGAAAAGAAGCTCTTGAATATCTGAGAGGGCGGCAGCTTACGGAAAAAACAATTATCCATTTCGGATTGGGCTATTCCCCGAAATCACGCTTTGAGCTTGTAAATCATCTTAAAAGCAAGGGCTTTACAAATTCAGAGCTGATACAGTCAAATCTTGCAAACGAGTCAAAAAGGGGATATCCCTTTGACAGGTTTTCCGACAGGGTGATGTTTCCTATAATCGACCTGTACGGCAATGTTATTGCCTTTGGCGGCAGGATAATGTCGGATATAAAGCCCAAATACCTTAACACCTCAGAGACGCCGGCATTTAACAAGAGCCGCAATCTGTTTGCCCTGCAATTTGCAAAGAAAAAGGCTAAGGGTCAGCTGATACTTGTAGAGGGATATATGGATGTTATAGCGCTGCATCAGGCCGGCTTTGAAAATGCCGTAGCAACTCTCGGCACTGCCCTGACGACGGAGCAGGCAATGATAATAAAACGCTACTGTGATGAAGTCGTTATATGCTATGACGCCGATGAAGCAGGTCAGAAAGCGACCGCCAGAGCTATTTCTATACTGCGGCCTACAGGGCTTAACATCAAGGTGCTTACAGTACCAAATGGAAAGGACCCGGATGAGTTCATCAAATCATACGGAGATCAGGGACCGGGCAGGTTTCGTATGCTTTTGGAAAAAAGCGGCAACGATATCGAGTTTCGTCTCAATAAGCTCAGGGCAAGATATAATACGGACATCACCGCTCAGCGTGTGGAGTTTCTTACAGAAAGCGCAAGGCTCCTGTCGGAGATAGACAACAGAATTGAACAGGATATATATATATCAAAGCTTTCAGAGGAACTCAACGTAGAGAAGAGCGCAATAAAGCAGCAGGTAATGCGCTATGTAAAAAGCAATAACAGACAGGCAGGCGCAAAGCAGCAGAGAGAGCTTAGCAGGATGATATCTGCCGAGAACGACAAGATAAACTCTGAGAAGCCGTACAATCTCCGCGCTGCAAATGCAGAAGAGGCGCTCATAGCGCTTCTGATGTATGACCCGGACACTGCTCTGAAAATTCTCAGAAAATTTTCATCAGACATATTCATAACGTCATTTGACCGTAAGGTTTATGAAATATTACAAGACCGTGCCATGAAGGGATATGATTTTTCCTTAGCGGATATTTCAGGAGAGTTCACAAATGATGAGGTGAGCAGGATAGCAAAAATACTTGCTTCCCACCCCAGAGAGAATGACTCCGAAGCCGCCGCAAGGGAATATATCGGAGTGCTCAGGGAGCAGGCTGAACAGCTCACTCCGGAGCAGATAGCAAATGCCGATAACGATACCATTATGGAACAGCTTAAAAAGCTCAGGGAAAAAAAGAAATAAACAGGAGGGCTATTACTATGGTAGGTTCACCACAGCCGGACAAAAGGACAATACTTAAAGATTTGATGGAGCTTGGAAAATCCAAAGGACAGCTTACGAACAAGGAAATACTGGACGCCATAGGGGAAATGGATATCGACCCCGAACAGCTTGAAAAATTCTATGACACGTTGGAGACAAACGGTGTAGAAATAGTTGAGACGCTGGATGATATCATTCTTGATGATATAGAGCTTTCATCAATAGTGAACGAAGCGGAAATGGATGATGACGCAGAGGACTTTGAGCCGTCTGTTGAGAGCATCGCAATAGACGACCCTGTAAAGATATATCTTAAAGAGATAGGTCGTGTTCCGCTGCTTTCACCGGATGAAGAGCTGGAGCTTGCTATAAGGATAGCAGACGGTGATGTCGCTGCAAAGAAGCGTTTGTCGGAAGCTAACCTTCGTCTTGTTGTAAGTATCGCAAAGAGGTATCTCGGCAGAGGTATGCAGTTCCTCGACCTGATACAGGAGGGTAATCTTGGTCTTATAAAAGCGGTAGAAAAATTTGACTATACAAAGGGCTTCAAATTTTCGACCTATGCCACATGGTGGATAAGACAGGCTATTACAAGAGCTATTGCCGACCAGGCAAGAACAATACGTATCCCTGTTCATATGGTGGAGACTATAAATAAAGTAAAGAAGGTATCCAGTCAGCTTCTGCACCAGAACGGTCATGAGCCGACAGCTGAGGAAATAGCAGATGTTCTTGGTATGCCTACAGATAAAGTCCGTGAGATAATGCGTGTTGCGCAGGAGCCGGTGTCCCTTGAAACACCTATAGGCGAGGAGGAGGACAGTCATCTTGGTGACTTCATACCGGATGATGACGCACCTGCACCGCAGGACGCAGCCTCACATACACTTCTCCGTGAGCAGCTCTCTGAAGTGCTTGCAACCCTTACTCCGCGAGAGGAGCGTGTTCTCAGACTGCGCTTCGGTCTGGAGGACGGACGTTCCCGTACTCTTGAAGAAGTGGGTGAGAAATTCAACGTAACAAGAGAGCGTATTCGTCAGATAGAAGCAAAGGCACTGCGCAAGCTCCGCCACCCCAGCAGAAGCAAAAAGCTCAAGGATTTTCTGGATTAATTCTGTACTGATATATATTAAGAATGAAAAGTCGGACATTTCCGACTTTTTTTTCTTGATATCTTATAATGTTGATTGACATTCATAGTTTAAAGATGTAAAATGTTTTTGTAATTAAATAAAGATGGGAGAATGGTAAATGAAGTCTTTTGGTCTGAATGACGCTCAAGTCAGTGAGTCAAAGGAAAAGTACGGCGACAACAGCCTTACTGAGCAAAAAAGAGAAGGCTTTATGCACAAGCTTATCTCAAACTTCGGCGACCCGATGATAAAGGTTCTGTGCGTTGCTCTTCTGCTCAATGTAGTCTTTGTCGTTATGCACTACTGCTTTGACATAGGCGACACTGAATGGTACGAGACTGTTGGTATCGCTGCGGCTGTTATAATAGCTACAGTGGTCTCAACAATATCTGAGTACAACAACGAAAATGCCTTCCAGAAGCTCCAGCAGGAAGCGTCACTTATCAAGTGCAAGGTCTACAGAAACAACGACATTGTAGAAATACCTATCAATGATATCGTAGTGGGGGACTGCGTACTTCTGCAAAGCGGCGATAAGATACCTGCTGACGGTATTATCGCAGACGGCACAATAAATGTTGACCAGTCTGTGCTTAACGGTGAAAGCAAGGAAGCTGTCAAAATGGCAGGCGGCGAGTTCAACGGCAACAACGATGAAGCGGATTTTCTGGACAGCTACAGTGTGTTCAGAGGCGCTGTTGTATGCTCCGGCAATGCCGTAATGCAGGTCACTACTGTTGGTGATAAATCTGTATACGGTCAGATAGCAAAGGAGCTTCAGCTTGACGACGACAGAGAGTCTCCGCTTAAGCTCAAGCTCTCAAAGCTTGCAAAGGCAATAAGCACCTTCGGATACATAGGCGGTATCGCTATTGCACTGGTGTATCTCATACAGTCCATATTCCTGTTCAACGGCGGTATTTCAGCGTATTTTTCAAGCCCTGACCTGTGGATAAATCTCTTTACGGATTTTGTTCAGGCTGTGATGTTCGCTGTTATCATTATAGTTATGGCAGTGCCTGAGGGTCTGCCGCTGATGATAGCAATAGTATCATCCATGAATATGAAGAAAATGCTCAGGGACAACGTGCTTGTACGTAAGGTCAACGGTATAGAGACTGCCGGAAGCCTGAACATACTTTTCAGCGACAAGACAGGTACCATTACAAAGGGCAAGCTTGAAGCCGTTATTTTCCTTGACGGCGAAGCAAACGAGGCAAAGAGCTTCGGTGAGATAAAGGGCAAGGCAGGGGATATGCTTGCCATGGCTCTTAAACACAATACAAATGCCATTGTCACCTCATCAGAGGGCAAGGTAAAGGTAGTAGGCGGCAACCCCACAGAAAGAGCTGTGCTTACCTTTGTGGCAAACGCTGAGGACAATTATCCGAATCTTACAGCGGTTCATTCAGTACCCTTTAACTCCACAAATAAGTACAGCGCAACAACTGTTACAGGCGGTAAGGATATTACACTTATCAAGGGCGCGCCTGAGAAGCTTATCAAAAAATGTAAGTATTACTATGACAAGGACGGCAACAAGGCTCCCTTTGACGGCAAGAAGCTCAATGAAAAAATTGACGAGCTTGCAAAGAAGGCCATCCGTGTACTGGCTGTTGCGACTGCTGATGAGAAGCTTGAAGGGGACTCTCTTCCTGAGGGCGAGTGGACTCTTGTAGGCGTTCTGGGTATCAGAGACGAGGTTCGTCCCGAATCCGTTACCGCTATACGTGATGTTAACAAGGCAGGCATACAGGTCGTAATGATAACAGGCGACAGAAAAGAAACCGCTGTTGCCATAGCAAGAGACGCCGGTCTGCTGAAAAATGATGACGAGCTTGTGTTCACATCAAACGAGCTTGCAAAGATGTCAGACGATGAGATAAAAGAGGTAATTCCGAGAATTCGTGTTATCGCACGTGCTTTGCCTACAGATAAGAGCCGACTGGTAAGACTCTCTCAGGAACTGAACCTTGTTGTTGGTATGACAGGCGATGGCGTCAATGACTCACCTGCGCTGAAAAAAGCCGATGTTGGCTTTGCTATGGGCGGCGGTACAGAGGTTGCTAAGGAAGCAAGTGATATCGTTATTCTTGACGATAACTTCAACTCTATTGCAAAGGCTATCCTTTACGGCAGAACTATCTTCAACAATATCAGAAAGTTCATAACCTTCCAGCTTGCAATAAACTTCTCGGCAGTGCTTATATCCTTTGTAATGCCTCTGCTCAGACTTTCCAATCCTCTGTCCATCACACAGATACTCTGGGTCAACCTTGTAATGGATACACTTGCGGCTCTTGCACTGGGCGGTGAGCCTGCGCTTCAGCGTTACATGAACGAGAAGCCCAAGCGCAGGGATGAAAGCATTGTCAGCAAGACAATGAAGGGACAGCTTATCGTAAGCACTGCATGGATATTTGTAGTGAGCTTCTTCATGCTTACCTCTCAGCTCTGGGCTGAAAGTCCGGTATGGAGCTTCATAAGAAACAACACTGAAACCAAGAACGGCAGTCCGTATTATCTGTATCTTATGACAGCGTATTTCTGCTTCTTCATTTTCATTGCCGTATTCAACTCATTGAATGTCCGCACGGAGCGCTTCAATCTGTTTGAGCACATCGGTGAAAACAAAATGTATTTCCTTATTATGGGTATAATAGTTGTCATTCAGTTAGCTCTTACATATTTTGGCGGCGTGATATTCAGCTGTTACGGTCTTGAGCTTAAGGAATGGGCGTTCATACTCGCAGCCGCAGTTTCTATCATTCCGATAGATATGCTGAGAAAGCTTTGCATAAAGCTTTTCGGCAAGAAAACAAAATAATTTTTTAGAGAATATAATTAAACCGCAGGGACAAAGGGTCTGACAGCTAATGTCTCTGCGGCTTCTTTTATTATTATCATCTGGGGGCAAAAGGGGCATTTTTTTCTGAGTATTCGTCTTTATATAAATACTAAAAAAATATGTATATATTTATAAATATAAGTATATATA
>CAMHOE010000039.1 GCA_946186665.1 uncultured Clostridia bacterium | reverse complement strand
CCTTTTGGGCTGTCCGGTTTTGTTTTTAGGGCTGTCTTACTGCGACAGCCCCTTTAGCTTTTCTGATATCCTGATGATCAATTTGATAATAGTATCACATAACAAATGAAATTATACTCTGATATTTTGTTTTGAAATGTATGTCACTCAATATTGCCGTATGCAGAAGTTATATATGTCGACACGACAGCTTAAACACTTACTGAACTAACAGGGAATGGGAGATTAAAAATACCATTTGAAGCTTCAGCGTTGCCATCGCCGTTGTCATCAACGCTGCCATTATCAGCAACGATACCGCCGACAGGGGGTTCATCGTCAGTTTCGTCTGTGTCATCGTCGTTATAGTCGGTGTCTTCGCCATTGTCGATGTCTTCGCCATTGTCGATGTCTTCGCCATTGTCGATGTCTTCGCCATTGTCGATGTCTTCGCCATTGTCGTTGTCTTCGCCAGTGTCGTTGTCTTCGCCATTGTCGGCGTCTTCGCCATTGCCGGTATCTTCGTCATTGCCAGCGTCTTCGCCATTGTCGGTGTCGTCGCCAGTGTCGGCATCGTCACCGTTGCCGGTGTCGTCGCCAGTGTCGGCGTCGTCGCCTGTGTCATCACCGTTGCCGCCATTGCCGTTGTTGTCGCCATTGTCGTTGTTATCGCCATTGCCGTTGTTGTCGCCGTTGTCACCGTTGCCGCCATTATCGCCGTTGTCGCTATTTTTATTGCCGTTATTTTCGTCTTTGTTTACATTACTGCTGTAAGCAGCGTTTTGTGTGTCCGGCTCTCCAGAAGATGAACCGGTTAAAAATCCCGGCCAGACAAACAACAGTACTATCACTGCTGCGATAAGTAAAACACCAACGGCTGAAAGAATAATTATCAGCGGCAGCTTTGATTTTTTTGGAGCTTCCGTGGGATAAGAAGGTGCAGGAACAACTGTATTTTCAGCAGGAGCATCCGGTTTGACAACAGGCAGAGGAATACTTGGAGCCGTTGTCAGCATATCCTCATCTTCATAAGTATTTCCGCATTTGGGACATATGGAATAACTTTCTTCGTACACAGTACCGCATTTTTTGCATATAACCATAATTCTTCTCCTTGTAGTTACGGGATGTTTTTAAAATTCAGACGGGTCATATCCAAACATCTCGAAGTATGCGTCCGCACCTGCAAATGATCCTATACTTAAACATACGTACAAAACACCATCATCGTCAATACACATTTCGGCATCAGTACCTGTTTTGGTATTTTCTCTGATCGTATAGCCATACCTGTCATTTATAAATTTGTCTGTAGCAATTTCTCCATACTTGCTGTATACCCCATCCATATCGTCACATTCGTGATATTCACAGAAGCATTGAGTTATAAAATCTTCAAGGTTGTCTTCATAATCTGTTTCTGATACACCAACAGCTTTCATAAGCTCTGAATTTGATATCAGCTTTTTGGTTTTCATATCAAAGTTGTATGTTTTGAATGTCGGATAATGATAATCAACATAGTTATATTTTATATAAAGCGAGAGGACACTGCCGTATCCGCATACTCTGAATTCAGGATTATAACTGATCCTGCCTTCTTCAAGCACAATATTCCTTATTTCTTCGTTTGCAGCATCTGCATCATCACTGTCAAAATTAAACTGAGGTATTTCTACAGACTCTGGCGAACCGTTTTTCTGCACGCTTGCCTCAATTTCTACAGATGTTACATATGTTGTAAAATCATCATCCAGAGAAACTTCCGACTCAGGCTCGCTGTCATCTAAGCTATCAACTGAACTTTCAGCAGAGCTTTCATCAATACTCTCATCGGAACTATCATCAACGATTTCCGCTGAACTCTCTGTTATGCTTTCTTCGGAGCTTTCATCAATGATATCGGACGAACTCTCTGTTACGCTTTCATCAGAACTTTCTGTTATACTCTCAGTTTCGCTTTTTTCATCGGGAACAGTGGAGCTTTCGGGTTTGCTCTCGGTTTTGTTTTCGTTTTTGTTAGCAGAACCGCCTTCATCCTTTTTCTCGGTACCGCTTACAACGGAGCTTTCGTTTCCGCCGCCCGGCTCCCCGCCAAAGGGATTAGCAAAAATGAAGAACGCAGCTGCTCCGGCTCCGAGCAACACAACTGCTGCACAGATTATTCCAATGATCAATCCCTTTTTGCCTTTTTTCTTCGGAGCAGCACCGGCAGGAGCTGAATTATAGGAAGCTGCTGTTCCCTGCGGATATTGCTGATCATTCTGCACTGTTCCGCCGTTTGCAGGCATATTGGGATATGATGTGTTTAGAGAATTGGCAGCGGGCTGGTTGTTCGCATTATTACTTTCTGCATAAGCCGGCGCACTTGCTGATGTATTATTATTTGTGTTCTGCGTATCAGGCGCAGCATTCATCTGCGGCAGGACAGGTGAAAATATTGTTGCATCCGGATCAGTTGTATTTTGTGACGAATCGTTCCCGTTGTTCTGAGCATCGGAAGCGGCGTTCATCTGTGGTTTGACAGGTCCCATTATTGTTACATCCGGACCATACTCTGGTTTAGCTGTATTCTGCGCTGCTGCATTTGTGTTGTTCTGTGTATCGGCGGCAGCTTTTGTCAGCTGCTGAGGTGATAATCTTACTGTTGCATCAGGATCATACTCGGATTTAGCTGTATTCTGTGCTGCTGCATTTGTGTTGTTCTGTGTATCGGCGGCAGCTTTTGTCAGCTGCTGAGGTGATAATCTTACTGTTGCATCAGGATCATACTCAGATCCAGTGGTATTCTGCGCTGTTGTGGTGTTTGCTCCGTTTTGAGAAGCGAAAGCGGCATTTGTTTGCTGCTGAGGTGATAATCTTACTGTTGCGTCAGGATCATATTCAGATACAGAATTTCCATTATCTGACGGTGCGCCGGTTGGAGCAGAGTTGTTCATATTTTGCATATTTGGAATATTTTTTACAAACGATGGGATAGGTGCTCTTATGGTCGCATCCGGGTCATACGGCATCTGGCTGTCAGGTGATGAATTGTTTGAATTCTGAAAATATCCTTGTGATGTCCCATTATTCTGTGTCTGACTGCCGTCGTACACGCTTCCGCAATTAGGACAAACTCCGAAAGACTCATCGTAAAGTGTCCTGCATACTTTGCATATTACCATAATATACAACTCCTTTTTGTTTTCTGTATATAACCGTGATCTTTTTCGGGTACAGCAAATACATTTGCTAAAATATCGTATCGGACGATAGCTTAACGAATGCATCAGCTGTCCGCATCAACAGCCGAACCCCGAGCGGCTAAGACTCGGGGAACAGTACTGTATTCAGCGTCCAAGTCGGAACATATTGTCCCTGTTGTAAAGATATATAACACTTCCGTTTTGAAGGATATTACTGTGATCCTTAAGAAGCTTTTCTCCGCTCTCTGTAAATGTTCCATTATGCGACAGATCAGTCACTATGTACTGATTGCGTTTGCGGTCATAGCTGATGGAACAATGACGTCTGCTTACCTTTGAATGGCTTACTATTATGTTGCAGCTTTCTATGTCACGTCCTATAAAAATAACATCGCCATTTTCTATAGGTACTTCAAGTCCTTCGCAGGAACCCTTCAGACAAGTCACACTCGGTTTCACAGTATAAATCAGCTGCGTTGCTTCCAGCGAAGTGTTTCCGCTGATGTTAGCGTTTGCAAGGATCTTATGATCCAGCGTTACGGTTGTTTCCACATTCTCTGGCGGAACATTATATTCCGGTCGTGGTTCCGACTCCCATGTTCTTTCAAGGATCATCCGTACTACACCCAGTACAACGGCTAAAAGTGCGCCTGCCGCAGTTATGTAAAGCAAAGGGGAGACTTGCGCATCCAGAAGCTTACAGTTATTGAAAGACGGGGCAACTATCATATACATAACCGCTATCACAGAAACATTCACCGCAAGGTACAGCAGAGAAAAAACCATTGTCAGCAGCGAAAGCAGTCTGTTTGATCTGACAGCTGCAAATATCAGAGTCGTTATCATAAATATAACAGATACTGACATCAATGTAAATATCAGAATGTAATTATCGTTTATCGCTGTTTTGAAACCATTGTATATTATATCAGCGTCGGTATTTTCCTCAGCAATATCATCTCCGGCGGTCTTAGAATGCAGGGTCAGCACTTCAATACCTGAAACGCTTTTATTCTCTATGGAATAATAAATATCCATCCTGCCGCCGTTTTCATAGTCAGCTTTTTCTTCTTCCTGCGCCTTGTCATAGGCTGCAAGCTGAGCTTTTATCTCGTTCATATCATTTTTTGATATCGTAAGATCCAACGCAGGAAGACAGAATGCCGATGCTGAAGCAATACAAACAACCGGGATCAGTATCCTTATGATCAGCAACAATGCTTTTTTCATATTTATTGATCCCTGCTGTAATCATCCCATGAAAATTTTGTTCCGCAAAGCGGTACAAACAGGAACATTGATTTTCCTATTTCAAGCTTATCGTAAGGATCCAGTTCCATATTGTCCAGTACTACCTTATCATTCACATAGAACAATTCTCTGGATTCGCCGGGCTGAGCGATAAACAAACGCTGTTTGGGTACGTATGTGATAATGCCGTGCTTTTCTCTTGAAACAGCTTTATCACCTTGAATACATATATCCATTGACGGTGAACGTCCGATGAAGTTTCTGTTCTCTCTTATGGGATACGACTTGCCCTTTGATGCGCCGCCTATGCACACCAGCCAGCCCACTGTAGGCTGTTTCATTTCTTCCTCGTCCTGATCGTTGTATGATGTATTCGCCGGCTGTGAGAAAATATTTGCAGCCGTATTCATAGGTGCAGCCTGCTGAACAGGTGACGGAACGGGAACTGCCTGCTGCTGAGGCATTGCCGGTCTGGGCGCTGCCTGATTACTGTAGGCATAAGGGGTGTTGTTTTGAGGTATATGATTTACCGACTGCGGAGGCCGAGCAGATGGTACGGGGGAGTACGAGGACTGTGTTTGGGGTGCAGCCACACCTGTCGAAGCTCCGCAGTACGGGCAAACCTGAAATCTTGATGCGTCATAAAAATGACCATTGGGGCATCTTAGTGTATTTATCATAAGTATTCTCCTTTTTGTCTCAGATTTTTTAACAACCTTCTATGCAGAAACGATCATCCTGCACTTATCTTCCGAGTTTGAACTTATTGTCGCCGCTGCCAAGAGAAATAATAGTATCCGGCGGAAGTGCGACTTCCTGATTTTTGGGAAGCGGCTTTCCATTTACGAAGGTTCCGTTTGCAGACTGATCAATTACCTTGTAGCAATCTTCCATTGACGCGTATTTTACAGAGCAATGAACTCTGCTTACATCCTTCGTTTCAGAATTTACAACTATGTTGCATTTTGAAGGATCTCTTCCTATAAATATCTTCTCGCCTGTATTAAGGCGGATGCTTGTGCCTTTGTAGTCTCCGCTTATTCCTTCAATACAGCCCATAAGAACTGTAGTATGAGGATCCAGATCAAACTCTGTTGCTCCGTTATCTGAAACATCAGAGGGCAGTATATCTTCGGTTTTGGCTATGTCATCCTTCTTGTCAGGTTTGATCTCCGGTTTTGCAGCATCTGCCGGCTTCTGAATTTCAGGCGGCGGAGCGAACTGTTTATTACTATCGATTGGTACAGAGGTTTTCATGAGGGGCTGTACAGGTGTCTGAACAGGAGGCTGAGGAGCCTGAACAGGAGGCGGGACAGGTCGTGCAGGCGGCTGCATCGGGGGCTGTATGGTGGGCTGTTTCTGATTATTATAACCGGAAGGTACTACCGGCTGACGATTTACTGCAAAGTTATTTCCGTTTGCTTTCTGTATAGGAGCATTGTATGCAGGCTCGCGCTTGACACCAAACATTCCGACTATCGAAAATGCCATGATCAGAACTGAGCAAGCCGCAGCAATAATAAGACCTATTCCCACACTATAGTTGCCGTATCCGGAAAGAGCGGTCGTTGTCTCTAAAGCAAAGAATAAAAACACCGTAAATGCAACATTGACGAGCATATTGAGTATGGACAGCAGCAGAGCTGACAGCCTTGCGCCAAAAAATTTCTGGAGGGCTTTACACAATATCATGATCAGCGCAACACCGCAAACTATAAAGAAGAATATTGAATCTATCGTCACAAAAGCCTTAGCAAATTCGTCATTGCCATCCATAGCCTGACTTCCGAGTTCCGATAAGAAAGTAAAATCAAATACACTCCAGCTCTCAGAGGAGGAACCGCCCTCATAGCTTAACATAGGAAGGAACATCATACCTACAGCAGCAAGCGCAGACAGGATAGTTCCTATAATGGATATCACACCGGCTGCCGACAATGTAGTTTTTTTATTACCGATATTTGCCTGATTGTTCATAGATCATTCCTCCTTAACATCATCCCATGAAAATTCGCTGCCGCAAAGTGGGAAGAATACTAACTTGGTTGTGCCTATCAGGAGAGTATCATACGCGCTCAGCTGCTCGTTTTTAAGAACGACCTTTTCGTTGAGATAGAAAAGCTCTCTTGATTCACCAGCCTGAGCAAAGAATGTTCTGGAATGCGGCTCATAGAGTACTACCGCATGGCGCTGCCTTGAGACGGTCTTATCTGCCGCAAGAACTACATCCATTTCGGGCGCGCGGCCTATAAAGTTCTTTCCGCTCCTCAGCTCGAAGCATTCACCATAATATTTTCCGCTTACACCTATAAGCCAGCCGACTGTAGGTTCATCATGAAGGATCGGGTTTGTAAGTCTCTGTGTAGGAGCATCTCCTTCATCAAATGTATTTCCGGACGCCTTAGCTTCCTGAACCATCTGACCGATATTGCTCTTTACCTCAGGAGCGTAATTCGTATGTGTGTCATTGCTCTTGGGGGCACTGTCCTGTGTTCCCTTAAACTGTGGTGCAGGATCGTTCTGCATTCCGATAAACTGTGATGATGAAACACCCTGCTGAGCTCCGGTAAACTGCTGAACATTGTTCTGATCTTCCTTTGCCGGTTCTGACGGGATATTCATCTGCACCTGCTGAGACTCAGTTATTTTTGTTTCTTTTTCGGTATTTGTGATCACCTTGGATATCTGTGAAAGAGGGATCGACTTTGTTGCATCTCCATCATAAGAAGAGCTCTGGGACGGGAACAGGTCATTAGCCGTTTCGGTCTGCATATTTCCTGTCGGGATCTGAGTGTTCATTTTCTGGGATTCAGACAGCATAACTGTCGCATCGTCGCCAATGTTTGAACGTGCAGACTGATTAGGAAAGCCCGCAGACATCTGGTTCATACGAGCACCCGGATTATAAACAGGTACGGTGGGTTCGCCTGAGTTGTCATCAAGATCACCTGCACCGCAGTAGGGGCATCTGGCAAATTTGTCACCGTCATAATAGTGACCGTTTATACATCTTTTTGTCATATCAAAAACTCCTTTACTGTTTTATATTTCTACTTTGATCTGATCTCATTATATCAGAATGAAAAATAATGTTTAAGAAAATGTATTATTTGACAGAAAAATTGTAATTTTTTGCATATGGTTTTTGTGTTTCTGTCTTTGATCAGTCTCGTATTTACCAATAGTTCCGGAAAAGATCTATTGGTAACGAACGAGCATGCGGTATTGAACGATACAGTCTGTATTTCTGTCCGCTCTGAAACATTTTGATCCCTCCTGTGTTTACAAGATCGTCCGTTTGGCAGTATACTGTATGGAAAATAACAGGCTCAGGATCTCACAAGGAAGTTATCAGCTTTGTAATGCTTACTCCGTGATCTCTTGCAGAGTCCAACAGATACTGAGGAGGTGTATTGGCGATCTGCTGCTTTTGTCCTACAGCTATCTCTCCGCATTTAAAGATCACATCAAGTATCCTTCTTGCTGTCAGCTCGACCTCATTGCCGCTGTTAAAAACGGAATAAATATAGTTTTTTACATCATCAGGCAAAACAGGCTCGCTTCTTGAAAGCATATCTCTGTTGATTATACTGGGATCTACGTTTTTGTCGGCACCGTAAAGCACCGAAATAAAAATCAGAAGGAAATTCTTAAGATCGCTCACAAACGGGTCCGCCGCTCCGGCTGTGTCAAAGGCAACGGTTCCCTCAGCATTGTATGCTCCGGGAATATCAAAAAGTATCAGTCCGTTGTCTGTTTTTCTTATGGACGTCATATTCAGTTGTCCGTGGGGTATTCTTCTGTCGTGCAGGAGCTTGATCGCTATTATCAAAGGAAGGAGAAGCTTTTTTGCCCCTTCAAAGGTTTTTGCTCCCGCATTATGGATATATGCACTGAGTGTCAGATCGGGCACCTGCTTTGTCACAGCGTATATCACATTGCCGTACCTGCTGTATGTATATATTTTTGGCAAAGAAGAGACCTTCATATCAGCAAGCTGCCTGTATGTATAGAAAAACCGGTCCGCCTGAACTGAGTCATAGAAAACGCTGTCATCAAAAATCTTAGAAGGATCTGTCGGTACCATATTTTGGAGCAAAAGCTGACGTATGACCACCCTGCGCTTCATCACAGCATCAAAAGCATTATACGAAACTCCGTAGGGATCAAATTCTACAGCCGCTCCGATATAATATCTGTTGTTGAGATATGAACCCGGTTTCAGCCATGCTCTCATACAAGTATAATTCCGCCTTATATAACCGCAGTAAGGACAACATTCAATTTGCTGTTCGGGCACCTCTTTCATACATGAAATACACAAATACATTTAATCAACTCCTGACACCCATACCACAAGGCAATAAATTTATCATTGATACTGATACACTTTTACCTTTCGGATAAAGGTTTTTTGATGTCTTTGCTAATGGAATAATATTCAATAAATATATGTAATAAAGCTCTGAACGGCATACAATTTCATAATATAACCAAGTGCCTCATTACTTCCACAAAACGCAGCGCAGCCGTGCTCAGATCAGCCTGATACTGTGCATATTGTTTGCAAGATACAGTATCGTTCCTGAAGGCAGTATTACCGGGATATTCTTAGGCAAACGCTGTCCGTCTATATAAACGCCGTTCATGGAACGGTCGGTAATAATAAACGCGCATTTTTCTGCGTCATACTCAGCCGTACAATGCACTCTGCTGATATCTCTGGAAGGAATAATAAGATCACAGCTTCTTTCGTTTCTGCCGATACTGACAGTCTCAAGCATGCCGAGAGTGATAGATGCTCCTGCGCCTTCGCCGCTGTGCACCGTGATACATCCTCGCCTTGCCGAAGCGGTAGTTGTATGCACTATTGAAATTTCAGATCTGTTTCTTGATGTCATTTTATCGTAAAAGCTCAAAGCACATCATCCGTTCTTTATTGACCGTAACGCAAAAGGACAACAGTAGTATTATCCTGTCCTTTTGCCGCATAAGCGAGCGCAGAGCTTGTAAGCTCTTCTGCCGCTCTCTGCATATCAAAAAAATTATCAAGTATTATTGCAAGAATCTTGTCATCAGAAAGAGACTTGTAAAGACCGTCACTGCACAGAAGTATTATATCGCCCTCCATAAGCTCGGCAGGCTTCTCACTCAGGTCTATAAGTGATACATTTCCTATCCCAAGAAAGCTTGTAAGAGCTTCTGCCCTGCTTTCTTCACTTCTGTATTTTTCAATGGTTATTTTTCCGTTTGCGTACATTTCATCAAGCATCATCCTGTAGTTGTGCTCTCTGACTATACACTGCATGGAACTGTTTCTTATAATGTATATCTTACTGTCTCCGACCGACAGCCAGTTGATAAGGTTATCCTTTATGTGTACTGCAACAATAGTAGTGCCGGCACCCAGAAGATCGCCGTTCTGATCAGTTATTTTATACACAAGATCGTCAAGCTTGACTGCTTCGTTGTAGAAAAACGAATGGATATCTCCTGTGGATATTTTTATATAATCATCAAGCAATGTCCCTACGGAAAGTCCGCTTGCGCGCTCACCGCCCTGCAAGCCTCCCATACCGTCGCATACAACAGCAAGGCTGCCTGCCGGAGTCTCTATACATCCGTATGAATCCTGCTGATATTTTCTTGTTCCTATTATACTGGAAGCGTACATTTCAGTATGATATGAAGTGCCAGAACGAGCTGTAACAATATTGCCTTCATCCTGATACATATTATCAGCCTCCTAAAATAAGTCTGTAGCGTGTATTTGCAAGCAGTATAATGTCAGTTTCCTCAACATAATACCTCATGTCCTTATTCATCCTGACATTGTTTATGTATGTGCCGTTGGTGGAATGATCTTCTAAGCAGAACCTTTGCTTGTACGAATCAAACATTACATTACAATGAACACGGGAAACACTCTGACAGCCGGTAAAGGGAATATCGCTTGAAGGCAGACATCCCGCAGTGAGCCATTTGTCAGGCTCTACCTTTATCCTGCTTGTTTCCTGACCGTCAATATAGACTTTTACATAATGAGCGTTTGACTCTTCGCCGCTTTCACCAACGATCTCTTCCAGTTCGTCGATAAACTCGCCGACAGTCTTAGTCCTGTTCTTGGGGTCTATCGCAAGCGCCCTGTCTACCACATCCGAAAGACTGCGGCTTATATCGTGCCTTGCGGAATGCAGCGGCTCATACTCCACACCTGCAAGTCTGTCCGGCGCTCTTGGTATAACTTTTTTTGTAAGCATATAATAATATGTGCTTGCAAGAGCATAGAGGTCGGTGAAAGGCCCCTGCGTATCCGTAGTAGAATACTGTTCGATAGGTGCAAAGCCGTGCTTCAGCGTTATCGTATAATTGCTGCTGCTCAGGAAGAAGTTTTTTGCGCTGCCGAAATCTATCAGCACTACACGTCCGGACGACAGTACCATAATATTCTCCGGACTGATATCCCTGTGGAGATAGCCCTTTTCTTTATGGACGATATCAATGTTTCTGCCTATCTTTCTGATTATCTCATTTGCAGTTTCCAGTGGCATTCCGCCCGGAGGAACTATTCTTTTTAAGGAAAGACCGTCAAGATATTCCATAACATAGTATGCTGTTCCGTTTTCTTCAAAGCAGTCTACTATCTTTACAACGCCTGAGATATTATTAAGCTCACCGATTATCTTTGCTTCCTCCATAAAACGCTCAATACCGTGACGGAACTCCTCAATGCGGTTCTGTCTTGTATAGTGAATAGTAACTCCGTCGTTGCTTCGTACAACAAGCCCCATAGGAAAGTATTCCTTGACACACACACGACAATCGTTTTTTGTGTCATAAGCGATATAAGTGATGCCAAAACCGCCGGCTCCAAGAGAACGTCCTATCAGATACCTGTTCTTCAGCTTGTAGAATATCTTCATATCCTCAAGATTATCGCCTTCCATCAGGAAACCGCAGTTTGAGCATACCTGTCCATCGAAATTATATGTAAAGCAATTTGGACACAACATACTTTTTTCCACCTCAATAAAACACCATGTATTTTCTGAAGATCACCTTCAAGATGTTTTAACAGATCCATATCTTACATTATACCATAAGATCCATTAAATTTTATATGTTTTTGAAATTTTTTTGTTTTATATTACGGCAGTGCCGGTCAGTTCCAGCTTACCGTCATCCTTACAGTGCCTGCTGTTATGACATCGTTCTTTTCAAGACGCTGCTTTTCATGTATCCTGATGCCGTTCAGCATAGTTCCGTTTGTGGAATTAAGATCCGTCAGATAATAGCAGCCGCCCTCTTTTTCTATAAAGAACTGATTTCTTGCCATATACTTGTCGTCTATGCAGACATCACACGAAGAGCTTCTTCCCACAACAAGACGATCCTCAAACTCTATCTCGACAGGTTTGCTTTCACCGCCGTCAAGCTGAATGTTCATCATTATACTATTTGTCTCCTTTATGTTTACTACATATTTAGGAGCTTTCTTTTCTATACCGCTTATGATCTGCTGCTGGGGCTGAGCCAGAGAATTCTGCGCTTCTTCCTGCGGCTGCTGAGCCGGAGTCTGTGCCGGAGCCTGTGCAGGCGGCTGCTGAACAACAGGCTGTATCACCGGCTGAACGACATGTACTACAGGAGGCTGATTCTGTGCCGCTGCACGCTTTCTGCGCACCCTGACTATAACTATAACAAGCACTACAGTAGCAATGACAATTACTGCGGCAAGGATTATTCCCTGCCATGAGAGCAGCGCCTGAATAAACATATTCGGTCCTTCTATGCCGTCAAGATATACCTTGAGAGTGTTGGATATATTGTTTTTCTCCATAGATACATCGCAGATGTTCTGGCAGGAAATTATATAATCGTCCTTGATTATCTCCGAGTCAATAGTGATCGTGGCTATGTACTGACTGTTTTTGACTTCATAGGACGCTTCTTTTACAAGAAGGTCATTCTGTGAGGAATTCGTAACTGTAAAATTTTTGATATTATCCGCTCCGGAAACATTCTCACTGAAATAGATCTTTATTCTGTCCGTACCGTCCAATTCTGCTTTTTCGATCTTCGGAGCGGTATTATCCGGCTGGGAATGGGTCATGTATACGTCCTTTTTGGATGTGACATCAATATCCCTGAACTTTACTGAAAGGGTGACTTCCTTTCGTGGGATGATATTATTATCCGCTTCAAATATCACTACCTTCGACCCTTTTATTTCACTGAGTATCTCCTCGGTCATATCAGTATAGGTTTTTCCTGCTGTTGGTACGATTATCCTTCCGCCTGTTGTGCGTGAAAGCTCGCCGAGCTTTGAATTATCCTCAGACGCGCTTCCTACTGCCGAAACAGTATAAACGGGAATATTATACTTCAGAAGATCTGCTTTTGTTTCATCTATTGTCTCCTTGCCTGCGGCTTCATCATATCCGTCGGTATAAAGGATACATTCCTTTCTTTTGTAGCCGTCATTATTGTTCTGTTCTGCAAGCTCGGCAGTCTTTGCGAGCGCATGATACAGAGATGTTGAACCGCTTGTTGCTTTGATACCGCTGAGAACAGAGTCCAATGCCTCGTCTGATTTATCCGATCTGTATATGGGATCTGCACTGTCCCCGAAGGTCACAAGTGTCATTCTGTCGTTCTTTCCGAGAGACGAGTTGACGGATATTACAGCCTTTTTCAGCTTACTGAAGGTATCCTCGCTGATAGATGCGGATGTGTCAAGAAGCACATAATAATCTATACCGTCACCTGTTTCTGAAAAATTTTTCACGTCTATACAGTTGACAGTCACATCTTTGTTATTGTCATCCTTGAAGAATGCAGTGATATTTCCCTTTCCGGATATGTTCTCATCAAGCTTTGTAAAATACGCTCTCATTTCCGGCATATTCACATATATCTGTTCTATGCCGGACACCGCAAGGTCTTCACCGGCAGCGTTACCTATAACGGAAGGTGCCGTTAAAAAAACAGATGCAGTAATTATAAGTCCGACTAATACTTTTGTTAGTTTTCCTGATCCCATTTTTTGTCACCTCCGCAAAATGGTACGAATTCAAATCTGCTTTCGCCAATCATTATCTCATCGTTTTTATAAAGCGGATGAGATTTTTTAAGCAATTCATCATTCAGATATGTTATAGTTCCCTTTCCGGGACAAATAAAAAAGCCGTTGCTCTTATCGTCATATACAACTGCACAGTGATATTTTTCGGCTATCTTGCTGTCTCCTGCAATGCGAATGTCCATCGTTCCGGATGTTCCTATTCTGTTGAACCCGAAATGCAGACGATAGTCACGCCCTTTTTCTGCACCTTCAACGCATATCAGCCATCCTGTGACATAGTTGTTGCCGGTATATTCTGAATGGTAGGCAATCGTTCTGTTGTCGTCCTCTTCAACGGATCTTCGGCTTATTGTTATTTTTTTGACTTTTTTCGGTGGATCCACCTGTGGTGAATTGTCATATTTTACTGCACACGTAGGGCATGATGAAAAAACATTATCATCATAAAAGTGTCCGTTTTCACAATTTTTCAAGCTCATAAATTCCTCCATATAGTACCGCTGATCAAAGAACCTTTATCTGAAGTTATCGGGTCGGGCAAAATTTCCGGAAGTCACTGCCTTATCATTATGGCAATGGCAGAATAATTATCAGCTTTTTCATTGAGAGGCTTTCCGGCTGCTTTAACTATTTCCGTCATAGACGCAAGCCATTCCTCGGCATTTTCCGACTCTTTGATAAGCTTTGACATATCCTCTTCTTTTATAAGCTCCCAGAAACCATCGGAGCAGATGAGTATCTCAGATACATCATTTACAGATACCGACTCTGCGAGCTGATATCCTGCGCCTTCCCATTCTTCACCTATAACACGCAGAAGGCGGTTCCTGTCGGGATGATTTCTTATCTGATCTTCAGTTATCTTTCCCATAGAAACAAGCATCTGCGGAACACTGTGATCAAGTGTTCTGCTTTTTATCACGCCGCCTTTAAAGCAGTAAATACGGGTATCTCCTATATGTCCCATATGTATCACGCTGTTTGTAACAGCAACAACAGCAAGTGTGGTTTTTATAGAGAAACGTGTTCTTCTGTGTTTCTGTTCATAGAGCACCCTTTTCTGCACAGACTCAAAAATCTGTTCCACAACATCGTCATTATCGCAGAACGATCTGAAAACATCCTCTGCATTTTCAACAGCAATGGTCGAAGCGATGTCGCCCATTCCATGTCCTCCCAGACCATCAGCAACAATAAAGCAGAAATGGTTATCATCAAGCTTTATCGTGTTGAGTCTATCCTCGTTTATCTCTCTTCCTCCATCTGAGGTTACTGACGAAAATTCTATCATAGCGATCTCCTCCCTGATAACATTTTACAGCAGTTGTACATCCAAATAATAATATTGTAAAAAACAGACAAATTTAAGTCATATTTGACATAGTCTCAAATAAAGATCTTATATCCTGATAATACTTTCTGCTGACGGGAATATTAAGACCATTTTTAAGAACAACGAACGTTGAACTGAAAGAATATATGGCTCTGATATTGACAGTATAGCTTTGGTGGCATCTTATAAAGCTTCCGCTCGGCAAAACAGATACAAGGTCGTCCATTTTCTGATAGAACTCAAACTTTTCATCCATAGCTACTGCGGCTATCTTTCTGCCTCTGCTTTCGAAGTAATTTACCTTATCAAGCTTTATGTTCTGCATACAGCCGTTTGTTCTTACACTGAGGTATTCAGCTCCGCAGTCAAGCTTTTCTTTTATATATCTTTGCAGGGACGCATAAAGACCGTTGTTGTCCTGCTGTTTTAAAACGTAATCGAACAGTCCGTATTTGTAGCCCTCAAAAACATACGCAGGTGTCCGTGTATAAACTATAACATCGGTATGTATCTCTCCGTGCTTTATATAGTCTGCCACGCCGAGTCCGCCGCAGTTTTCAGCATCGAGTATAAGCAGATCAAAGGCAATCGTACCGGAGCTTATGAGACTGATGGTTGCCTGTTCGCTGTCAAGCTCTCTGACGGTCACTTCTGTTTTATCGAAAAAAACGGATTCTATTAAGCTTTTTATCATTTCTCTGTGACAAGCTTCCGCGTCACAAATCCCTATAATAAGCAAAACATACACATCCCAAACAATAAATAAGATCAGTGTGCCTGTCGTTCCCGAACATTACGCTGACCATTAGATGATTATGCTGTCGGTATCCTGTGATAACATATTTGTTATGCTTTGTCAGAGCATAAGAAAATTATCATTTTTCAGCGGGCCGCCCTCCTGAGCATAACAATAAAATGTTAGTCAATACTTATATACAATTATAAATAATATTAGTAATAATGTCAATATTTTTCCAAACAGTACCCACGTCAATCTAATTCTGTCTAAATCTGTAACCGAAATAACAGCAATAAAAATGCGCATGAAATTCGCGAAGTTATTGAGATCGTACATATTGCACTTAAAAATGGCGCTAATAGCCTGACAAGGCTGGTAGCGCCATTTTTAAAGTCTTGCAAGATTTAACTCAATTCTCCTCATGATATTCAGGTTTCCTGAACATTCATATCCCAGACATATCCCAAACTTTTTATCCTCTTGAAAATAAACACCCAAACACCTATGGATCACCCCGCATGTGCGGGGAAAAGATAGAGAAATCGACCGTATTGCCAATTATCAAGGGATCACCCCCGCATGTGCGGGGAAAAGATTTGTCGCGTACAGACTGGGCGGAGCATGATGGGATCACCCCCGCATGTGCGGGGAAAAGCTGATATTCTGTCTGTATTGGGATATTTACTTATGGATCACCCCCGCATGTGCGGGGAAAAGTTCTGGATAGGATTGAAAATGTCAAAAGGCTTAGGATCACCCCCGCATGTGCGGGGAAAAGCGTGTATATGATATAATCTATTTTTCGTTTATAGGATCACCCCCGCATGTGCGGGGAAAAGCATGTTACAACGCCGGATGAGCTTCCAAAAGCAGGATCACCCCCGCATGTGCGGGGAAAAGATACAAATCCAAAAATCTTTGGTTTGTTTACAAGGATCACCCCCGCATGTGCGGGGAAAAGGATGCAGCTTGTTCTGTACAATACGGCGCTTTAGGATCACCCCCGCATGTGCGGGGAAAAGTATATGACCCGAAAAGCCGTGAACGAATGAATAGGATCACCCCCGCATGTGCGGGGAAAAGGTTCTATTTCAGCATCAAGGTCAGTAAACGTCAGGATCACCCCCGCATGTGCGGGGAAAAGCGAGCAGCTCGTCGTCCCTTACCTCAATGCTTGGGATCACCCCCGCATGTGCGGGGAAAAGCGGATATATCCTCAACGTTGACTGTTGCCTGTAGGATCACCCCCGCATGTGCGGGGAAAAGGCGTGAATAATATATACAAGCGTGAATGACATAGGATCACCCCCGCATGTGCGGGGAAAAGATAAATCACAAATAAATCATATATACAGCGTCAGGATCACCCCCGCATGTGCGGGGAAAAGTGATCTCCCGAATTACAAGCGGGGATTGCTCCAGGATCACCCCCGCATGTGCGGGGAAAAGACAAAACTGCCTTACAGATATGACGGAAGCCTGGGATCACCCCCGCATGTGCGGGGAAAAGGGTGTGAATAATACATACAATCTGAATAACATAGGATCACCCCCGCATGTGCGGGGAAAAGCCGATTATCTGAGCGGGAAAGGTATGAGAACTAGGATCACCCCCGCATGTGCGGGGAAAAGTATGTTGTACTAATGATACCAAATTCTTAACTAGGATCACCCCCGCATGTGCGGGGAAAAGCTTGCTTATGCTTATGCTGTGAGAAGTTTTACAGGATCACCCCCGCATGTGCGGGGAAAAGATGTATATACAGTGTCATTACAACGTAATTACAGGATCACCCCCGCATGTGCGGGGAAAAGAATAACATATTAGTTGATTTTATCACATTCAAAGGATCACCCCCGCATGTGCGGGGAAAAGCATATCGCTTCTTTCCATGCCTTCAATGGTCTGGGATCACCCCCGCATGTGCGGGGAAAAGTATCATGATTTTATGATACCAAATCTTTAGCTAGGATCACCCCCGCATGTGCGGGGAAAAGGTATATACAATATCAATACATATCCCTTCAGCAGGATCACCCCCGCATGTGCGGGGAAAAGAGTGTGAATGATTTATACAATTTGAATTAGATAGGATCACCCCCGCATGTGCGGGGAAAAGGTATTTACTCACGCCGGATTATATCTTTTTGCGGGATCACCCCCGCATGTGCGGGGAAAAGTTCAGCAACGCTGCATTCACCACAAGCATATTGGGATCACCCCCGCATGTGCGGGGAAAAGAAAGAGAGGGGTACGTTTGACGGCAAAGTCGTAGGATCACCCCCGCATGTGCGGGGAAAAGTTCCGTGCTTCCGCCCTGATTATCACAATACCAGGATCACCCCCGCATGTGCGGGGAAAAGTCTGTATCACATCCCCAACGGCGGCAAGCGTGAGGATCACCCCCGCATGTGCGGGGAAAAGTGCCATAGTAATTTGTGTCATTATCCTCTTTCAGGATCACCCCCGCATGTGCGGGGAAAAGTTCGCCGCCGTTCTGCCATAGTAATTTGTGTCAGGATCACCCCCGCATGTGCGGGGAAAAGGTATTACCATATAACCTACTAAACAAATAGGTAGGATCACCCCCGCATGTGCGGGGAAAAGTATCGTGCTTTTATGATACCATACTCCCAACTAGGATCACCCCCGCATGTGCGGGGAAAAGAATATGTACAATTTGAATTAGAAATTAGTACAAGGATCACCCCCGCATGTGCGGGGAAAAGCAAATGATAATATCAAAGTACTCCCAGTCATTAGGATCACCCCCGCATGTGCGGGGAAAAGCATACGAAACGGAGATTGAACTGGGTGAACTGAGGATCACCCCCGCATGTGCGGGGAAAAGACTTTTTTTGTTGATATTGCACACTACAGCATAGGATCACCCCCGCATGTGCGGGGAAAAGCATACAACTATCATAAAATATGTTATATTGTTAGGATCACCCCCGCATGTGCGGGGAAAAGGCATTGTGCTTCCCTGCGGCGGCGGTAAGTCAAGGATCACCCCCGCATGTGCGGGGAAAAGCTCTTTGTGTTGGTGTCCTGATATTTTTCGTAAGGATCACCCCCGCATGTGCGGGGAAAAGACTAAAAAAATCCGCTTTTTATCACGGTTTTGGATCCCATAAACCTCATTTTTCATTTAGTTTTAAATATACCTCATTCATAAGTAGGCAGTCATCAAGTGCCCTGTGCGTTTGTTCTTTTTTAATTCCCAGAAAATCCGCTATCGTATCAAGCTTATAGTTTGGTGCATTTCTGACCATCTTTTTCGATAAATCGAATACATCAAGCAAATGGATATCCGGAAAATCAACACCACAGGATTCCGCTCCCTTTTTTAAAAAAGCTAAATCAAATTCTGCATTATAGATCAAAACATTTCTGTCATCCATTATTTCAAATGCTTTTTCAAGAGCTGTTTTCAATTCAAGCCCCTCACTACTTACAAGCTCAGCTGTAATACCTGTGAGCTTTACAATTCCAACGGGGATTGTATCAACTTTTATAAGAAAAGATTGCCGGTCCTTTATTATGCCTCCTCCGATATCTACAAGTCCTATCTCCAGAATTTCATCAGTTTCGCAGGACAGACCTGTAGTTTCAATATCAACCAGAACATAAGATGTAAGAAGGCTGTTTCTTCGCCGTTTTTTATTCATCCTTTGTATTGCCGCCATACTCATAGCAAGCTTATTATCGCTGTCGTTATTTACTTTATAGGGAACAGCATTCGGATGCTTCATAAGCTTTATGCCGTTAAAATCAACAGGACGCCACAAAGTATTATGTACATAGAAATCAAAATGCTGTTCGTTATTGGTAGAAAATACCATCGTTGCCTGACCTGTGCCGACATTCTCACATATTCTTTTCCAAAGTGCTTCCCTTACACGGGCACTGACTTGTCCGACATACACTCCTGTATTTATTTCAAGCAGCCATTTAGAAAGGTCACCTCTCAGCTTTGGCGGACAATTTGTTAAGCTGACAACTATCAAGGCTTTTCACCGTCTTTTCCATATGACTTGCCGTATTCCGCATACTCCTTCTGACCGTTCCACAAAGCGATATCTACATTCTGCTCTATATCTGAATCGTCAAGCAAATACTTTATATCACGCACCATTTTTTCAAGTATACGTGTTTTAACAAACTCATCTCTTACCTTTCGTCTGACAACATTTGGAAGATCATCTGTTTCCTCTGCCGCAGTCTGAAATGCAACAGGTATGGTTATCTCTGCCTTATACAAATCGGCAATATCATAGGCAAACGAAAGCTCATGTCCGACATGAACAAATCCAAGACCGGGTGAACAGCCGAGTGCGGTAATAACAGCCGCTGCAAGTCCGTAAAGACACACATTTCCGGCTGAAAGAGCCTGATTTACAGGAGTACCTCCAAAAAAATCTTCTGTGTCATACTCCCTGCCGTGCCACTCGATATTATTAAGACTGGCTTGTTCACGGTAAATCTTTCTCATTCTTGCACCCTCGCGTCCTCGAAGCTGCTGCAAGGTCAGACCCGTGACATCTTCTCCTTTAAACCGCATAGAATACATTTTCTTAACAACTTCAAGGTGTAAACGAGTATTTGATACAAGCTTCGCTTGTTTTTCTAAAAGTGAAGTGTGAGAATTCAATGCCCTGCCATGAGCATAGTAGCGGACACCCTGCTCTCCTACCCATATAACGCTTATTCCCGTATCTCCTATAAGCTCCATAGCCCGATGAGTTATCTCTGTCCCCGGACCTAAAAGCAATACGGTTATTGCTGCGGCTGGTATATATACTGTACCCTCGATATCTTTTACGGAAACAGCTCCGTCCTCACGGCTTATACGGCAATGCTCAAGATAAATAAATGTCATTCTGTCACTGATAACAGGCAGTTCCTGAAGTACAGGCTTCTCCATTCCGCTTTGTTCTGTCATTTCATCACTCCTGTTACGGTCAGCATCCCCATACCGAAAGCTTTTTCTCTGCCTATTCCTTTGACAAGTGCAGTTCTGAATGCCTCGGCATCTGTCACCGTAAGAATACCCTCGTACGTTGCGGCAAGCATTTTTACACGATCTCTTTTGTTCCGGTTTTTCTTGAATACATACCATCTTGAACCGGTGACAAGCCACTCCTCGTCATTAAGAGAAAACCCGTTTTTTTCAGCCTGTTTTTTAAGCCACTCGCTCTGATGTTCAGTTGTGATATGGGCAAGCACTTTTCCTCTGCCCTTTTTCCCATCATATTTCTGAATTGTAGGATTAGCTTTCAGACGGAAATGCCATCGGCTGCCGTTTGTTATTCGTTCCAAAAGTACGTCATATATCTTTGATTCAAACGACCCGTCATATCCGAACTGCTTTGCAACACTCGAAAAATCAATTTTATTCTCGCTGAGAATAAGCAGGATCTGATCTCCGTAAAGTGTGTCAGGCCTCCAGAGCTTGCGGGTTCTTTCGTCATCAGCCGATTCTATCGCTCCGTGAAACACGCTGGGTGAGGCAAGCGCACGCATTGTTTCCGTGCGTGAGGTATCTAATTTTATTCTTGATAAATACATATTCCACGTATAATAAAACCATCCCGAAAGGGGTGGTTTTATTAATTCTCCTTTCTCGA